>JAKOZM010000235.1 GCA_029779995.1 Actinomycetes bacterium
CCCACAGATCCGACAGCAGATAGTCGGTGCGGGTCCACGGGTCCACGCCGTCTACAGAGCGCCGCGTCCGTGACTCACACGGCAGCTCAGACACCAGCACGCACAGTTTCCGGATCGACATCCGGCCGCGATAGAAGTCGACTAGGTCACGCCGATAGTACCGCTCCAAGTCCGCCTCCACCTGATCGCCGAACTCATCGACCAGGCGTAGGAGGCGGATCAGTTTCCCGTGTCGTCCACTCCGATCGCGGCCGCGAACTCGTCAGCGATCGCGGTCAAGTCATCGGCTACCGCCCCTGCCGATTCCAGCGCGTCGACCTGGGCGTCACCGATCAGCATAAGCATCGCCCCTACCTCGTTACCGCCGGTGAATCGGCGGAGCACACCGATAGGCCACTGGCCCTGGTCGCGGGGGATGCGGATGGTGACGCCGCACCGCTCGATGATTACATACTCATCGTCGGCGGCCTCGGCGACGCGGGCGGCACTGGCGCGCTTTCTCGTCGGTGCGCACCGGACGGCTGGTGCCTTACGGTCCTGCGGACGTGGGGCGGTGGAAGGTACAGCAGCCATTTCAGTTCAGCTCCCTTGTGTTTTTCGGTAGACAATTGGGGCGAGCGCGGCCACGATCCGGCCTGCCGACGCATCCGACATACCCGCACCTGTGAGGCGCTGGTACGTGTCGATCAGGGGTGCTGCGAGCGCATCCCCCGACTTCTCGCGGCCAGCGCTCGCCTCATCTTCAGCGAGCGCGTCCGTGACGACTTTCGCGAGCTTCGCCCGCACCCGCGGCGTGATCGGGTCACCCGCGGCGAGGATGCCGAGCCGTTCCCCGGCATCACGCATCTCAGATTCGGTTGGCACTCTCAAAGGTGTTCAGCTCCCAACTCTTTCAGCTCCCGCGATGGGGTGCCCCTCGCGTGGCCGGGAGCTGAACCCAGCCACGCGAGGGACGATCATACCACGCGAGGGACGATCATCAGGACTAGGTGACGGTCACGGCCGGAGTGGTGCCGCCGGTCAGGCTGGACCCGTCTCCGGTCAGGGTGCCGCCCTTGGCGAGGGCCACCGCGTACGGGCCACCCGCCGAACCGGTCACGGTCGCGTTGCCCGCGCCGACCGAGGATAGTGCCACCAGCGCCGACTGGACCGCGGATGTGGTGGCGTTGTAGGCGAGCGCGGTGGTGGTCTGGCCGCCGACGGTCAGCGTGAACGTCCCGCCGGTCGGGGTACCGCTGATCGTGACAGTCCATGTGGTCGGCCCCGCAACCACGCTGCCGCCGATCTTCCGGAACACGTCCCGGTTGTTGTCCGGGGAGTGGTGAACGGTGAACTCGTAGATCTCCTGCTCACCCTCGACCGAACCGGAATGGCTGGTCAGCTCCAGGGTGGCCGGGCGCAGGCTCACGCGCACGAGGTCTGCAAAGCCCTGGTCGACGGTTCGGTACAAGACGTAGAACTGGAGGTCGCGGGGAACGCCGATCTTGTCGGAAGTCGAACCGGGCAGCACGATCTTCTGCGTGACGGCGTTGTCTTCGAGCGCGGAGAATCCGGTCTTGACCTTGCCCTTCGAGTACTTCTGCCGGTACGAGGTGTACCCGAAGCCGTCGAACTCCTTCAGCTCGCCGGACGGCTCGACCGGGATGCCCTTGTCGGCGGCGATCAGCCCGACATAGCCCCAGCCCTTGAGCGCGAAATCCTCGCTGACCGTGCTCGGCATGACCGAAGCGATACCGCCCGCGGTGTCGACGTCAGCCTTCGACTGGATCCAGACCTCGGCCTCGTCCCAGATATGCGAGGCATCCGGGTTGATGGTTGCAACCATGATTCATTCCCTCCTCAGGGCATTGACATGCCCTCGCGGGCAAATGGACACACCAGCAACCCCTGACGGGTTCTACTGCTGGTGTGAGATTCAGACCGTGCGAACTCGAAGGCGCACAGTGAAACTGGTGAGGTCCCCACGATTCTTGTCATCGCGGGCCTCGATTATCCCGGTGCCGGGAAGCACTGCGGCCACACCCGGAATCGGGGTGCCGAGCATGAGACCAAGCGCCCAATGCGCATAGGTGCGGTCGCGGCCCGACGTCCATGACGTCACCCGGATCGTCGGCTTCGTGGCTACCGGCCACGCCACCGGCCCGCCATCATCGGAGACAACCAGCACCGGACCGTCCCCGAGCTTCCACTTCGACGGAAGCTCAAGCGCCACCAGCAAACCCGGGAATGCCGTCGCAGCCTGACCGGCAAGCCAGTCCTTGACAAGCTTCCCGGCATCGACAGGTTGCCGGGTCACTTGAGCGTCACCTCAAGGCCATACTGAGCGGCCGCACGGGACAGCGCGCCCATCGACGCCTGCAAAGAGACCCCGCGAGGGTGCGCGATCACCACCGCCGCCGCATTGCGGTCAGTGGTGTACTCGTCGACCTCGACCGGCACCTCAGCGTCGTTGATGATGCCGCGGACCGTCGTTGCGATCTCCTCGGCCTTCGCGTTGATCATCTCGGCGAACTGGGTTCTCAGCACCGCGCTGAGGCCCTTGTGGTCAAGCTTGAAGCCGGTGATCTTCGCCGAACTGGTCATCCTTGGCCTCGCTTACACAGCACCTCAACGCCGCCGCGGTTAGTCCACGGAGAACGCCACACGTTCACCGTGACTTGGAACCGCTCTCCGCGCACTGTCAACTCGTCTCCGTTCACGATGTCGACGGAGTCGAGAAAGTAGACGGTGCACCTGACCTGCTCGCCCTCGCGTTCCCGGCCGGTGAAGTCATCCCCACCGCCGGGGGCGACAGCGAACGCGAGCAGGTTGGCGTCAGAACCTGCCAGCCACGCACCGTTATCGTCGCGGCCGCCCTCACGATGGCGCACAACTACCTCAGTCACGGAAGAACCGGGATTCGGTACAGCGACAAGGCGTCCCGGTACGGCATCACCGACGACGCCGCGTCAGAACCGCCGAACGAGAACGGACCCACCACCTCTGGGGCCGTCCCTGACGAGGCGATACCGGCCACCACTGACAGCAGCGGGCATGTCTCGAAGCCATGCGTAAGCGTGACCTCAATGCCGCGCCAGCGGGTCGTCCAGCACCCGCCGACCCGCTTGACATCGCCCGACGCCGACCACTCGTAGCCGTCCGCGTCATCAACGACGCTGAGGTGCCGGTTGAGGTCGACGAGTACGACGCCAGACTCCACCACCAGGGCGACGTCCGTGACCTTGAGTGTGGGGAGTGTCAACACAACACCGCCCACGCCGTCCACAATCAGCGTCTCGGTCACGACCGGCCACACATGCCAGCCACAGAACGCTCGCACCAGGCCGACAGCCTGATCAATCTGGCCCTGGGAGACCCCGACACCCAACGATGCCGGGGTCAACCCATGATCAGGACTCGTCACTGACGACAGCCTTATTCACCGTCCGGCGGCGAGCCTTATTCGCTACCGGCTTCGCCTTGAGCTCCAGCCCGCGGGCCTTCGCATCCTCGGCGGTCGCCTGCACTGTATGCGGGATTCCGTTCACGTCAACGACGTACTCGTCCATGCCCGATCACCTCACACGCCGGCGGCGAGGGTGACCTTGACGAGGCCGAGCGGGCGACGGACAGCGAGTGCGACACGCTCCTCGGCGCGAATCGTGACGAGGTTGGACGTGAAGTCAGTGGCGTTGGAGTTGGTGGCCTCCACACGAATCCCGCCCTTGCGGTACAGGGTGGCCGACTGGCTGAACGCGCCCACGAGAGCGGTGCCTGCAGCGATCGCCGGAGTGACCACCGTCCGCAAGCCCCACAGCGGCGGATTCTCCGGAATCCCACCCTGGCCGTACTGGCCGGCAAAGAAGCCCCCGCCGTAGTACTGGGCATTGCCGTCCTTCGCCAGACGCAACGACTGGTAGTCGGTCGGGTTGATGACCACACCATCAGCTCGCAAACCCGAACCGGTCGACACCTTCGTGATCGCCCGGAAGATCGCATCCGGATTGTCAGCGACCGACGCCCCGGTTTCGGTCTGAATACCGGACCGGTTCAGCAGACCGAGCACATTCTGACCCGAGCCGTTTCCGTTGAGTAGCTGCTGCTCCTCGTACCACGCGAGGTCATACAGCAGTCGGCCGTCGATCTCGCTCTTGAGGAAAGGTGCGTCTTCCAAGAACTCGTCGGTGAGCTTGATGAAGCCGGCGATCTTCTTGAGTGCGTCGGTCACCGTGGTCGGGTTGCCGTAGCTGAACTGCGGCTTCGCCCCGGCTTCCGCGACGGTCTCGAAGTTTCCCGCGCGGGCGGCCTCCACCAGGTAGCTGATGGCGTTACCCGAGATCGAGCCACTGCCAAGCAGTGAGGCGACGGTTACCTCGGGGCGGTAGCCCTGCACGACTGTACGATCCCAGTCGGTCAGATACGGGACGCCCGCAGTCCACGACGTCAGCCCGTGAGTATCGGTGGGTGCCTTGAACTCCGGCACCGACACCGACGCACCCGACATGCCCTTGACCTGGGTCAGGCGCTCGGCGGCGTGCTTGACAAAGTGCGCACCGAGCGACTTCGGCTCATCGGCAGCAGGACCGCCGGCCGGGGCGTCGTCGTCACCACCGGCGGTCGGTGCGCACTTGGAGATCGCGGCGATCAGCGCCTCGTCCTCGGATGCCTGCTCGATCTGCTTGCCGTAGCTGTCGATCTTCTCTTTGTAGTCGGCGAGAGCGGCGCGATCATCGTCGGTCAGCGTCTCGTCGGCGGCCCTACGGGCGTCGATCAGTTCGGACGCCTTCTTGATCAGCGCCTCGCGTTCCTTCTTGAGATTCATTGTTCCCCTCCTAGGGATCGGATGGTGTTGAAGAAGTCCACGATCAGGTCTTCCTTCTCCTTCGTAGGAGTGGCGGACGCCGAATCGCTGGCCGCTTCACGCGACGGGCTATCACCGTTGGCCTTCTCCACATCTTCGGGTGCGAGACTGGCGAGTACTTCGCCGATCGCCTCGTACGCGGTGCGTAGTGAATCCTCGTTCTTCTTTGAGATCACGCGCCCAGCCTTGATATCGGCAGTTATGGCCTCGGCCATTGCCTTCACTGCGACCACCGACGTCTCCTGATTCGCGCCTACAGGGACGAATGAAAACTCGTACACCTTGAGTTCCCGGAGTTCGTTGGCCTTCGTGCCATCGTCGAGCGTGACCTCGCCGCTATCGAGGGTGTCGAACGCGAACGAGAGCTGGGTTAGCCGGCGGCCCTTGACGAGCCGATATACCTGCATCCCCTTCGGCGATTCGAGGTCGAACCGTCCCTTGACCCACCAACCGTGGTCGTCCTCACCCATGTCGATGACCTCGGAGACGTAGTAGTCCGGGTCATCGAGGCGATGCCCAAACAGGCCGGGCAGGATATTCCCGGACTCCTTCCACCGCGTGATGTCCGCGGCGAACGCACCTTTGGCGATCACGTCGCCGTAGCTGTCCGGGTTGCGGGTGAATGTGGCCGGGTAGACCAGGAACTCGCCCTCGGCGAGCCCGTCATCAGGTCCGGCCTTCACGCGACCGATGGCATGATTCTTCGTCTTCATGTCAATAGCCCTCCTTCGAGCTGAGCGCTTGAAGTTCGCGCATGAGTGCCCCATCCGGCCCTGGGTCGTCCGGATTCAGCTCGGCGGGGACGGGATCGTGACTACCGTTCTGGGTGACGTTGAGCGGCTGCACCAGCACGGCGCCGCCTTCAACGGCGGGAAGGTTCTGTAGCGCGCGGTACTCGTTGATAGTCATGTACGGTGCGCCGACGGCGGCAGCGGCAACCGCCGCCTGCTCCTCCTGGGAGCCACGCAGTCGCGCGTCAACGTTGAACTCGACGTACACCCGCCCATCGTCAATACCAAGCATCGGGAGTAGGAATGCGTTCAACCGGTCCTCGATCTGCCGGATGATCGGACCTAGCGTCTCGCCGTATAGCATCCGGCGGAACTCGCGCACGTTCGAGTAGTTCGCGTTGTCGAGCAGGCCAACCATTGTCGGGTTCACGTGGTAGACGGCGGCGACGGTCTGGAGGCTGAGTTTCGTTGCCTCCACCCACTGCTCCTCCTTGGCAGAGAAGCGGAGCTGCTTTAGCTCTGCGCCCTCATCCAGGAATGGCACACCACCGGAACGGTATCCGCCGTCGCCGGCGTACGCCTCGTTGAACTGTCGCTGGAACTTGGTCCGCGCCTCGGGTGTCATCGCCGGCGCGGTCGCGGGGCGGGTCACGAAGGCGTTGATCCGGCCGCCGCGCTTCCACACCTGCTCACGGAAGCGGGTCGAATGGATCTGCTCAGCCAGGATCGCCTTGAGGGAGTGGACGGCCGACGAGCCGAACCGCTCCTCGGCTGGCTGCCAACCGTGGAAGTGGAGCACGTTCTTAGCGGGGATTGAGAATGAGCCAGGGTGGTCGGGAAACCGTACGTTGTACGCCTCCACTGCGTAAGCGTCAGCCTTCACCGTTCCTGTGATCCATGACGGCCGGATGGTGCGCAGCTCCACGTTCGGGGCGCCCGGCTCGGTGTTCGATCGCCGGAGAATCATCAGATAGGCGTTGTCATACAGCGCGAGATCCGACACCAGTGCCCGGACGAGTTCGTATCCAGTCTGCTGCGGCGACGGGCGACGTAGCAGTGTAGACAGCGGTGAATCGCGCACTCGTTCACGTCCGCCGTCATCCTGCCGCTCGAAGGCTTGTAGTCCGAGCTGGGCAATGTTGCGGGCCAGGAAGTCAACCACGGTCCGGAGGTGCGGCTGCTCTGTCCATAACTCCTCGACCGACTGATGCTCAACCCGTAGTGAGATGTAGTCAATAATCGGCGCGGCGGTGGTGTTCACATCAGGCACGATCAGTTTCGGCCACTTAAGCCACGCGGAAATAGCCATCAACACCTCCTCACAGCATCATGAAGTCGTAGTCGTCCGCGTTATACGCGGACTCGGCGACCGTCTCGACAGAAAGCCCATGCAGCGCGAGTGACGCCGCCACCAGTTCGGTGATATCCGCGCCCTTTCCTTTCCGGTTAAACGCGCGCGAGTCAGCGAGTTCACGCCACGATGCACCCAACACCGCCGACGTCAGCCGCGCATCACCAAGATGACGAATCGTGCCCGCATCAACAGCACCCGCAAACCCGTTATCGGCACGCGCCCGATCCACTGGCGACGTCGTGGTGACCGTGACACCAGCCGCCTCAATCTCCGCGACGATCGCACCCGCATTTGAATGGTTATCGATCACCACCGCACGCGGAGACCACCGCTGCGACAGCTCAATCACCCGCTGAGCCACCCACGAACAACCCGACAACTTCTCAACACCACCCGAATCCGGCAGGATCTCGATGTGCCGCACACCGTCAGAGCGTTCGGATGCGACCGCGATCGCCGCATTCGTGCCAGGCACGTTCACATAGACGCCGAACACAAGGTCAGCACCAGGCTTCGAGGATGCGTCGACAAGCGCCGCCCACACATCCGACGGGAATGCACCTGTCGAGCGGTCGAACTCCTCCCAGATGCCCAAACCCTCACGCAGGAACGACTCCGGAGACAGCTTGCGCTGCAACCGGACGATTGACCGCCGCGGCGTCCGATGCGGATATGACGGATTCACCCGCCACGTCTTCGGCGACGATGGATCAGCACCAGGCTCAGCGCCGAACTCGATCCACACACCGTCAGTGAGCGTTCCATCCCAAGCACTCTTACGCATCCGCGTGAACGCATCAGACGGATCCTCCGGCGCAGGCGGTGTGCCCACATAAAACGCCAGGCCCAACGACGACGTGTTCATCGTCGCGATCATGGCGTCCACAGCCTTCTCCGTCATGATCTGCGCCTCATCCGCAACGATCACATCGACGCCAGGGATACCGCGCCCGAACCCACGCTCACGACAACCGAACAAGATCCGCGAACCGTTACGGAACCGGATCTCTTCCTCACCCGATCCACGGAACACCTGGCCGATATACGGGGCGACCCGCAACCGCTCCGTGAACGCAATCATCGACAAGAACGTTTCGCCGTGCGTCGCGGCATGATGCGCCGACCACACCACCAACGTGCCCGGCCGCAGAATGCACAACCCGAAGACCAACCCGGCAAGCCAGAACGTTTTGCCGGCCTGTCGGCAGATCGACATACCTACACCGTCGATCGCCGCCGCGAACGTCCCATCAGAACGCTTGGCGAGTGCCAGCATGCCCGCCTGGTCCTGCCACGGATCGAACGTGATGCCAAGCTTCCCGCGACAGATCCGCTCCACCGCAGGCCACATCGTCGACGTGATCCCAGACGGGACAGAAACCTTGCGGGCAGCGTCAGATAGCTTCAGCGTTCCAAGCCTCGGCTTCGCCACGCTCATCCTCGGCCGCTTCAAGCTTCGCCTGCAGCGCCACATCATCGAGCGCCTGAATCTCCTTCGAGATCAACGCCAACTGACGATGGAGCGCAGCCCTCGCCGGACCCCGCTCATCCGGCAGACACTCCACAATATCCCGGCGCTGCGCCCGCAAGATCTCCACATAACTGCCCGACTCAATCGCCTCAGCGAGAGTCATATCGGCCGGCTCATCCTCGGCAGAAACAGCGCGCACGTGCGACTTAGCCACCCACACCGCCACCCTCCGTTAATGACAACGGTTCACGAAAAAGAGAATAAAT
>JAKOZM010000240.1 GCA_029779995.1 Actinomycetes bacterium
CATCATCGCGGCGGCGAAGGCAAAGGGCATCGCGTTGCCCCCGGAAGTCGAGGATCCGAACTTCCACCTCACGACGGACTTGGCTTATGACGTTCAGGTCCTGATCGGCGCGCACTTCTGGCCGAAGATGGGGCCGCAGGGGGCTGATCTCACGGCCCGCGTGGCGAAACTCGGGGAGGATTTGAAGGCTGCCGACACCCCGCAGTGACGGTGACTGCGATCATGCCGGCACGACCGCCGGCGGCGTCCATCGCCCGGTGATGATCGGTTCGAGAGGGTAGTAGACGCGCAGCCCCAACCGGAAGCGCCCGTCCGGAGCGGGCAGCCACCACGTGGAATCCGCTGGCCGGTCGTGCGAGCAGGTGATGGTGACTGGACCGTCGGGGCGCAGAACGTAGCGGTTCATCGGGTTGTCGACCAAGTGGCTGTCAAGGTGGCGATCAGTTCCCCGACTGTCATACCGGCCCCCCCTGTTCTGTTACCCCTACTGTAGTACATATGATCGAGGGGAGGAAGCCCTGTGGAGGGATTCTATTTCGCAGGTCTGCTGCGAGTTGTGTGCGGAAATGAGGGTTAGGTGCTTTCGGGAGCCTGCGACCGGGGTGCCGGGGCTTACGAACGCGCCCCATGCTCCGATCCGTGATGCCGGATGGGAGGTTGGGTGGCTTCTCGGCCCGGTCGTCGACCACTTCTGGGTGGCGCCCCACCAAGATCAACCAGATATGGAGAGACACGCCCCATCTACTGTCCGGAATGTCCTGTCCACGGCGCGTCGCTGGTTGGGAATCATCTCAAACGGCGGTTTCCCAACCAGATGCGCAGACGGAACTGGGCCCACGCCGGGCATCACGTCACGAGCCGCCGAACTGCCCAATCAGAACCCGACCACCGGACATCACCGCAGCGAGTCCAGGTACGCGACCGTCCCCTTCGTGAAGACGTACAGGTGGGCTCCAGGTCGCTGTGGGTAGTGATCGAGAATCGTCGGCAGCGTGTCAGAAGGCGTGTGCCAGTAGGACCCGTGCTCCTCGGTCTGGGTGTAGCCGTCAAATTCCCCGATCTCCCAGTTGGTCGCCTCAAAGGCGACGATCGGGATGCCCACCTTGTTGAACGCGGTGTAGTCGCTGAAGCCGTTGGGCGTGATCCCAGCCGGGTAGGCCCGGTTCCAGCCAGGTTGTATCTGCAGCGGAAGCATGTGCCTCGCGGCCACCCCAAGCATGGCGTCGCGGGGTCCAGTCCGGCGATTGGCACCAGCGTGGACATAGAGGTGATCGCCCACGATGAGCGAGTCGTAGTTGATCATCACCTGGGTCCGGCGGATCTGGGCCTTGCTCATCCGCTGCACAAACCTGTTGGACCCCACCAACCCGCCGGGATTCTCCTCAGCGCCGAAGGCCACGAAAGTCACAGTGAAGGGCAGCGGACCTCGCTTCGCAACCCGCTTGGCCACCTCG
>JAKOZM010000267.1 GCA_029779995.1 Actinomycetes bacterium
TGCCGGGCAGTCCCTCCATCTGCCGCAGCAGGGCCCGGGGTCGATCGCGCGGTTCGGCCGGCGGCTCGTGGCCGTGCTCATCGACTGGACGATCTGCCAGCTCATCGCTGCCTTGCTCTTCAAGGTCGAGTTGGGTCACGGTGGGCCGGGCAGTTTCGTGCCGCTGGGAGTCTTCTTCGTCGAGAACCTCCTGCTGCTTCCGACGGTGGGCTCGACGGTGGGACAGCGCATCCTCGGTCTGGGTCTGATGAGCATCAACGGGCGTCCGGCCTCGGTGGTGCAGGTCGCGATCCGCTCGCTGCTGCTCTGCCTGGCCATTCCGGCATTGATCTGGGACCGCGACGGGCGTGGTCTGCACGACAAGGCCGCCAACACGGTGCTCGTGCGTCGCTGAGGCGCCTGCCAGGAGTAGATCCTCAGCCCCGGTGGTAGCTACGAAGGCTGCCCCTGAGGGGATAGGTCAGCGTGAGCGGCGGCGACGTAGAACGCTCTGCCCGCCGAACACACACCCGACCATGTGCCGGGCGCTTCACGCCTGACGCAACCCCAGCTTCATGGAGATGTTTAGGACGGTTTCACCCTCGAAAGCGCCGGATCGATAAGCCACCACAAACCTCTCCGCGGTCGCTGGTTGTCTTGCCCGGACCTCCCACGCCAAGTAGGTGAAGATCTCATCGGGGCCTGGATCGGTAGTGGCATCGTTGCACGGGGTAGGCACGGAGCGAGCTCCGGGATCTAAAAGAATGGTCTCGCGCAACGATCGGGGATCGCCCATCGTCAGGCTCGTCGTGGATTTCATCGGTATCGTGACGTCTCGAAATCGGTGACCTCCATCGACCCTTCGGGGTAAGCGCTGACCCGTGTGACCGTCACAGGCTCCTGGCCTCGACGGCAGACGGCCACTCCAGACACTGTGAATGGGCTACCCAACACGTAGCTGGGCATTTCGATCCCACCAGATGCCCCACCGACCAAATCCATCGCCGGCTGGGTCGGCCACGGACCTGAGCAAGAAGCTGCCACCAGCACAGCCATCAGACCCAGGGGCCGGGACCAGCGCGGAACCATCGCTGCGAGGGCCAGAGCTAAGTTCAGCCGAGGAATGCTTGAACGAGCCATCGTCCGTCCACCTTCTTCAGTGCCACGTTCCGCGGATCCTTGCCCGCAGGGAAATTGTCGATAATCTTCTGCGTTGCATCGCGCAAGATTGCCTCGTCGGCGACGAGGACGGCCTCGACATTCGCGTCCATCTCGAGGATGCTTGTAACTCGCGCATTCGTGACTTGAATATCACCACCCTCGACGGTCTGGCCGTTCTTGGCCATGGCGTCGATCTTGCCGGCATCTTCAACGCATTCTATGCAGAGCGTCAAGAAGGTGGTCCGAAACACTGACGTATTTCGCGAGTGCAAGGCTTTCGACAATTCCGAGAAGTAGAGCTCGGTGGCAGCCACCAACGCCGATGACTCGTCGGCCGCGGACGAGGTGGTGGCGCCGGTCGGTGTCGCCGAGGTCGTGGTGACGTAGCTTGACGTCGGGGCTGGCGTGGGAGCTGGTGGACTCTGGGTGCACGCAGCCGTCCCTGTGAGAAACAGCCCCGCGACGATTGCTCGTGTTCGATGCATCGATCCATCACTCCTGCTCGTGCCCAGCGAACCGGTGGCACGGCATACCGAGGGACGCAGCCCCCTGCAGCCGAGCGTCCGGATCAGTGTGGCAGGACCCCGCCATTCGGCAACCGGGCAGGCGGTGAGGCACTGGTGACTGCGGAGGGCGGGTGGGCCGGGTCAGTTGACGAGGACGGCTCGGGCTGTCGCGACCTGTTTGTCTTCGGTGGCGGTCATGGTGATGGGGGTGAGGGGGATGTCGGTGACGCCTTCGAGGCGGAAGGTGACGCGCCAGGTGACGGTGAGGGTGACGTGTTTGGTGCCTGGGGTGGTGTAGGTGGTGCCGAGGTAGTAGCCGGGGCTGCGTGAGGGGAGGTGGGTTTCGGTGAAGGGGGTGCCGGGGCCGTTGCCGGTGCGGCCGTCGTCGAAGTTCCAGGTGTATTCGGGGGTGGCTCGGAGTTCGCCGGGTACGGGGGTGGTGAAGGTGATTGCTTGTTCGGGCGCTGGGGTGGTCGAGTAGATGGTGAAGAGGTTGACCAGGGATTTGCCGGGTGGGGCGGAGGTGACGGTGGGTGTCGGAATGCGTTTGCTGATCGCTTCGTGAACAGCGGCCTCGACATCGGCCAGCGGCACGGTGCGACCGAGGTATTCACAGACGGATGCTGCGCCAGCCAACTGCAGCCCGTTCGGTGTTTCAAGGTACGCGACTGCGATGTACCTGAAGCCGTTCTGGCCGTTGACCCGAGGGCAGGTGAAAGCTGAGGCACCGCATAAGCCTTGGTTGTCGCAGCGATTCTGCTTGCGGTAGCGATAGATGGGGCCACCCGGACGATCGAGCGACCCCTTCTGTTCAATATTCTCTCGAAGAACTCGGGCGGCTTGGTCGTAGCTCCACTCCAGTGTCTGCTGACACGTAGAAGCCGAGGACCCGTCGTAGCTTCTGACGCATTCTGCGGCCTGAGGTGACGCCACGTTCATGCTCCAACATACTGCTGCGAGGCCTAGCGTCAAGATCAGCCGAGGAAAGCCTGAACGAGCCAACGTCCGTTCACCTTCTTCAATGCCGTGTACCGCGGGTTCGAACTGGCAGGAAAGCTGTCGACAGTCTTTTGTGTTGCGTCGCGCAATGTGGCCGCCTTACGAACCAGAGTCGCAGCAACGTTGGCGTCATCGCCGAGGACGCTTGTTACCCTTGCATCTTTCACACTGATGTCCCCATCCTCGAGAGTCTGACCACTCTTGGCCATGGAGTCGATTTTGTCCGCGTCTTCAACGCATTCTATGCAGAGGGTCAAGAAGGTGGTCCGAAACACCGTCGTATTTCGCGAGTGCAAGGCTTTCGACAGTTCCGAGAAGTAGAGCTCGGTGGCAGCAACTGAGGTTCCCCCCGAAGTGTGGAGGCATCGACAATGAGGATTGAGATGTCTACGAGAAGAGCGAAGTACGACCGGGAGTTCCGTGAGGGAGCGGTCCGGATCGTCGAAGAGACCAAGAAGCCGATCGCGGCGGTGGCTCGCGACTTGGGCGTCAACGAGGGCACGTTGGGCAACTGGGTCCAACGTGCCCGGGCTGAACG
>JAKOZM010000277.1 GCA_029779995.1 Actinomycetes bacterium
GACAGCCCTGCCGGAAAAGGTGTCACACGAGGAGATGCCACCGCTCGTCACCGTTGTCACCAAGGAAGACACCGAGAAGCTCCCCGCCGCCATCGCTGCGGCGGTCGCCAGCCGGGCGCTCGTGACGATCAACGAGATCGAGCAGCATGTCGCGTCGGTGCTAACCGAGCACATGTGGAACGAGCTCGCTCCAAATTGGACTGAGTACGTCGTAGACGGCGAATCTGCGGACATCGCCCAGGTGTTGCTAAGCCGACTCGCACGAATCCTCGACGACCGGCGAGAAGAGGCCAGCGCCTCGCACCCGAGTCACCGTTACGTCTACCCACCTGCTTCGGCGCGACGTGCGCCAGGTGACATTCTCCGCGCGTCAGACCAAGGATGGTGGGTAACCCTCACGCCGGCGTGCGACTTTGCCCAAGACAAGGTTGAGTTCGCTCTCCTCGCGCGCGCCGATCTGCTGGAGTCGAACGCTCGGTACCAGAAGTGGGTTGAGGCGAAGTCGAAGGGTGCCTGGAATGAGCTGGAACGGAACGTGCTGAAGGCGACTCAGGGACGCTACTACTATCTCCCAGGGTTCAGGGACATCCCCGACTTGGTACTCGATCTGGAGAACGTCCGGGCCGTCGCGGTAGATGAGCTCGGAGCGATGGAACCTGTCGCTTCGCTAGCCAGTCCGTTCTCTGAGGCGCTCCTCGTACAGCACAGTCAGTTCCGTGGCCGAATCGGTGTGCCGGACCTCAATGTCAGTCTGGTCCAAGCCCGCCTGCTCTCCAGCAGCACGACGGACTGATCTACCTTTCGCCTACTGGCGTCACATTGCTCGATGCGGGTCGGACCGCGGCGAGGACACGCTCGGTACTGCTGAACCAATCGGAGGTCCGCCCACCGGGCGACGCTCAGGATGATCTACAAGGTCAGAGACGCACGTGACCAGCTTCGCGGTGCCCTCGCAGAGTAGGTGGTGAGGCCCGACGCTCGTTGCGCTGGTCACCGGGCCAGGAACAGCACCCACGACGCGGCCGAGTTGGTGCGCGCGCCGGGCGACCGCCATCGATCCAGAGCGGGCACCGGCCTCAACTACCACGGTTGCTGCGGAGAGCGCGGCCATCAGGCGTGCGCGAGCGAGGAAGCGGTGGCGCGTAGGAGCGGCACCTGGTGGAACCTCGCTGACCATGAGGCCGAGGTCCGCCACTCGCTCAAGTAGCTCGCGGTGACCCATCGGGTAGGGGCGATCAACGCCGTTCGCCATGACCGCGATCGTGTCGCCACCGGATGCCAGGGCCGTTCGATGGGCAGCTCCTTCGATGCCGTACGCACCGCCGGCTACCACTACCCGTTGAGCGTTGGCGAGGTCGGAAGCCAGTTGTCCGGCCACATGCTCGCCGTAGGAGGTCGCGGCCCTGGCACCGGTGATCGTGACGAACTCGCTGAGCGGTCGCGCCAGGAACGAGGTAGCACCACGAGTCCACAGGACGTATGGCTGCCGATCGTCAAGATCGTCGAGTGCGGACGGCCAATCGTGGTCGCCAGGGATCAGCACGCCGATACCCATGCGCTGGGCTTCGACGATGCGCTGCGCGTGTGTCTGAGAGTCCGAACGTTCGAACTGGGCGCGCCAGACCTTCGCGTCAACGGCGCCGAGGCCCGGCACCCCATCGTCACGCTCGGCAAGCCGCAACACCTCAAGTGCCCCCAGGTCTCCCAAGAGACGGCCTGTCACGGCGTCGTCTGGCTCGACGATCATCGACAGCGCCATCCGCGCTGTGCGCTCGTCCTGGACCACCTGGCTCAGGTTCGTCATCGTCGGCTCCTCTCGCTCGTACAGAGAGGTACGCGCGGCGACGCGGAAACCGGAGGGTTCCGTGAATGCCGACCCCGGCGTACAGTGGAGGTTGAGGCAGGTTCTCCTCATATTGCGGGTCCTCCGGGACGGCCTTCGGGCACTCACACACGTTCTGCCTCCTCGACGGAGAAACACGTGTGACGAGAGGCCCGTCATGTTCCGCTTCATCTGGACGCTCAGCGTTCGCACCCGCGACTACCTGCATCGCTACATGCCGAGCAACCGACTGCTCGCTGCAATCCGCACCCGACGCGGACTCAAGTGGGGGCTACCCGCGATGCTGGTTGCTCTCCCGTACTTCCTGATCGCCTACGCCTGCTCGGCCGCGGTCGCCGACGGCGGTCCCGGTTGGCTGCACCTCATCGTGCTGTGGGCGTGCTGGAACGCACTCAAGTTCATCATCATGGGACCCGTGAGCGTTGTGCTGCTCGTCCGCGTACGCCTGCATGAGGCCGCGATCCATCGCCGTCAGCGCCGCGCGGTCTCCGCCGAGGCAGATACTCGCGTCCCGGTCCTGCACGCCTAGAATCACCCGACTGCAACCAGGGACGAGGCGACCCGCGACCGACGCCCACCGCCAGACCGGATCACGATGCCGTGCGATGCGAGAGCCCGTCGGACAGCCTGAGGCCCCGCCCCAACCTTCACGCCGACCTCTACCAGCGTCAGTCCGCTGAGGTAGAGGTCGGCTGCTTCATGGATGCGGGAAGGGTCGAAGCTCCCGCGTCGGATTGGAACCTCCCGACGAACCAAGTGGGCGGCAACCGTACGGCGGTTCACGCCGAACCGGGATGCCAGCTCGACGAGCGTCGCCCCATCCCGATACTCCGCCACCAGATCGTCGACCTGCTCGGGGCGCAGAAGGGTTTGAGCCATCTCAAGTGACCGCACCATCCGACCCCGCGAGTCCGCCACCGTCGGCCCCGACGAACGCCGGTCCTGCTTGTAGAGGCCGCGTGACCTGCGCAAAGATAGGGTTTTCAGGGGTGGGCAAGGGTTCTCAAACTCTCTACGGAGGTCCACCAGTGTGATGTCTCACGACATCGGCAGAGATCGGCAGAGCCTGACCCCCTCTTGTGAGGGGTCAGGCTCTGTTGGTTTGCACCACATTCCCTGGAGGGCCGTGGTGCTGCGTTGTCCTGGCCGCGGTGTGCGTTTGCTCTTCTCGAAGAACGCGACCGGTGCGAGCATCCCCGCCATGATCGGAGTGAAGTCTGCGTGACGCTGTCTGAGCCGTGGTGAGGTGACGTCAATATCGGAGTCGACGTGCTCGACGTCAATATTGACGTCTAATAGCGTGACGTCGGTATCGAAGTCAATACTCCGTGGTGGTCATCGTGAGGTGGGGTGCCGGATGCAATACCAGGGCAAGGTCTCGGGTCCGGAGTCGCTTGGGCGCATGCTGCAGCAGGCGCGCTTGATGGCCGGCCTGACCCAGCGCGAGCTGGCAGCCCAGATGGGCACCACGCAGAAGTACATCTGGGAACTGGAAGCTGGTAAGCCGTCCATCCTGATGGACCGGCTGTTTGCCGCCATGCAAGCGACCGGCATGACGCTCACGGCCACCATCAGCGCACCCTCCGATGGGGCGGCTGGAGATGGGGTTGACCATGGGTGACCTCGTCGTTGAGCTCTACGAACAGCGGCTCGGCACGCTGCGTGGCGACTGGCGCAGCCTCGACCTGATTCCCGACCCTGCTGCTGCATTGCGCTTCGGTCTCGATTCCATGGTGATGTCGATCGCCGTCCCCTTGCAGGTCCGTCCGACTCGTTCGCGGGGATCCATCCGACGCAATTTCTTCGCCGAACTGCTGCCGGAGGGGCGGATGCGAACGCGACTGGCGCAGATCGCCGGAGTGCAGGAGCATGACGTGATCGGTCTGCTGCGCCGGTTCGGGCGTGACCTGGCCGGAGCTCTCCAGGTCTGGGATCCGGAGGTTCCTGGCGAACCCAAGGTCCCTCGGTACGAGCCGCTGGAGCAGGCCGACGTAGCTCGCATGCTGGCAGACGTATCGGAGGAGCCGCTGGGCAACAAGCCGATCGGTGGCAAGACGTCGCTCGCCGGTAGCCAGGACAAGATCGTCCTAGCTCGCGGTAGCGACGGCGGGTGGAGTCGAGTGGTCGACGGCGCCCCGTCCACCCACATTCTCAAGCCCCTTCACGCTCGATATCCGACGCTCATCTACGACGAGGAATACGGTGCGCCGGCTGGCGCGCACCGTTGCATTGACCAGCTACGCCACATGGGTCGAAGAGTTCGCGGGGATCCCGGCCCTGGTGATCGAACGTTATGACCGCGACCCGCTGGCACCTCAAGGACGGGTGCATCAAGAGGACGGCACCCAGGTGCTGGGGGCCTCCGGCGGGCAGAAGTACCAGCGACAGGGCGGAGCGGTCACCCTGGAGCGTTTGGCGCGGGCCTTCCGGGGAGCGGGCGGCGCCCCGATGGTGGAGGCTCTGTTCAGGCAGCTCGTGGTAGCGGTGGCCGTCGGGAACCTTGACATGCACGCCAAGAACATTTCCGTACTCCATCCGCCGGATGTCACCTGTCGGCTGGCTCCCGCCTACGACATGGTGCCGCAAACCCACCTGCCCACCGACGGGGAGCTGGCGCTGGCGGTGAACGATGTATATCGACATGCGTCGGTGACGGGCGCCGATCTGGTGGCCGAGGGCGAGCGGTGGGGTATCACCCATGCGCCTACGCTCGTGCAGGCAATGCTCACCAACATGGCCGCAGCGGTCGACGCCGAAGTCCCTCTGCCGGGCGCTCACCCCGGCCTGGTGGACGAGATCGGCGGCTTCATAGAGCGACTTCGTCGGGGGTGATCCGGCAGGGACGTCTAGCGTTCCCCGTGAGATAACGGCTGAGGGAGTCACGTTCGAACGATCAGGACATGATCCCTCCCGCGGTGTTCCCCAACGGGAAAGACGGTGTTCTCGCGGTCAGCGTTGAAGCCGACGCCGTCGGAACGACGGCTCCACCTCATCGATCCCGAGCTCTGCGTCGACCCACCGTTCCAGACTCACGAGACGGTCTTCCCAGTATGCCGTGGTGCTGGCCGCGTGGAGCTCCTCTGGTGTCCACTGCCAGGACTCTGGGTCATAGCCGAAGTTCGCGAAGTCGGGCTCGTAGAGACGGTGCACCTCCGCAGCGAGCTCGTGGTCGTACAGCTCTTTCCAGTCGTAGGGGCGGGACACGTTGGCCGTGTGCCGGGCGATGAGATCGCCGGCGGACGCGTCATGGCCGAGAGCATCGAGCACTGGCTGGAGGTCCTCGACCAACGACTCGGCGCGCAGGACATGCGTGTAGGAGATCGTGTTCCAGAGGACGAGATCGCTCATCCGACGCCAGTGGACGTCGCCCTGGCGGATGGACTGAGGAGCCCCGGCAGCCAGCCAGTGGACGAAGTCTGCGAAGGGAGGGGCCACCGTGGTGTCCGGGGTTCGTCCGGCAGACGCGTGGATCTGCTCGCGCAGCCCGACGAAGGCCTGGCGGGGCATCCGGATCTTGTTGATCCACGCCGAGGCCAGCCGAGCGTACGGATTGCGAACCACGCAGAACCGAGTGACGCCCGGGGAGTTGAGCAGGCGGTGTCGTTCCTCGGTCGTGACGTCGGCCAGACCCGCGAACTCGTTGATGCGCCTGTCGTGAACGCCGAGAGTGTGCTGCGACTCCTCCATGAGTTGGCGGGCCCGCTCGCTGCGCTGTTCGAGGTCCAGGAGGATCGCCTTCATCGTGGAGCAGGCTGCCTTGGGCGTCTCCATGTAGACGTAGGGGTACCGAACCCCGACGAACGTGCCGCGCCCGAGCCGTCTCAACTCGTGGAAGTCGGTCAGCAACTCCGAACCGGGGACGCCTGGTGGCGACAAGGACACAGGGGGATGCTACCGGCCGCCGACGTGCCCCTGCGGATGCCGATAGAGTCGGCTCCGCCGCGATCGATGCGTGGGGGATAGCGATGCGTGGGGGATAGCGATGCGTGGGGGATAGCGATGCGTGGGGGATAGCGATAGGTGTCGGAATGTCGGTCATAGGTGAGATTTCACCGCGGCTCGGTGCGCCGGTCGACGCGTTGGACGCGCTGATCGCCGAGTCCGTCCACATCTTCCGCGAGGTGGTCGCCGAGGTCGATCGCCCGGTGCTGCTCTTCTCCGGCGGCAAGGACTCGATCACCATGCTCCGCTTGGCGGAACTGGCCTTCGCGCCGGGGTCGGTGCCTTTCCCCGTGCTGCAGGTCGACACCGGCCTGGACTTCCCGGAAGTGCTCGCGGCTCGGGATCGATGGGTGGCGCGCCTCGGGGTGGAGCTCATCGTCGCATCGGTCGAGCGCGCCATCGCCGACGGGGTGATCAGAGAGGGACAGGGCGTCTCGCGCAACCGCCTGCAGACGCCGGTGCTGCTGGCTGCCCTCGAGGCCCGCGGCTTCCAGGCCGCGTTCGGTGGCGGCCGTCGCGACGAGGACCGGGCTCGCGCCAAGGAGCGGGTCATCTCGCACCGGGACGAGTTCGGGCAGTGGGACCCGCGCAATCAGCGTCCGGAGCTCTGGTCGCTCTACAACCCCCGGGTCCGGCCCGGCGAGCATGTCCGCGTCTTCCCGCTCTCGAACTGGACCGAGGTCGACATCTGGCGGTTCCTGGCCCGCGAGCGGGTCGACCTCCCGTCGATCTACTTCGCCCACGAACGTGAAGTCGTCGAGCGCGACGGGATGCTGTATGCCGTGGGTGGGCCGAACGCGCTCCGGCAAGGCGAAGTGAGCACGGTTGAGACCGTGAGGTTTCGGACGGTGGGTGACATGACCGTGACGGGGTGCGTCCGCAGTAGTGCGAGCACCCTGGACGAGATCCTCGACGAGGTGGCTCATGCTCGGATCACCGAGCGCGGCGCCACTCGCGCCGACGACCGCTTCTCGGACGCGGCCATGGAGGACCGGAAGAAGGAGGGCTATTTCTGATGGATCTGCTCACCGTGGCCACCGCCGGTTCGGTCGACGACGGCAAGTCCACGCTCATCGGGCGGCTCCTGCTCGAGGCCGACGCGGTCGCTGACGATCAGTTGGCTGCCGCGGCCGAGGTCTCCCGGCGTCGCGGCGATGATGTCACCGACCTGTCCCTGTTCACTGATGGGCTGCGGGCCGAGCGCGAGCAGGCCATCACCATCGATGTCGCCCATCGCTACTTCGGGACGGCCCAACGCAGGTTCATCCTTGCCGACACACCGGGCCATGCGGAGTACACGCGAAACATGGTGACGGGTGCCTCCCGCGCCGATGTGGGCCTGGTCCTGGTCGACGTGCGCCATGGCCTGACCGAGCAGAGTCGGACCCACCTGGCCATGCTTGCGCTGCTCCGAGTGCCCCATCTCGTGATCGCCCTCAACAAGATGGACCTGGTCGACTGGTCCCGCGCGATCGTGCGCGAGATGCACGGCGAGCTCACGGCATACAGTCGCAAGCTCGCAGCGGCGGGCCTGGCACCAGCCGCCCCCACCGTGATCCCCGTGAGCGCGTTGACCGGCGACAACGTGACGAGTCCTTCGGCGCGCACGCCGTGGTACGTCGGCCCCACGTTGCTGTCGCATCTGGAGGGCCTCGTCGTCCCTGACCGGGCGTCGGGTCCGCTGCGACTGCCTATCCAGCTCACCCTGCGGCCACGGCGCGGCGACCCGAACAGCGCACGCGAGTATGCCGGTCAGCTCGCCAGCGGGGCGCTCGCGGTGGGTGACCAGGTCGTGGTCCTGCCCCGCGGTCACTCGACGACGATCACCGGGGTCGCTGTCCCAGGGCGCGCGGTCAGCGAGGCCGGCAGCCCGCAGTCGGTGTCCGTGACCTTGGCCGATGACCTCGACGTGACTCGTGGCGACCTCATCGTCCACCCCGATGATCTGCCCACGGTGACTCAGGACCTCCGGGCACGGATCGCGTGGCTGCACAGTGAGCCGCTCCGACCGGGGGTTCGGGTGCTGGTCAAGCACACCACGCGCGCGGTGAAAGCGATCGTCCGCGAGGTGTCCGACCGTCTGGACATCTCCACGCTTGCGCGCATCGAGAGCCCAGATGCGTTGCGGTGCAATGACATCGGGATGGTTTCGATCCGCCTGGCCGAGCCCTTGATCGTGGATCCGTATGCCGTCAACCGGCATACCGGAGGGTTCATCCTCATCCGTGAGGACTCCGGGGAAACCCTCGGGGCCGGCATGGTGTCCGCCTGAGTCTGGCTACTCCTCGGCTCCTCCCCGGGCACCTGCCCAGCGCTCGATGATACCGAGTTGGTATCATTGGGTCCATGGCGATGACGTTGCGGCTGACCGAGGACGATGAGCGGGTGCTGGCTGCTTTGGCAGCTGCCGACGGCATCAGTCGGCAGGAGGCGACGATTCGGGCGATCCACGAAGTGGCGCAGCGTCGTGGGCACGTGCAGGCGGTGGCTGCATCATCGGCGCGCGCTCGGACTCGCTATGCGGAGGTTCTTGAGCGGCTCGGGCGGTGACCGTCTTCCTGACGACGGAAGACCTGCTGGCACTCGCCGATGATCTCGGCGTGGGCCCCGTGCGGGATGTCGGCCTGCTGGAATCGGCTGCTCACCGTCCGACGACGTCGTTGTGGGGCTCGGACGCCTATCCGACCCTGCTGCTCAAAGCAGCGGCCCTGATGCACTCGGTGGTCAACAACCACGCGCTCGTTGACGGCAACAAGCGGTTGGGGTGGCTGACGACAGTCGTCTTCCTGGACGTGAACGGCGTCTGGATCGAGGGGCCCGACGATGCTGTCTACGATCTGGTGATCGCGGTCGCCAGCGGTGCCGCGGACCTCTCCGAGATCTCTGCCGCTCTGGAGCCTTGGATCCAGCAGTAGCCTTCACCACCACACACCGTGCCCCCCGTGGTAATCCAGCGGCAAGCACGTGGACAGTTACAGCAGCGCGGCGATTGCTTCGACGGTGCGCCAGTTGCGGGCGGTGCCGGTGACGCCGAGCTTGCGCTCCAGCACGGTATTGGTCAGCTTCAGGGTCGCCACTCCGTCCGGTGTCCAGATGTAAGCCTCCCGCCCACTGACCGTGAAGCCGGGAGGCAGCCGGTCGGAGGCCAGCAGCCGCTCGACCGACTCGGCCGGTGGAGCGGAGGTGAAGAAGGTGACCAGATATCGCGCCGGGTCGGTCGCGAGATCGGCGAGGGGGTTGAGCGCCACGACCGCACGGATCTGCTCGGGAGAGCGCACCACGCACGGCACGTCGACGTCGAACGCTTCGCACAGCACCGTCCGCACCTGGCCCGCGACGCGCTCGCCGTCAGCCTCATCGGTATCGAGCACGATGTTGCCGGACTGCAGCAGCGTCTGCACCCCGGCGAATCCGCACTCAGCCAGTCGCTCGCGCAGCGCCGGCATCGGCACCTTGTTGAGGCGGCCGAGGTTGATGCC
>JAKOZM010000286.1 GCA_029779995.1 Actinomycetes bacterium
ACTGGCGGAGTGTGGAACCCGGTCATCCAGTTCTGGCACGGGCGACCACTGGGGCGCATCGAACGCTTGAGCTTGGCGTCTTTCGTGGCCCAGGGCCACGAGGTCCGTCTGTACTCGTATGGGCCGTTGGAGCGAGTTCCCAGAGGCGTGCAGTGCGTTGATGCTCGCGAGATCCTCCCGGAGAAGCGCCTGTACTTCGACACTAGACATGGTTCTTGGGCCCAGTTCTCCGACATCTTCCGCTTTGAGGCCTTGCGCAAGCTGGGGGGTCTCTGGGCCGATTCCGACATGATCGCCCTCCGTCCGATCGAGAAGGCCCACGAGGTCCTGATCGTGCGGGAATCGCGCAGCCAACTGGCGAGCGCCTTGGTCGGCATCCCCGCAGGGCACCCGTTGGCGCGTCGGCTTGTGTGGGGGGTGCAGCATCCGTGGCTTCCCCATCGCCACGACCCGTGGAAGGTCCGCCTCCAGAAGACGGCCCGCCTCGTCCGACGAGAGCCTCCGCCACCGATTGGGTGGGCTGACCTTGGCCCAAAACTCTTGACGCAGGTCGTCGCGGACATGGGGCTGATGCATCTGGTCGAACCGACGCACAACTACCTCCCCTACGCATGGTCGGACCCGGTCACCCTGCCGTTTGAACCGCCGACCCTTGAGTTCATGGCCGCGGTGATGAGGTCCAAGACCGTGCACATGTGGCAGTACATGATCGACAGGGCTGGCCTCGACGCTGATGCAGCGTTCGCCGAGAACTCACTCTTCGAGACGTGGTGGCGCCGGTTCCAGCCGGACGCCTGACCTCGCCGTTTCAGGCACCGGAAACGTGACGGCGTGACCGCGCCGCGGTCAGGAGCAGATGATCGCCGGCCACCAAGTGATCGACACACACCCCGTGTTGCCCCACTCCGAACTTCACGGTCGCCGTCACCACGCCGAATTCCTCTGCGACATGAGCCAATTGGCTGCATGAGCGGCTGCGAAGCCACCAGATGGCTCATGTCGCGGCTGGGCCGACTGCCTGTGATGTGCTTTCGAGTGACACGGGTCACCTGGTCGCCACAATGAGGATGGCTCGTATCGGTAGTGTGCCTGCGTGAGGACAGAAGTGGCAGCGTTCCCCGTGGCGCCGACGGACCCTCATTGAAGATCTGCGTCCAGCGGGGCATCGAGTGTCAAGGGCCAGTAGGAACTGCCCAGTGGCGGACATGAAACCTGCCCGTTGACGGTCACGAGATTTGCCCGGTGGTGGCCATGGGATCTGCCCGAGGGGGCTGTGGCCGCCACTGACCAGGGTGGTCAGGTCAATGGGCTCACCCCTTGTCCGGCGAGTGCTTGGGTGAGTCGCACGGAGTCGCCGCTGGTTTGGCAG
>JAKOZM010000306.1 GCA_029779995.1 Actinomycetes bacterium
TCGTTGTACTTGCCCGCGTAGTAGTGCAGAGCCTCTTCCGGCGTCCCGGCGGCATATTGGCCCACGGGTCGTTCGCTGCCGTCGGGCAAGCGCAGGAAGACCGTCCCATCGTCGCCGACCCGCCCGAAGGACTCAGCCGGCGCCGGCCCACGGGGGGTGGATGTCTGGTCCGTCATCAGTGCATTCCTACTTCTGTATCTCGGCGGTCTTGATCACCAACGGTTGCGCAGGCGGCCCATCGGTCGCATCCGATGATCCTGCTGCCACACCCGCCGCTGCAACGTACTTAACCACGTCCAGGCCCTTGGTGATGTCGCCGACGATGGAATAGCCAGCTGGCAGGGTGCTGTCTTTGTAGACCAGGAAGAACTGGCTGCTGGCGGTGCCCGGCCCCCGGTTGGCCATCGCGACCGTGCCCGCGGGGTAATTGCCGTCCCCCTCAGCGGGGAGGTTTTCGTCAGGCAGTGTGAATCCGACGTCCCCGGTCCCGTCCTGACCCGGCGCCCCGCACTGCAGGACGTAGATGCCGGCCGTGGTCAGGCGGTGACAGAAGTTGCCGGTGTAGTACCCCTCGGCGGTCAGGAACGCCAGCCCATTGACCGTCTTCGGCGCTTTGTCTGCATCCAGGGCCATGGTGATCCGCCCACAGTTCGTGTTCAGAACCCAGTTCACGGTGCCCGTCAGGCCCTGATCGGTGGGCTTGTCGAAGGTGGGAATGTCGGTTCTCGCCTCACCTGGTTGCTCGCAGGTGACACCAGCAGGAGTGGCGACCGGCCCTGGGGTGTTGGCGGCCGGTGAGGCGGTGGCGCTCTCACTCTGGCTGGGCACGGCCTCTTCGGCGGCGGGCACGGAATCGGAGTTGGAGCCCACCACACCCCACACGATCACCCCTGCGATCACGGTCGCGGCGGCAGCGATGCCAATGATCTTGTTGCGTCGGGCGCGCTGCGCGCGTTGCGAACGCCGCTGGGCCTGGCGTTCGGCCTTGGCGCGCGCCAACTCCCTGCGCCGCTTGTCAGTGGCCACTGTTCGCCGTTCCTCCCCACACAAGACTCGTCACATGGGAGTTTACGCAGGCGGACGTGAGCGTCGGCGCCTGGTGTGTCACGGATAGGCTGGTAGGTGTGTTGATTGCAGGATTCCCGGCCGGTCCGTGGGGAACCAACTGTTACGTCGTGGCTACCGGGCCCGGTGCTGAGTGCATCGTCATCGACCCGGGCAAGGATGCGATGTCCGGGGTGGATGAGGTGGTGCGCGAGCATCGCCTACAGCCAGTGGCTGTGATGGTCACCCACGGCCACCTCGATCACATGTGGTCGGTGACCCCGGTTTGCGAGGCCCGGGACGTGCCGGCGTACATCCACCCCGCTGACCGACACCTGCTGAGCAATCCGCTCGCGGGGATGTCCAGCGACACCGAGGCGATGTTCGCCCAGATGACGGGCGGCCGGATGGCCTTCTCCGAGCCCGACGATGTCCGCACCCTCGAGGATGGCTCCACAATCGACCTTGCGGGGCTGAGTTTCGCGGTCCGGCACACCCCGGGGCACACGCCTGGTTCCATCGTCTTCCTCACCGGCGCCGAGGGCGATATCCCCCCGATCATGTATTCAGGGGATCTGCTCTTCGCCGGGTCGATCGGTCGCACGGATCTGCCGGGCGGGAACACCGAGCAGATGATGTGGTCGCTGTCGAATGTGGTGCTGGAGCAGCCTGCGGAGATGGTGGTCCTGCCCGGACACGGTCCGCAGACGACGATCGGCCAGGAACTGCGCGCCAACCCGTTCCTGGATCAGGCCCGCGACCTGCAACCGCCGGAGCGTGGCCTGTGAGTCAGCAGTTCCAGGCGCCACGCGGGGTGCCCGAGTACCTGCCGCCGCTCTCCGCGGACTTCTTGGCCGTGCGCAACACTCTGGGCCGGGCCGCCGAACTCGCGGGATACGGCTACGTCGAACTACCGGTCTTCGAGGACACTGCGGTGTTCGTGCGCGGGGTCGGTGAGAGCACCGATGTCGTGAGCAAGGAGATGTACACGTTCACAGATCGCGGCGACCGGTCCATCACGCTGCGGCCTGAGGGGACGGCTGGCGTGGTGCGTTCGGTACTCCAACACGGGCTGCACCGCGGTCCGCTGCCCGTGAAGCTCTGGTACGCCGGGGCCTTCTTCCGGGCCGAACGGCCGCAGCAGGGCCGCTACCGGCAGTTGCAGCAGGTGGGGGTCGAGGCGATCGGCGTGGACGACCCGCTACTCGACGCCGAGGTGATCGCCATCGCCGACGAGGGGTACCGGCGCCTTGGGCTGCGTGGGTACCGTCTGTATCTATCCAGCATCGGCTGCCGGGAGTGCCGGCCCGCCTACCGGAAGGTCCTGCAGGAGTTCCTCGCCGGTCTGCCGCTGGATGAGGCCACAGCCGCTCGCGCGCTGATCAACCCCTTGCGGGTGCTCGACGACAAGCGCCCGGACGTGCAGGCGTTGCTGGTCGATGCGCCGCTGCCGCCCGATCATCTCTGCGAATCGTGCCGGGTGCATTTCGAGCGTGTCCAGCAGACGTTGACCGGACTGGGTGTGCGGTTCAGCCTGAACCCCCGGCTGGTCAGGGGTCTGGACTACTACACCCGCACGACCTTCGAGTTCGATCATCCAGCCTTGGGCGCGCAGTCCGGGATCGGTGGGGGCGGGCGCTACGACGGGCTGATGGCGTCGCTGGGTGGTCCCGAACTCAGTGGCATCGGCTTCGGCTTGGGCACTGACCG
>JAKOZM010000327.1 GCA_029779995.1 Actinomycetes bacterium
AACGGGCCCGCGGCCAAGTACACCGACGCAGCACGGGCGATTCATCGCGCTGGTCATCCCCGTCTCCCAAACCGCGGCCGCTGGCCTGGCGAAATGGGCAACCGTCAGACGACTCGTAACCCGCCCTCTCGCCCGACAGGGCACGCCCAAGGCCGCATTGTTACCCCATCGTTAGTCCGGAGAAGCTGGTAGCCGAGCAGATGCGGGAGGGCGGAGAGCAGGGACTGAGGGCCGGTGATGCGGATGGTGGGGGTGCTGGACATGGGGTCGTCTCCTCGCGGAGTCAGGAGCCGATGGTCAGTCGGCTCGGGTGGTTGGTGTCTTCGACGCTACCGCCCACCACCGACAAGCGACCCCGGTTCCGACGCCCGGCTCCCCCACCGTGGCACCCCATGCCGGCTGCCACGGTGGGGCATACCGAAGGGCCCCTCCGGGGTGGCCCAGTGGGGCCCTTCGGTGCTGGGGGTCAGCGGGTGAGCCGGACGGGCATGAGCACGTGCCGGTAGTCGGCATCGCCGGCGTCGGTGAGGATCATCGGCCGGTCGGGGGCGGTCAGGTGAAGGGTGACCTCGTCCGCGGTCAGGGTGGTGATCGCGTCGAGGAGGTAGGCCGGGTTGGCGCCGGTGGTCCAGGGCCCGGTCTCGCCAGCGGTGGTGACCGGCAGCGGAGGGGCAGTGACCTTGGCGCGGTCCCCGTCGGTGGCGGGGGCGATGGTCACGGCATCGCTGGTGACGGTGATCGTGACCGGGCTCTTGCCGGCCTTGACGGCTGCGGATAGCGAGGCGGCGCGGGTGGCTGCGTGCAGCAGCTGGTCGCGGGCCAGGGTGACCGTGCGGGTCGGGGTCTGCTCCAGGATCGAGGAGACCTTGGGGTACTCGCCGTCGAGGGTGCGGATCCGCACGGTGGCGGTGTCATCGGCCAGGGTGAGCCAGGTGGTGCCGGCGATGACGTCGACTCCCAGGCGTGCCTGCGCGCTGGTCAGGCGCGGGAGCAGCTTGGCCAGGGTGGCCGCGGGGATGAGGACCTTCTCGGTGGTGGTGCCGTTGGCCGGGATTGATCCGGAGGCGAGGCGGTAACGATCCGTGGCGGTCAGGGTCATGGCGCCCTTGTCGAGGGTGGCGGTGATGCCGGTGAGGATCGGCAGGGTGTCTCCTCGGTCGGCCGCGACGGTGACGCGATCGACCAGGACGCTCAGTGCCTCGCGGTCGACGACGTGGGTCGGGGCGGTGGTCGCCGGCAGGGCCGGGAAGGCATCGACGGTGACGGTGTCGTCCAGGGGGATGCTGTAGCCGGCGACGTGCACGACAGGGGTGTGGTCGGGGGTGTCGATGGTGACGTCGAGCTGGTCGACGGTCGCCTTGCGGCTGCCCTTGACTGCGGCCCCCAGGACCTTGGTGAGGCTGGGGTGGTCCAGCAGCAGCTGACCGGGGCTCGCGCCCGTGGCGGGCAGCGTGACGGTAGCCGCGGTGTCGAAGTCGAAGGTGGTGAGCTCGATCTCGTCGGCGCGGACGGTGGCCAGGATGCGGCTGAAGACGGGCAGCGGCTTGCGGCCGGCGGCCGGCAGCGCCAGCGTCTTCAGCGCCTCGGCAAGGCCGCGGTAGCCGGTGGTGAGGGCACCGGTGCTCGGGATCTTCTCGTCGGTCGCCGGACGGCGGGTGGCGGTGGTGGTCATGGTCGTCTCCTGTCGGAGTCAGGGGCCAAGTGGTCAGCTCGACCCGGATGGGTTGGTGTCTTCGACGCTACCGCCCACCACCGACAACACCACCCCCTCCAGGTCGCCGACGCTCCCACCGTGGCACCCCATGCCGGCTGCCACGGTGGGGCATACCGAAGGGCCCCTCCCGGGATGGTCCGGTGGGGGCCCTTCGGTGTGTGGGGGGACCTAGAGGTCCTCCTCGTCGGCCGCGCAGCGCCAGCAGATCAGGTCGGCGGGCGGGGTCGCGCCGTCGAGCTGGTCCCCACAGCGGGGGCAGAAGCCGATGTCGAGGTCATCCTCGGGGCATGGTGGTCACCTCCTCTCTGATCTGGGCTGTGGGGTCAGGCGGCGGACGGGGTCTGCCAGTCCAGGCCGAGGCGGGCCGTGATCCGGTCCAGAATCGCGGCAGGGTCGGTGATGTTACGGATGAGGACGGCGAGCTCGCCGTCGGTCAGGACGGCTTGGGCGTTGGCGTCGCAGTCGACCTCGTGCATGTCCTTGCCGGGCTGGTAGCGGCACAGCGTCCCGAGCCACTCGTACTTTGGATCTTCGGTGACGGTGAAGGCGACGTCCTGGCCTTCCTCGCGCAGGGCGGTCAAGACGGCTTCGGCGGCGTCGCGGCACTCGCCGACGGAGCGCTCTTCGATGTCGACCCAGAGGGGCTGGTCCGGGCGGCTGTTGTCCAGCAGCCAGGTGACGTCGTCGTCGGTCCAGGGGTCGTCGGTGAACGCGATCGCGGCCATCCGGATGGCCTCTCGGTCGAGGTCCGCCGGCAGCGCCAGGCGGTAGTAGGTGCGGTCTCCCATGTCGATCGTCTCCTGTCGGAGTCAAGGGCCAAGTGGTCAGCTCGACCCGAGTGGGTTTGGTGTCTTCGACGCTACCGCCCACCACCGACACTCGACCCCGGTTCCGACGCACCGAGGTCACCCCCTCGTCACCCCATGCCGGCTGGCTCGGGGTCCTCGGCCTTGGGCGTGGGGTAGTGCTGCTCGAGGTGCTCGTCGACGAGCTGGTCGAGCTCGCTTTCGGTGGGGGCGGTCAGGGTGGTGGTCTCACCGGTGACGGGGTCGGTGATGTCGGCGACGTGGCGGGTGGTCATGGGTCAGTTTCCCTTCTGGTCGGGCCAGGGCCCGTCGGTGATCTTGTTGAACGCGCGGGTGGCTTTGTCGACGGCCTGGTGCATCACGGTGGGATTGCCGCGGGACCAGCCGGCGATGTAGCCGGGGCTGAAGGCGTCGACCTGCTCGCGGGTCATCCCCCGGGAGCGGTTGACGAGGTAGGCGGTCATCTCGGCCTCAGTTTCCATCTGTCCTCGGTGGCGTTGGTACTCGCTGTAGTCCTGGTCGACGTGGCCGCAGTGGACGTGACCGAGCTCTTTTCTGCACCAGGCACGACGCGGGGCACCAAGGCCTACGGCCATGCTTGACAGGTGCACGGTCCTGATCCAGTACGGGGCACGTCGCCTGACTGCGCCGCCAGCGCTATCGGCGTTGATCTGCGCGACGGTCGGCGGAAGCGGATCGAACCCGCTGCACTCCGCCCACTTGGGGCTAGGTCGCCGCGTACGTCATGAGGAGCGTCGCCTCGAGTACAAGCGTGGGGGATCGCCATCTTCGTCCATGCGGCGAGCAGGAGTGGACACGCGCACAGTCCGATCGTTCAAGCCGATACGAGGCCAACCTCAATCTGCCCCGGGGCGCGCGCGAAATGCCACAAAGGGAGCCTCATCTCCTCCACCATGGACGACATGGTGGAGGACGGGGGAACTGGCGCCGCTCGCTTGAGGTTCCTCTTGGACTCAAACGTCTTCATCGCTGTAGAGCCGTACTCAGGCGAGCTCGAACAGAATCTGGAGCTTGGTGTCCGCCTGTTGAGGCTAGCGAACGAACAGCGCCACTTGCTGTGCGTTGCACCTGCTACTCGCGACGACCTCCTTGAGGGAAAGGACGCTGCCCGACGTCGCCAGCGGCTTGCGGAACTCGGAAAGTTCCATCTATTGGCCGAAGCTCCCGTGACCGCGGACCTGAGGGAGCGGGCCGGTGATAGTGGACCGGGGACGAACGATGAGCGCGATCTTCGCCTGTTGGCTGAATTGGACTCTGGCGCGGTCACTTACCTCGTAACTGACGACGCTCGCCTCCGTCGACGTGCGGCACGAGCCGGTCTCGGTGATCGAACACTTTCTCTTCCGGATGCGGTCACACTGCTCGCAGGCTTCGAACCGACCGAGCTCACTCCACCGCCTCGGGTCAGCACAGTGCCGTGCTACAGCCTCAACCCGGAGGACAAGATTTTCGACGGTCTCCGGTCTGACTATCCCGAGTTTGACGATTGGTTCGCCAAAGTACGCCAAGAGATTGAGACACGTCGGTGCTTCGTCATCGAGGAGGAAGGAGCTTACGCCGCCGTAGCCCTGCTGAAACTCGAGGACGATTGCGAGTACGCGATCGAGGAGCCGGTGGTCAAGATCAGCACTTTTAAGGTCTCGGAGGACCACTCGGGAGTGAAGTACGGGGAGCTGCTGCTCAAAGCAATCCTTCATAGCCTCACCACCACAAATTCGGCGAGCCTGTACGTGGAAGTACTTCCCTCACACCCCGAAGTCCTCGACTTCCTAGCCGCTTTCGGCTTTCTAGACCAGGGCTACCGGAGCGTGCGTGGCGAGTACGTGGTCACGAAGTCCCTGCGGCCCCCGGCAGAGGAGACAGATCGCTCGGATCTTGATCACCACGTGCTGTTTGGACCGCCAGCGCTTCTCGCTCGCCAGCGAATCTTTGCGGTGCCGATCAAACCTCGCTGGCACGACCAACTGTTCCCGGAGCAAGCCCCGCCCCAACAGTCCGCACAGCTTGCCCTTTTCGGGTCGGCCGAAACGCAAACCCACCCATGGGGTAACGCGATTCGCAAGGCCTACCTCTGCAACGCTGCCACGAACCAGGTGGTGGCGGGAGACGTCCTCCTCTTCTATCAGTCCGAAGATCAAACCTTCAGTGCTGTCGGCATCGTGGAAGACGTTCTCCGGTCCAGCGAGGCTGTCGAGGTCATGCAGTTTGTCGGACGTCGCACCGTCTACACAGGGTCCGAGATCACAGAGATGGCACGGCGCGCCCGCGGGGTTCTCGCCATCCGGTTCCGGCAAGATCGGTTCCTGGAACCGCCCATCACCTTGGCCGACATGCAACTGGCAGGAGCGCTCAGATCGTGGCCACAGTCCATCACCTCCCTTCGTCCACAGGGCATGGCCTGGATGCGAGACCTTCTTGTCGGGTAGCTCTGATGGCCATCCAGCCCCCGTACGCACAGGCGATCCTCGACGGAACGAAACTGGTCGAGTTCCGCAAGCGCCGACTCGCTGCGGACATCGACACGGTGCTCGTCTATGAGAGCGCGCCAACGAAACGCATCGTTGGGCACTTCACTATCGAGCGAACGGAGTCCGGGACACCTCAGGACCTGTGGAGGACGTTCGGGTCCGTCGGTTGTATCGCGCGGGAGGACTACCTCGCGTACTACGCGCAGAGCGAGCGAGCAGTCGGTTTAGTCGTCAAGCATGTCGAGCGGTACGAGTATCCGGTCGCCCTAGCCGAACTCCGTGATCACCCGGCAGTGCCGCAGAGCTTCTCTTATCTTCCATTTTCTGCTTTGGCGGAGGCGCGCGCACTTCAGCTCCCCGATCCAGGATGGATCGATCGCGCCCTCGGCCTGGTGAGCGGCACCGCTGAGACATGTTGGGGATCTAGTCGGCCGAGCTTCTTCCGCGATTCCGTCTCAGCGCTGATCCGTCGGTGAGAGACCCGACCAACAGGAACCTGCTGCTCAGAGAATGGCGCTCTGGGGCTGGCCCTTCTGGTCCGCGACGTGCGTCACAGCGCCGCGAAATCGGTAGGGCGGATACCGGTACCTCGGCGATGCGACGATGTCACGGCCCTCTGGCTCACGCATCGAATAGTGTCGTCGCGGAGGCCAGCGATGGGCGGTCCGCGCCTTTCGTTTCAGGACGCGTCAGGGCATGCGCACGCACGCGGTGGAGAGGTATCGGCAGAAGGGGGAGGTAGCAGTGGGCTTTTCAGTCAAACTGGCGCCGGGGGTTCGTGTGCGCGCATCAAGCCGCGGCATCCGGACGAGTGTCGGGCCTCGGGTTGCTCGCGTTCATGTGGGTGCCGGTAGGACCGGCTTCTCAACCGGCGCTGGCCCGGTCGGCTACTACACGAGCGTGGGTGGCTCAGGTCGGGGCCGGTCGCGTGCGACGAGCGGTTCGGTGAACAGGCAGCTGGCAGCCGCTGCACGGCAGCAGGCTGCGGCCGACAAGGGCGCCGTCGCTCGACAGCTCGCGGACGCGTTGATCGCGATCACCGAGATTCATCACGAAGAGTTCCCCATAGCGACTTCCCCGGTAGCGCCGTCGCCTGCTTCGGTGGACGAGGCAGCGATTCGGTTGGCGCACCGCAAGAACGCCAAGAAGCAGACGAGCTTCTTCGCCAGGACGGCCCGCAAAGCTGCGCTCACAGCCGCAGACGCCGCCGCGGCTGCGGAGATCGCCGAAGCCCGAAGGAAGGGTCTTGTTCAGCAGGCCGAACTGCAAGCTGAGCTCGATGCGTGGTGGGCGGCCTTGGAGCGATGCGAGCCAGACACCGTGTTGGGAACATTGATCGCTGCATTCGCGGACAACGAAGCGGCAGCGACCGCCGTCGGGGTCGACGGAACCGAGGCGTCGCTCGTGGTACTTGTGCCGCCGGAATCGGCTGTCCCTGACCGCAAGCCGACCACCACTCAAGCGGGCAACCTGAGCCTGAAGAAGCTCACGAAAACCGAGACCGCTGACTTCTACAAACTGCTGGTGACGGGCCACATCCTGGTCACGCTGCGGGAGGCGTTCGCTGTGGTACCTCGTCTGACCGCTGCGCGGATCGTGGCTATTCGAGCTCCCGAGCGTGACGCCTACGGCGTGCTCAAGCCAGAAGTGCTGATGGCGGGCCGGTGCCGGCGCGAAGCCTTGGAAGGGATCCGTTGGAAGGACGCTGACTCCACAAGGATCTTCAACGACGCGTTGATGGAGAAGGTGGCAGTGCAGAAGGGCGCGACCGGCGCACTTCAGCCCATCAAGCTAGAGGGTGAGCCCGAACTACGCGCGCTCATTGAGGCAATCGACCTCGAGGACCTAGCTGACGGCTGAAGCGGGCCCCAGCGCCCCTTCATCACACCTGCGTCTATCCGCCGCCTGTCGTGACTGTTGGGAGCTGCCCGTCGGGGCTAGCGTTCGCGAGGTCTGGATGCCCGGCCGCTGTCGCGGCGGGCGGGTGCGGGCCTCGACAGGTCGCCGCGCGAGGTGACCCATGTCTGCTCCGACTGCACTGCTTGCGTACCAGCCGTCGTCGATGTCGACCGCTCAGTTGGCCGCGGTCTCGTTCCTGGCCCGGTACTCCGGCCGCACGCACCGGTTGTACGCGTTCCAGCTGCGGGAGTGGTTCTCCTGGTGCGAAGGGCACGGCCTGGACCCGCTGGCCGGGGTCCAGCGCGCCCACGTCGAGCTGTACATCCGTGGGCTCGGGGAGCGCGGGTTGATGGACTCCTCGGTGGTGACGATGATGCACGGGGTGCGCGGGTTCTTCCGGTTCGCACACATCGACGGCCTCGTCCCGGCCGACCCGGCCGTGTACGCCCGCCTGCCCAAGGTGCACCGGGACGAGTCCCGCACCCAGGGCCTGGACCGACTCGAACTGATCCGGTTCCTGCAGGTCTCCCAGACGATCACCGTGCACCACGGGGCGTTGGCGTTCCTGCTCGGCATCAATGCGCTCCGCGCGTCGGAGGCCGCGGCGGTGCGCGTCGAGGACTACGCCGAGACCTTGCGCGGGCACCGGGTGCTGCGCCTGGTCGGCAAGGGCAACAAGCCGGCCACCATGCCGGTCACCGTCCCGGTGCTGCGAGTCCTCGAGGCCTGCCGCGGCGATCGCGCAGAGGGCCCGCTGATCCTGCGACCGCAGAGCGGGAACCCGATCGACCGGCGCGACGTGTACCGGATGGTCGCCCGTATCTCGAAGGCCGCCGGGATCCCGCGGCACATCAGCCCGCACTCGCTGCGGCACGCCGCAATCACCAACGCCCTCGACGCCGGGGTGCCGCTGCGCGACGCGCAGATCCTCGCCCGGCACGCCGACCCCCGCACTACCGAGCACTACGACCGAGCGCGGGGCAACCTCGACCGGCACGGCGTGCACTTCCTCACCGCGTACGTCGCCGGCGTCTGAGCCAGATGAGACCGCACCATGTACTACATCGTCGTACAGCGGCTACACTCGTCGGGTGGCGGAGGAGATCCAGTGGGACCCCGAGGCCACTGGGTACATCCGCTCGCGTGGCGACCGCTACCCAAACGCCGAGGGGATCGAAACCGATTGGACTCAGGAGGTCATGCAAGATGTCGACCTCCTCGCGCTCGAGCCGGACCCGAAGTCTCGGATGGGAGCGTCTCGGTTCATCGGCCACTCCCGCTCCGCCGGGCGCGTGATCGTCGTGATCGCCTACCGCGACCTCGACGGTGACCTGCACGGCATCAACGCCTGGCCGGCCACCGGAGCCGACCTCACGCTCTACCAGCAAGGAGACGATGATGGCCAAGACGATTGACCCCGCGCTGGCCAAGAAGCTCCGCGCCGAGTCGGAGCAGACCAAGGACGAGCCCTATCCCGCCGACACCACCGACCGCCGGCCGAACCGGCAGAAGGTGTACTCGGTGCGGCTCAGCGCCGAGGAGGAAGCCGAGGTCCAGCGCGTCGCCGCCGCCAAGCACCTCCCTGCCTCCACGCTCGTCCGCTCCTGGATCCTCGAACGGCTCGACCACGAACGGTCCGCCTGACATAGCCCTCTTCCCGCGATCAGGACGCGTCCACCGTCCATTGACAGACCCGTAGGGTGCTCTCTGTGCCCGAGGATGCAACCCCGACGTTTGATCGATGTTCGAACTGCGGACGTGAGGGCCGAACCCTGACCGCCACGAACCTCGCTGATGCAACTGGCCTCGGCGGTCGCATACTGCCGCTGCGCGGACTGGAGTTGGAGATCGCGACCCACGTTGGTGCCGTTACGTTGGCGGCGGGGGAACTGGACGCTGCGATGGCCGCGCTGCAGGCGTTGACCGGAGCAGTGACCCTGGACTCGATCACCAAAACCTGGGGACGGTCCGGATTAGAACTAACTCGCGAGTTGCGCAAACTTGAGAGCGAACCGGGCCTTCGCGCTAGCTGCTCCCAGGAATTGACCCGGCTCTGCGACCGCTACGACGCGTTGTACCTCACGCGAAATGCCGTCATCCATTCGTTCCGTCCCGGGCGGGACGTCGAACGCCTCGACGTTGTTAAGTCCGTGAGATCCACAAAGGCCAACCCGGTAACGAATTCCGAGGGGCTGTTCGAGCGACAACGACTAGGGCTCGGCGAGCTCATCGATCTGTTCTACGACCTAGACGAGCTCACGCACCAGGCCCGCCGGTTGTTCATGAGTGCGGTGGCAGGTATCGGCTGACCCGCGGGACCCTGCGTCATTCCGCCGCCAGTCGGGCTACTTCACAAGCCGCTGTCAGTGCGTACGCGTCGCCGAGGCCAAGCGGGCGGCGCCTAGACAGCACCTTGGCGAGATCTCCCGCTTCATGCCCTTTGCTGACGGGTTCAGTTGCGGTTTAAGCCGAACTCACGGGAGAGCAGCTTGCGCTTCCAGTAGGACTCGATCTGCTCGATGGTGTCGTCGGGGGTGTTCTCGTCGACCACTTCGAGAACTGACACTTGGTAGTTCCTGCGCCCATCTCGGCTTGCTGCGGCCTTGAGCGCCACGTCACCGCCATCACCGCCAACTGCGTAATTCATCCAGCGACCAAGAAGGCTGTCCGCGCCCTTGGCCGAACCCACGTACTGCTGGCCCGATTCGACGTCGACCAGCAGATATACGCCCTTGACACTACGGAGGACTTGTTGCCAACCGTTCGGGAGACTTGGTACCTCGTCGATGGGGCGAACAAACATTCTGCATATCTGCTTGACTGCAGTCGCATTAGTCCGTTCATAGGTCAGTAGTGAGTTCCCTACCAACGCAATGGCACCGGAGATTTTGGCTACCACGTGTCGACCATGAGTCCGCACGCCTCGACTGCCAGCTGGGCACGGAAACGTTCAGTGGCCGAAGCCAATTCGTCAACGAGGGAAAGTCGTACTTCACTCAAGCAGATATGCAGAACAAACATACGAAAGCCGGGGAAGCGGGGCTCGTACTGCTTCGCGATCTCGATCACTGGCTTTGCCTGGTTTGCGGCTCGCTGAACCCAGGTCCGTGCTCCGGCGCCCCAGTCGATGACGACCCTGTCCTGGTAACCGGCCAGGGCGTCGACCAACTGCAACTCGTACCTCAACTGACCTGAGATGTCGTGCTTCAGCAGTGCGTCGACGCTCCCGGACAGGCAGGTGCCTACCCCGTCGACCCGATACATGCCCACGAACACCGTCTTTCGGGCCTCGGTCACAATGAAACTTGCCAGGAGATCACCAACTGGATAGACGTCTCTGCTCTGCACGCTCTGGTAGGCCTCGAAGGCATCGCGATCGTTCCGCCAAGCCCCATACAGGCGTCCTGCTGCAAACCGGCCGTCCTGGTGTCGGACGAGACGAACCTTCGCTGTCTCAATCCCTTCGAGTGCCAAGAGATCGTTGAAAGTCAGCATCGCGACCTCGAAGCCTGCACGGTAGACATTGCCCCGAGACTAGCCGCAACTTGCAATCCGCTCGTCCGCAGAAACACCAAAGAAGTGATGCCGGACCTGCGCGTCTCCCGCCGACTTGGGGCCGGAGGCCCTCGAGTGATCGGGACGCTGAAAGCACAGCGCTGAACTCACTCGTCTGAACGCCCATGAAGACCAGCGTCACTTCGCCGCGATGGCCGCGGCGCCGTTGCGATGACATAGTCGGCGGTATGCCAGACGCGACCGACCAGGCCCGCGTTCGGCAGAGCGTTGCTGAGATCGTCGGACGCCCCTACGCGCAGGGCCTTGTGGGCGCCTACTTCGATCAAGGCCGGGGTTTTGCTGGTGTCATGTTCGACGGTTTGGACATCGAAGGGCTCTTGGCCGACAACCCCACTGACCGCTTCACGGTTGACGACATCACGGCTGCTTCGTTGCTCGATGTTCGATTCGGGCCCGTCGCGGTACGCGCATTGCTTAGTTCCGATGCAATCGCAGAAGCGCTTGCGGCTGTTCCAGACTGCCGCCCGTTGTGGAAAGCCACGAAGCAGGACCTCGAGGCCGGCACTCGTCTCTGGCGCTTGGTTCGCAAAATCGAAGGGGTTGGCCCCACCCGTGCCAGCAAGCTTCTAGCGCGGAAGCGCCCTCACCTCTTTCCCATCGTCGACTCGGTGATCGCCAATGCCTTGCACCTGCGGGACGAAACCTGGCGTCCGTTGGCAGCTGTTTTGGCTGATGAACAGGTCCGCCGAGACATCGACGATTTGCGTCCTCCCCATGTCAGCAAGCAGATCAGCAGCCTGCGTCTACTGGACGTGCTGACGTGGATGTCGCACAGTCGAAGCAAGGCAGCGGTCTCGGCGCAGATTGCAGTAGGAGCACCACCAACAAGGAGCATCCCCAGTCCTCGAAGGACCTAGCCGTCGGTCTCGCTTCCATTCACGCGGGCCGTCGACACCCCTGCGGCAAGCTTGATTTCCTCTTCACTACGTTGATCTCGGCGCGGCGCCCTTGTCTGCGTCATTCCGCCGGCATGGGCCTGATGCGAGACTTAACCCTCTGGAACTGGGTAATGGTAGGTCACCGGCGCGCGTGCACCCGGTCGGCGAGCTCTGTCCACCAGCGGAGCTTCTCGTCGTAACTCATACTGGCGTGGGCACCACTGCTACTGGGCAGCACGAATACCCGGCTCTCGCCTACCCGCCACGGTTGCTCGCCAAGCTCTTCAGGGCGCGCCCGGTGGAGTCCCCGAGCGGCGGCGCGGGCCGCCGTCAGGCCGTTAAATGCCACCCAACGCGGGCTGACGACCTCTACATGCGAGGTCACCGACACGGACTTGCTGAAATCCAGTCCACGGTCATGGCTCTGAGTGACGTCCTTGACCAGATCCGTGATGCCAATCCCCAGGTCCGGGAGGGTCGCGTCGTCCTCAGGGCGCAACCGCTTTGTAGTGAATTTCGCCTCGTGAAGCAGTTGCCAGAAGCGATTGCCTCGCCCGGAGTAGTAGTGGCCACGGTCGGCCGATGCGGTGGCGACGGCGGTACCCACGAACACCACTTCCAGATCAGGGCGCAGGAGGTCGGACAGAACGGTCACGGCCGTTCCGGCTTCTTCGGCCTCCACTTGCGATACTGCGCCGCTCGCCGTTACGACGTATACGTCGATGCCGAGCAGATCGCGCACGCGTCGCGGAACGCGGAGCGCCGCCTTTCGTGACGACTCGGGCGCGACCACAGCGTAGCGAGCACCCGGGTCGGTCATGCGGTTGAGCAGCTGCCCATAGGCGGTGTTCATATCGAGGCCCGCGTCGGCAGTCAGGCCTTTAGCCTCGGCGACGAGGCGCTCGACTCCCTTGGTGGCGACTACGTCGACTGGACCCGTGGGCGTCTTGACCTCACGCTGGATCTGCCAGCCGTTGACTGTCAGGTAGGCGCAGAACGCGTCGACCACTTCGCTCTCGATCATGTGTCTCCATCCGTCCTGTCAGCGATGCCCTGTTTACGGCTGAAACCGCGCTGTAAAGCTCTCGCTCGAAATGGCGGTCGCGGTGGTCCGCAGTCGATCTTGCATCCTCTCCATCTTGCTGATGATCTCGGAGTAGCCGTTTGTCACAGGCCGATGAGACACCCACTGTGGCGATCTGTCGAGACCGAAGGCGACGTGGTCGATCCCATCGTGCGCGCAGGATCAGTGGCTGAGGCGGCACAGCTACCTGGGTCTATCCGCCGACCAATGACGTGCGAACGTCTGGTGAGGTACCGACGGCTACACCGTCCCGCGAGCCGATCCCCGGGTTCGAGCGGGAAGTCGACTCGTCCGCTCGAACCGGCGAGCACCACGACACCCACACCGGTGGGCGACGCCGGGATCCAACGCATACCTCCGTTCCGGAAGCTCGATCTACCGCCTGCCTGGATTCTTTCACGGTCCGATCGATGGCCGTCCGGACGCAGTCAGGCGGCGCGGGATGGTGGGCATACCGAGGTTGGTTGCGGTGCGCTGCATCTGGGTGAGTTTCTGCTCGGCTGCGGCGAGGCTGGTCCGCAGGCCCTCAATTTCGCCGAGCCAGCCGCGTTCGCTAGCCTCGGCGATCCGTTCTTCGAGGCTGTCGATGATGCTTTGGAGCCGTTCGTGCTGGTCGGGGTCGGGGCGGAGCATCGGGCAGCGTATGCAGGCGTGTTCGTGTTGGCAGCCGGAGCCGTATGCACGCCCGCAGGTGCCGAGCTCGAGTTTGCGTTGGGCGAAGTGGCCGAGGAACTCGTCCCACTCGCTGTCGGTGGGTTCGCGGTACTCCTGCGATGGTCGAAGTGCTCGCCGGCGGGCGATGTAGGCACGGTGGTGCACGATCACGTCCTGGTCGTAGACCGCGATGTAGGTCTGCGTGGTCGCGATCGAGTCGTGGCCCAGAATCTTGGCGGTGATGTGCACGGGCAGGCCGGATGCGACGGCCTCGGTGGCGAAGATCCTTCGGAAGTCATGCGGGCTGAACTTGGCAGGGGTGCCGTCGCTGTTGTTGATTTTCGCGGTGGTGACGAGTTCATCGAGCAGTTTGACGGCGTAGGCAGGGTTGATCGCGATCCGGCCCGCCCCCCACTGTCGTTGGAACAGAAACGGAAGCTCGGGGCTGTGGACACGTTCGGCGCTGTCGTATCGGCTGACCAGTGGCAGTTGCTCGTCATCGCCGCGGACATGGGAGATGATCTCGGCGAACGCCACCGCGAGCTCAGGGCCGATAACAAGGAGCCGTTCCTTGTCGGTCTTGGACGGAGTGATCTGCAGCATGGGGATCACCTCACCGGTTGAGGGCAGCCGGTACGACACGAAGGAGCGGTGGGTGATCTCGAGGACCTCCTCGATACGTGCCCCGGTGTGACGCAGGACCTCGACCAGAGCCCACGACCAGAACGCCCGATCGGCCTCAAGGCTCAGGTTTCTGCGGTTGTCCTGCGGCCGGTCGCTGGTGCCGCCGCGAGCTGGAGCATCGACGTACACCTGCCCACGGCTGGCTTTTCTGCCCGTGCGCGAGTTGTTGATCAGACAGGCCCGTCGCAGTGTCTGCCCGCCGACAGTGAAGGACTCGCCAGGCGGTGTTGCGGCGCTGGCGTCGAGCAGTTCCTTGGCTGCCGCTCGGTTGTCGTGGGCTGCGTCAACCAGTCGGGGAAGCAGCGGCGCCAGTTCCCGGATGCGCTGGTGGGTGCGTGACCGTGACTGCTTGAGCATCTTGGTCATGCCCGCCAGGTCCCGGGAGTCGACCGGCGAGGGTGTCGCCCATGCTGCCCACCGGGAGGGGTCCTCCAGCGCCCAGTGGGACAGGTCGGCGTAGAAGGCCCGGACGCTCATGAGGATCGTGTAGGGGTCCTCGCGCTTCTTCCCGACGCGGTTGCTGCCATAGAGAACCGGTCCGCTGAGCCGGGTCTTCCAGCGGCGTGCAACCTCGTCGGACAGGTGCAGGGAGTCGATGCCGGGCTCATGGATCTCCAGGTCGCGCCAGAACAGCAGCACGAGCTTGGCCGCCAGATAGCGAACGGAGTTGTAGTCCATGGCCGGACGGCGTTCGTAGAGGTAGGCGACGAACAGGTCCCTGATCGGGCGGCAGACGACGTCGTAGCGGTCGACCATCTCCTCGATCGCCAGTTGCCCGCGTCGTGACGCAGCGAAGATGGTTGGCGGGCTGTCGGCCGGCAGGATCGCGGCCTCCCGCAGCAGTGTGTACCAGCGGGGGTGGGAGCGTCCGCCGTAGCCGTCTTGCGCACGGTGAGCCTCGATGCAGTCAGGCAAGGTGATGTCGGCCAACGTGCCGCCGTTGTGGACCAGCATCCTGGTGAGCTGGCCCAGCGCGTCGCGCCGGTCGCTGGGCAGCATCCGTGCGTCGATGTCGCACAGGCGCTCGATGGCGGCGAACCCCGTTGGATCACGCAGCGCCCTGAGCCGTTCGTAGAGCTTGGATGTGGCGTGCGTGGCGTAGAGCCAGGAGTAGTCGGGACGGATCACGTCGAGCAGCAGGAGCCTTCCCGCCGCAGCGACGAAGTGGCCGTGCTTATCGGGCTCGGCAGCAAGGGTGGTCCACTCCTTCCCGGCCGCGTTTGCCCCGGAAGCGTGCCAACGTTGCTGCCACGACTCCCCCGGGACTCGCAGCAGCCATCCGAGTAGGGTTTCCGCGAACCGCACCTGGCTGCGGATGAACTTTGGCGAGGTGGCACCGTTCGCGAGCTCAAGGTCGCGGACCGCGTCGAGCACCTCCTCAAAGCTCATCTGGGCAGCCGCCCACACTGTTGAGCGGGCGATCGCAGGGGTCGGAAGCGCCGGGGTCGGCGCTTTGGGGCGTAGGGCGCCGTTGTCGGCGGGGACGTGGCGTGAGGGACGCGCGGCCTTTTGCAGGTGCGCGACCGCGTCGATGTGATCGCTCATGATCGCGGGCCACCGAACAGCACTGCCAGCACCTCGGCCGAGTAGCCCGCCGCGTCCAGCGGCGGTAGCGGGGGTAGCGGGGTCGGGCGCTCGCTGCGGTCGCGGTGATGGGCTAGCACCCGGGTGACGGTCTCTTCCTCCCGCGGACGCAGGTAGATCTGGGTGGTGGTGATGTGGGCATGGCCCAGAACCCACTGCACGTCGCTCAGCGACAGGTTCGGATCCTCGACCATCCGTTGCGCGGCCGTGTGTCGCAGGTCGTGCAGCGTCCAACCTGTGCCCAGCGACTCGTTCGCGCGCTGCAGCATCCGCCTGGCTGCCGCATAGGTCAGCGGACGCACCGGACGGCGCCGGGTCAGCCACAAGGCCCGCTCGCCGTCCGGTCGCCCTATCTGCTGCTCGTAGAGCCGCAGCCACACGAACGCATCAGCCGAGGCCGGCAACCACTGCAACCGTCCCGACCCCTTCCGGCGGACCCCGATCCGCTGATCGCCGGGATTCACGAGGTCGACGGTGACACCGAGCAACTCAGACGCACGGGCGCCGGTCGAGACGTAGAACGCCAGCAGTGCTCGGTCCCGGTCCGAGCGCAACACCGCGAACAGTTCGTCGAAGAGCCGATCGGGCAGGTGCCGAGGGATCCGCTCGGGCATCTTCTGCCGCAAAGGGGCGCGCGGTCCCAGCGCGAAGGGCTGCATCGGGTTGTGGTGTGCCTGCGACCTACGACCGAGTCGATGGGCAGCGTCCGGGACCGGGTTGATCAGCGGCCCGTCGCCAGCCCTGATCCGGTCCGAGTAGAACATCTTGACCACCGCCAGCGCATGGTTAATCGTCGCAGGCGCGTACCCACCCGGTCTGCCCGCCGGGCCTACCAACCGCATCCACAACACGAAGTCGCGTGCCTCCAGGCGACCCGCGCGCTGCCAGGTCACGTTGACCGCGGCCAAGAACCGCCACCACCGCAGCAACGCCAGGCCGTAGGAGCGCAGCGAACTGAAACTTGCGCCACAGGCCAGCATCGTGGCGAAGAACTCGCTGACCTCCTCGACCGGATCGCCCGTAGCGTCCAGCAACACCGTGCCCGGCGCTGCCCCAATGCTGGCCACTCTGCCAACCCTCGCGACGACCAGGCCCGTCACCTCACGCTCCATCTCATGCATCCTTCCGCTCGTCTTCGTTGCAACGAACGGCAGCACGCACAGAAATGGGAGCGGCGGACATCGCCATCGGCGGCGAGTCGCCGCTGCACGATCCTCCTGAGACGGCCTAGTTCGGGCCAGTTGGTGCGGTCAATAGATCGTGGGCGATGACCGAGGCCTTCTGTGCCTCGTTGAGGCGAGCGTCGACGACGATCCGCTTGCTCTTGGGGTCGGTGAAGCCCAGGGTGCCTTCGCCGGTTTCGGGGCGGCAGCCTGGGATCTCGGTCTCCTCGTAGGAGTAGCCGGCTTGGCCAACCCGGGCGCGCAGGCCTTCGAGGGTGCCTGGGGTGGCCCTGCCGGGCGCAGGGCGGGCCGGCGAGGAGGGCAGCGGGTCGCCGTGAGTGTCGGAGACGTTGAAGACGGGCACTCCCTTGAATCCCACCACGCGGTGCGTCTCTTTACCGTCGTCGTCCTCGTCGACGATCTTGCGGGTGATCGGGGCGAGGATCCAGACGGCCTTGGCACCCTTGGAGACCTTGCGGTTCCACTTCTCCCACTGGCGGAAGCCCATCATGTGCAGATCGTCGAGGGACTCTCCTCGTTGCAGCATCTGCACTGCGGCCAGGAGGCGGTTGTTGGCGCTCCACCGGCTCAGACCATTGCTGGCCATGGCGTTGAGCCAGCGGTGCAGCTGGCCGGAGTCGACGATGGCCTTCACCGACGACTCGAGGTCGGCGACCATCGCCTTGACCCGCTCATCTCCCTTCAGGCCGGCGTAGTCGCCAGCGGGCAGACCGGCCGGGGTGGGGCACTGATGGTCCTGGGAGCGGAACTGGCCGCAGCCTGGGCAACGGTCCGCCCCTGAGCCGGTCGACGTCTCCGGACCCTCGCTGGCGGTGCTGGTTGGGGCGGCGGCCGTGGACGGTTGCTGGGCGAGCTCGGCACGGGCGGCTTCGAGCTCGGCCCGTGCCTCGGTGCGCTCTCGGAGTGCGGCCTGGAGGCCGCCATCTTCTCCCCGGCGGTGCTTCAGGGCGCTCACGCCGGCGGAGACCAGCGCAGCCTTGTAGCGCGTCTCAGCGGCCGCCAGGCGGGCCGCGGCTGCCGGGGTGGCCGGTGGTGTGCCGCCCGGGGGTGAGGGGGGCTCAGAGGCGGCCGGTGGCGAGCAGGACGGCGCCGGCGCAACAGCGGACCGGGTGGGGTCGGCGTCGCCGCCCGGCGGACGGTGGTCGTCATCTGCGGCAGCCGAGCCAGTTCGGCGTTTGCGCCAGTGGCCGGCCACCTGGACACCGGTCGCGGTGGTGTAGTCGTGAACCCAGATGTCTGAGTCGGTCTCGACGGTCGTCGTCATGGTGGAGCACCTCCTTCTGGCGGCGGTTGCACCGTGGTGCGGGCGCCGTCACTGGGGGAAGGTGCAAGAGGTGCGCCCTGGTGACGAGCAGGACGGTCTACAGGGGACCGTCGGGTCAGGGCTGCTGGGGGTCTGGTGCGTGGCCCTCGAGGTACTCGGCCTGCAGGATCCACCGCTCCGCCGAGAGCAGGCAGTGGTCTCGCTGCTCTCCGGTGGGTAGGCAGTCCGCCTCTTCCAGGTCGATCTGGGCCGAACGACGGGCACCGTCGGCACCCTCTCCCACGTAGGGCTCGCGCAGCTGCACCGGTGGGGTGTTCATGTGGACCGGCGAGGCGGCGGGGATCCGCTGGGCTGGGTCTTGCGGGCGGCGAGGATCTCTTCCCGACGCATCATCCAGATCGTCGGGAGGATCACGCCGGCACCGAGGGCTTTGCGTGCGCGACCGTTGAGCTCGACGACGGCCAGGACGACGTCGTCGGGTGTGTCGACCGCGGTCGCGTGCTCGGTGAGGTGCTGGACGAGGGTGGTGACAGCGCTGGCTTCGCCGATGTTCATCGCGGCCCTTCCTTGTCCGTGGGGTCATCGAGCAGGTAGCCGGCGAGGTGGCCGGCGGCGCACTCGTCGCAGACCAGGCCGACGTGCTGTGCACGGTGGGTGCCGGCGCGGACGCCGAGGTAGGGGTGGCTGGTGGCCGGGGGCTCGTGGTCGGCGTGCTCGCACTGGCACATCACCAGGGTGCAGGAGGCGGTGTGGACCCCGAAGTAGGTGGTCTCGTCGCTGATCGGGCTGTTGCAGTCGGGGCATCGGGCGGTGACGACCGTGGGGGTGGTGACCATGCCACAGTCGGTGCACTCCTCGCCCAGCGCGCCAGCGCGGGTGGTGGAGTGGTCGCAGCCGTCCTCGCGCCACGTGGCGGTGATCTGGACCTCGGCGACACGGTTGCGGCCGGCGACGTCGGTGAAGGTGACCAGGACGGCGCTCTCGCCGGGGATGGCGGCCGCGGGGTCGAGGGCGCGGTGGGGGTCGGCGGCGGCGGTGATGCCGTCGACGTCGGCGCTGCCGGCGTCGAGCAGGAGCCGGATGTCCTCGACGACGTCGGTGAGGGTCATCGCGGTGACTGGGTAGGACGCCGGGGCCCGATCGGCGGGCGGGGCACCAGCCACGGGGCGCGGTAGGGGGGTGCCGGGGCGGATCTGCAGCTGCTGCTGCTCGGCCAGGACGGCTTCGAGGCGGCGGCACTCGCAGGTCAGCGGGCCCTGGTCGTAGCCGGCCCACTCGACGACGTCGGCCGTGGTGATGACGGTGAGGCGGTAGCCGCCGATGGTGACGCCGGTGTATTCGGCGGTCATCCCGGCGCACTCCTTGCACACGAACCGGTCGTAGGCCTCGTAGAGCTTGTCGGCGGCCAGGACGGGGGTGGGGTTGTTGCTGCTCATGTCTCGTCTCTCCCGTGTCGGGACCAGCTGGTCAGGCCGGTGTGGTGGTTGGTGTCTTCGACGCTACCGGCCAGCACCGACAGTGCGCGGTGGTGTGTGGGTCCGGTCAGGCGGCAGTAGGCCGGGCGAGTGCGTCCAGGTCGGGGTCGGTCCAGCTCTCGTGAGGGTGATCGAGGAGGTGTTGCACGACCCGGTCGACCACGATCTGGTGGGCGTGGAGCAGCTCGGTCGCTCGCTGCCTGGCGGAGGCGAGGAGCGCATCGCTGGTGAGGTCGCCGTGGTGGT
>JAKOZM010000339.1 GCA_029779995.1 Actinomycetes bacterium
CCTGGCGCCGACGACGTCATGCTGGAGTACCAGTCGACCAGCTATCACGACATCGCCTACCTCCACCGGCAGTTGGACAAGCGTCCGGCGCCCGAATTCGACCTCTGGCTGCAGGCCCGCGGCATCACCAACAGACTCGGCCTGCTGCAGGTGGATGATGGTCCGCATCCCCTGCGGGAGATCACTCTATGAGCGCCAGGATCGGTCTGGGACGTAGCGGCGTGAGCATGCCGACCAGTCGATTGCTCGCCATGGCGGCCGACCTGGCGCTGGCCCGGGATGCGGTGCGGGCCAGCTTCAATGCCGAACATATCGCCGCCGATCTGCGCACCGCAGCCATCGAGTCGGTGATCGTGAGCACCGCCGCTCATGATCGGGAGGACTATCTGCGACGGCCCGACCACGGCCGGGTCCTTTCGCAGGAATCCGCTCGTGAGCTCGCGTCGATGACCATGGGGGCGGACCTCGCGCTGATCGTCAGCGACGGGCTGTCAGCGACCGCCGCGAACCGGCACGCGGTGTCGCTGCTCAGGGCGCTCCTTGCGGATTTGTCGGTGAGCGTGGCGCCGGTGGTCATCGCACCGCTGGCCCGGGTCGGTCTGCTCAACGACGTGGGAGCAGCACTCGGCACCCGCTCTGCGGCGATCGTTCTCGGCGAGCGACCGGGATCCTCCGCACCCGACAGTCTGAGCCTCTATTTTGAGATGTCCCCGACCAGCGGCCTGACCGACGCCGACCGCAATTGCATCTCGAACATCCGCCCCGGTGGTCTGCCCGTTGAGATCGCCGCACTGCAGGCTGCCGCGCTGATCCAGGGCGGTTTACGAGCGGGGATCAGCGGCACGGGGTTGAAACTCGAGTACGACGACCACCGTGAGGTAGGTCCGGTCACCGGAATCGATTAGATCCTGGGGCTGATCTTCACCACCTGCCCGGCCGACCCCACCACACAGTCCTTTGGCCAGCTCAGAGGAATCCCGCCGAGAGTCAGGCAGGCTGAGCAAGTGGGCAGTTGTCGCTGCGACACGCCGAACGGATTCGCACCTTCTGCCCAGCCCTTGCCGCTCTGACGGATCCGTTCGTCCGGCGCGGACGTGGTTCGCGCTGCAGCGGACCCCGCACAACTCAAGATCCCTGACGGGCCTGCCGCATCCTCAGAGTTGGCCACTGGCCTGCGCCGGTCAAGGACCTCCAGCCAGCCTGTCCGTGGTCCCGGCACGGAAGGTGGGCACCGGCAATGGCCACATCCTGCCCCCGAAGCGGGCCACCGTGGCAGGTCAACAGTGCACTGCGACGTGCCGCTACCGCCCGTGGCGGCGCCAGAGCGATCCTCCGCAGGAGCCGATTGATCAGTGTGTTCTCAACTCTTTCGGGCCGCGCGGTACACCAGCGTCCACGCGGTCAGGGTCCACCACGCGACAAGCCCGATGACCAGCCAGAAGAAGATGGCGGCCGGCGTGCCCTTGATGAAAAACACGTTGACCGCCGAGAGCAGGAAGTAGATCAGGCCAGCGATCAGCAGGATCAAGGAGGTGATCAGCCACCTCTGGAACTTCCGTCCCAGGGTGGCGAAGTTGTCCCCGAGGGCGTTGCGCTGGCCATCCATCGCCGCGATCGGCAGGAACGGGGTCAGCGCTGCCACCAGCAGCACCAAGACGGGCTGGATCAACGACACCAGCAGCACCAGCAGCCACTGCAGCAGCGCCCAGCCCGTGAATGCGCCGAGGTGGGCCTTGACCCGGCCCACCACCGACATGCCATCCCGGTCGACCGCCGTCAGGGCACACGACGTGAGGACCGCGTACAGCAGCATTGCGCTGACCGCAGAGACGACGAACGCGACGAAGAAGCCAAGGCTGAACCCCGACTGCGTGTTGACCCACGTCAGCGCGGCCTGCACCACCGTATTGACGGCGATGAACAATAGCGCTGGGCCAGCGGTGCGCCACATGACCAGCAAT
>JAKOZM010000341.1 GCA_029779995.1 Actinomycetes bacterium
TCGCTGATCACGTCGGCGGTCGCGTCGGGCCGGTTCCAGTAACCCTTCATGACGTTCGGCCCCTTGATGGCGATCTCGCCGATCTCACCCTCCGGGACATCGTTCCAATCCGTATCGATCAGTCGCATCTCGACACCGGCGATCGGGGTGCCGATGCTGCCGGCCTTTCGCTCCCGGTCGGCATGATTGAAACTGGCGACGGGGCTGGTCTCGCTCAGGCCGTACCCCTCCAGCAGGATCACCCCGAACTCGCGCTCGAACCCACGCAGAACCTCCACGGGCAGGCTCGCCCCGCCAGACACCGCCAGGCGTAGTTGCGCCACGTCGTAGTTGCCGTGCTCGGGGTGCTGCAGCAGCGCCACGTACATGGTCGGCACGCCCTGCATCACGGTGACCTTGTCCCGCTGCAAGACCTCGAGAGCCTTCGTCGGATCGAAGCGGGGGATCAGCGTGAGCATGGCCCCGATCTTGACGGCCGCGTTGAGCCCGCACATCTGGCCGAAGGAGTGGAACAGCGGCAGCCCGCCGAAGATGACGTCCTCACTGCCACCGTTGAACAGGTTCACACAGACCTCGACGTTGCTCAGCAGGTTGCTGTGGGTGAGTTCGGCCCCCTTCGGCTTCCCCGTGGTTCCGGAGGTGTAGAGGATCACCGCGGTGTCGTCGGCTGCCCGGTCGACCACAGCCGGGGCGGGGCTGTACGTACCCAGTTTCGCCGCGAAGCCGGCGTCCACGATTTCGAAGGCGGCCCCAGCGGCCACTGCGCCAGGCTGGGCCTGATCGGCGACCCCGTCCCACGCGAACAGCACCTTGGCCCCGGAGTCGGACAGGTAGTACTCCACCTCCCGCTCCTTGAACAGCGGGTTCATGGGAACCACAACGGCACCGAGGCGCAGCGCCCCGAAGTACAGAATCGGGAACTGCGGAATGTTCGGCAGCATGATGCCGACCCGGTCACCAGGACCCACCCCGTGCTCCTGCAGCCACCCGGCGGCCAGGGCGCTGGCACCGTTGAGCGCGGCATAGGTCAATTCGAAGTCGTCGAGTTTGATGGCAACGTTGTCCGGGTGGGCGGCGGCCGTGGCCGCGAGATTGTCGGCGAGGTTCATGGCGATCACCCTAAGGGAGTACCCGCGGCCGTCTGCAGGGTTTGGCGCAAACAGACCGAGGCTGCTCCGAGCTACTCGGTGGCACACTACTCAGATGGACATCCGCCTCGCACGGACCTCGGACGCCGAACTCGTCGGGCAACTCCTGCACGACTTCAACACAGAGTATGAGGAGCCGACACCCCCACCCCAGGTGCTCGCAGCCCGAATCCGCGCCCTGCCGGACACCGACGTTCTGCTGGCCGGTGACGTGGGCGTGGCGGTCCTGCGGTTCCAGCCCTCACTGTGGACCCCGCATCTGGAGTGCTACCTCGCCGAGCTTTACGTCCGGCCACCGCACCGCGGTCAAGGGATCGGTGAGAAGCTGCTCACGGCTGCCCTGGCCCATGCCCAGGATCGTGGGGCGGACTACGTTCACCTTGGCACCACCGAGGACGATGTCGCGGCTCGACATCTCTACGAGAAGGTTGGGATGCGCCGGACCGAGGGCGCTGACGGCCCGTTGATGTTCGTCTACGAGATGGACCTGGGATGACACGGGTTGATCCGATTGCCATGCTAAGGGGCGTGCCACGCCTACCTCGCCGCATCGCCCATGAGCTAAATGCAAAACTGCGCAGCGCCGAGACGATCGCCGCCGTGGCCGAATTGGAGAGCCGCCTCACCGCCCGTCGGCGCGAGCAGAAGATGGAGTCCGGGATCTTCCGGGGCATGGTGGTCACGGTCTACACGGGTTACATCGCGAAGAACCTCGCCAAGGTGCGGGTGCGGGTGATCGAGGCCCCGGAACTACCCGGCGCCAGCCGCGTCCCGTACTGGGACACCGCCCAGGCCAACCTGCGCCGACACGGCGCCCTGGCCATCGTCGGGGTCGAGGTCACGCTACGCATCGGTCAGTTCAGCACCCAGGAAGTCACTGACGCACGGGGCTTTGCCAACTTCAGTCTGCCGGTCAAGGGCCTCGAGGCGGGATGGCATGACGCCTTCGCCGTCACCACCCCCATCGAGGACGGTGAGTCGGCTTCGGGCGCAGGTCGGGTCATCAAACCACCTGCCCGCGCACCATTCCTGGTCATATCGGACATTGACGACACCATCCTGGTCAGCGGTCTCACCGAGGGCCTCACCGCCGTGAAGCAGACACTGCTGCGCGATGCGAACACCCGTAGCGCGGTGCGTGGGATGTCGTCGCTCTACCGCGGCCTGGCGCGCGGGGTGCCGTACAAGAACGGCAACCGCAAGCCGGAACCTGCCTTCTTCTACGTCTCCACCGGTAGTTGGGCGTTCTTCGACACTCTCCAGCAGTTCATCCAACTGCGAGCGTTCCCGCGCGGGCCGATGTTCCTCACCCAGTGGGGTCCGACCGAACGGTACGTGCGGCGCAGCGGCGCGGAACACAAGCGGGCGGCAATCCGTCGCCTGCTGGAGTCGTTCCCCACCCACGACTTCGTCCTGATCGGTGACTCCGGCCAGCGCGATGCTCTCACCTACGAGGAGATGGCACGGGAGTTCCCGGGCCGGATGCGACTCATCCTGATCAGGCAGGTCGGCGATGCCACCGATGAGCGCAACGAGCAACTCAGTGCCCACGCCACCGCGCTGCGCGGGCAGGGAATCCCGCTGTACCTGGTGCCCGATGCCATGCACGCTGCGGACTTGGCCAGGGCACTCGACCTCATCGACGAGGAGACCGTATTGCAGGTCCGCGATGAGTTCGGAGCGGTCCACTAGGTCGTGGTTGTTCATGGCCAGAACTCGACGGTTGCTGCATCCAGGATGGCGGGCGTTCTTGTAGCCAGTGGCGATCCCCGGCCGCTGTTCGAAACGGTTGCCGGCCCAACGGGGCGAATCCCGGTGGTCATCGGCCGCATTGTGTTCGGTAGGCGATCCGGGCGCTGTTGAATGACCGCGTGGATGCCCACGCCCGTCGCAGGGTAGGCACCTTGGGTTTTGTCAGTGGCGGGGACTTTACGTGCGCCCCAGTGACATCCTCGGCTATCGGGTGGTGCGCAGGTCAGGAACGATGTCAGTGGCAGGGATTTTTCGTGCGCCCCAGTGACATCCTCACACTGACAACCCCAGACCCAGCCCACCCCAGAGGCGAGGCGAACGCTGCGCGAAAGCCCTCATCGGCAGGCAGCATCTGTCGGACAGACCGTAGATCCGCGGGTCAGAAGCAGCGCTGCCGACCCAGCTTGCGCAGCCCCGCCATGTCCCCTGCCCCGAGCATGTCGGGCCGCGTCGTCGACAGCTTCGGGTACATGATCTGACGATTGTCACCGACGTGTTCCAGGCCGAGCGCGTGACCGAACTCATGCAGATACAGCGCACGCACCGGGTCAGGCTTGCGCTGGGCCGCGGGCCGGGCGTCGAACGGCTGATTCCAACTGCTGATGCTGCGCACGATCTCATCGGCATCGATCACGACGTAGCCCGCGTCGATCTGCCGTCGAGCGCCGCGGTGTCCACTCCAAGTGACGCCGGCAACTCCGGCGATCGAGCCCTTCAGTGCCTTGCGGTAGCTGCGGCTGCCGCCATACGTGATCGGGATATCGACGCCGGTCACGCTGGCTGGCCGGCCCTTGGCCGCACGTGTCGTGATTTGCCCGACGTAGGTGAACCGCAACCCCGAGGCGGCGGAGAGTTCAGCGATGGCCGACTGCCAGCGCCGCTTCTCCCACGTCTTGGACAGTCCGCGTTTGGTCGCCGAGCGGAAATCGATGCCGTAGGTGATCGTGTCGCACGGGTTCCAGTAGGCGCCGGGCTGCTGGCGATCAGCGCCGGATTTGAAGAACTTGTAGGAAGGGGCTGATGCCACGGAGGCGGGGGCGGCAATCTTCACCGGTTCCCCTATATCGGCAGCGGCGGGCGTGGCTATTAACACCATCACCAGCCCTAACCAGATTCCCCTCACCATTCGACGGTACGACTACTGCGAACGGGTGACCACACTAAGGGTGAGATGATCACCCGTTCTGCTTAACGATTGATGTCGGTGATCAAGGGCGCGTGGTCACTGGGAGGTGGCGTGCCCTTGGTCCCGGTCTTGCGGGCATCCCGGTCGATGAAGGTTCCGGTGACCGCTTCGGTGAAGGTGGGGTTGGCCAGGATCAGGTCGATCCGCATCCCCAGACCCTTGTGGAAGTTGCCGGCACGATAGTCCCAGAAGGTGAATGGCTTGCCCTTGCTGATGGTCGGCGGCAGATCGGTCAGACCGAGCTTGCGCAGTTCAGAGATAGCCACCCGCTCGGGCTCTGACACATGGGTGCTGCCTTGGAAGTCGGCGATGTCCCAGACATCGTCGTCACCGGGCGCCACGTTGAAATCACCCAGAATGGCGAATGGCCTGTCGCCGGCCGCTGGGTCCACGGCGAAGCGGTGCAGGGCTGAGAGCCACCGCAACTTGTACATGTAGTGGGGGTTGTCCAGCGTCCGTCCGTTCGGGACGTACACGCAGACCACCTGCACGCCTGCACACACCGCGGACAGGAAGCGCGGCTCGGGCGGATCCGTGTCGTTGGGAAAGCCCGGCACATCCGGCAGATCCAGCACGACCTCGTCGATCCCAACCCTGGACAGGATCGCCACCCCGTTCCAGCGACCGTCCCCGCGATGTACGGCCTCGTATCCGAGTTCCGCAAAAGCCTCGTAGGGGAACGCAGCGTCGGGGATCTTGGTCTCCTGCAAGCACAGGACGTCGGGTTTCATCACCTGCAGCCACACGGCCATCCGAGGCATCCGGGTGGGTAGGGAGTTGACGTTCCACGTGACGATTCGCACGAGGTTCAGTCTGGCATTCCAAGCCAGGGCGGCAGCCGAGGGTCGGCCGAGCTCCGACCCGAGCCCCCAGATCGCCGCCGACGCCATGCCTGTCCTGCTGCGCCGGGCCCAGGCTTCGCCTGCAGGCTGAGCAGTTGGGCACTCGTTGCTGCCCGGGGGCGCGAGCCCAGCAATTCGGCACTCGTCGTCACAACACGCCGCACCGGATCGCAACAACCGCCCAACCGCGCGAGACGGCGACCCAACAGACCCACATTCCGCCGACCACCCCTGAGCAACTGGGCAATCGTTGCTGCCCCGGGGGCGCGAACCCAGCAATTCGGCACTCGTTGTCGCAACACGCCGTGACCGATCGCAACAACCGCCCAACCGCGCGCGAAAGCGGCCCAAACACCCACGTTCCGCCGACCACCCCTGAGCAACTGGGCACTCGTTGCCGCCCGGGTGCCTGACTTCGGATGGTCTACAGATCTGGTTGGCTCAACCAGATCCTTACACGCTAGCCCTGCACAACCACCCAGCTGTGGCCCGGCAGCGCATCTCCCGGGTCCCCCGCCACGACCTCGCCCGGCGGTCGCGGCATCGGCTCATCCCCGATGTTCAACGCGACCAGCAGCGCATCCGAGCCGAACGCCGTCCGATAGACCAATCCGGTATTCGTCAGCGACAACGTCTCGGTGCGGGCCGCATGCAGCCACGGATGGCGCCGGCGTAGCCCGATGAGTTCCTGATGCAGACTGAACCAGCCCTGGCCGAGGTCAGCGAGTTCTTCGGGGGTCGCAGGGAAGGGTGGGCGAACTTCGGCATCCCCTCCGGCCTGGTCACGCTTGATGCCGCGGAAACCCTGCTCGTCACCGGCGTACACGCTCGGCGTCCCGCCCACCGTCATCAGCACGACCAGGGCATGGGCGTAGTGGCGCAGATCGGTCAGCTTGCTGGCGATCCGGGTGACATCGTGATTGCCCAGGAAAGTGAGCGGCACGAAGGTGTCCAGCCAGTCGTTGTGGCGTTGCAGCGTCCAGTCCAGTTCGAAGAAGTTCCCTTCGTTCAGCGAACTCCACACCGACTTCCACAACTCGTACTGGGTGACACTGTCCAGCCCCGACTGCTGCACGTACTCGGCGTAGTCCCCGTGAATGACTTCCCCCACGAGGTACGCCTGCGGGTGCCGGGCCCGCACCGCGGGCAGCACTCGTTGCCAGAAGTCCGCCGGAACGGCATACGCCGCGTCGAGGCGCCAGCCGTCGGCGCCGCGGTCCAGCCAGTAGTTCATGACATCGACCACGTACTGGCGCACGACGTCCGACCCATGGTTCAGCGTGACGAGATCCCGATGGCCCTCGAAGTGCTCGTACTCCGGCCAGTGCAAGTGGAACCACTCGGCACTCGGCGCCTCAGGCCCCCCCGCCAGCACCTCCTGGAAGCGCGGGAAGTCCCGGCCGACATGGTTGAACACCCCGTCGAGCAACACCGTGATCCCGCGGCCATGGGCAGCTTGCACCAGGGCCTCGAAATCGCTCTCATCGCCCAGGCGGGGGTCGATCCGGAAGTGGTCCACGGTGTCGTACCCGTGGGTCGACGAGGCGAAGACCGGCCCCAATGCCAGTCCGGAGGCCCCCAGCTCCACGAGGTAGTCCAGCCACTGCTCCAGCCGGGGCAGCCGATGGGTCACCCCTTCTTCGGAATGCTCGGGTGCTCCGACGAATGCCAGGGGGAACACCTGCCACCAGATGGTGTGCTCGACCCCCATCAGAAGCTGACCTGTGGTGCCGCGCCGGCGCCCCCTTCGACTTCGAAGTACTCGGCCTTCTGTGCCGCCATCATCCGGGCGACCATCATGTCGGGCAGGCTGCTGATCCGGGTGTTCCACTCCCGCACGTTGTCGTTGTAGTACTGCCGCGCGAAGGCGACCTTGTCCTCGGTGTCGGACAGTTCGGACTGCAACTGCCGGAAGTTCGCATCGGCCTTCAGGTCGGGGTATGCCTCGGCAACCGCGAAGAGCCGGCCCAGGGCAGCGGTCAGCCCCTCCTCGCTCTTACCTGCCGCCTCGGCGCCCTTGGCACCCATGGCCGCGGTCCGCGCGGTGGTGACATCCTCCAGCACGGTCTTCTCATGTGCGGCGTAGCCCTTAACCGTGCTGACGAGGTTCGGGATCAGGTCGTGGCGGCGCTGCAGTTGCACGTCGATCTGCGCCCACGCCTCCTCGACTTTGTTCCGCAATCGGACCAGCCGGTTGTAAAGGATGACGGCGAACCCCAGGATGAGGACTACGATCACGATGACGACGATGATGCTCACAGATGCCACGGTAGGCCATGTTCCGGATTCCGAAGTTCCGTCTGTTCCTGGTAATACTGCTCACTGCGGGTGTCGCGCTGGGCTGGCTGGGGTTCATGCGGGTCCCGCTCAAGGACGCCTGGACCCTGTTCACCCGCGAGACCGACACGTCGGTGATCGACTCATACGACGCCCGCTACCGTCTGGCGACCGACGGTCAGTTGGAGGTGGATGAGCGGATCGCCGTCGAGTTCACCGAGTCCGGCAAGCACGGCATCTTCCGGATCTTCGACACCGCTGACTCCCAGTACGACAGCGTGGAGCACCCGGTCGAGGTGGTCTCGGTCGAACGTCGGGTCGGCGAGTCGTGGCAGCCCGAACCCTGGATCGTCAGCCAGAGCGGCGATGGCACCGAGACCATCAGGATCGGAAGCCCGGTCGTCACCTTGCCACTGGGGATCCAGCGCTACCGCATCATCTCCACCACGAGCAACGCGATCACTTACAACCCCGCCGGCTCCCAGTGGTACTGGGACGTGATCGGCTCCGGCTGGATGATGCCGATGCGGGAGGTGAGTGTGCGCGCCGTGCTCCCACCGACGCTGCAGACACCAACCTGCGAAGCCAGCGTGCCCTGCGACCTGGTGGCCGACGGGGACGCCTGGACCATCAGCGCGCAGAATCTCGACCCCTACACCCCGATCACCATGAAGGCCCTGTTCGCGACACCGGTCCCCAAACCGCCCACGAACTGGGGCCAGTACTGGTCGGTCGGGCTTGCCGGGTTGATCGCCGCCCTGTCCATACTGCTCACGCTCGCCACCTTCATCCGCAGTCGCGAACGCCGGCCAAACCCAGCCCTGCGCTTCGAACCTCCGGGACCCGATCCACTGGTCTGCGCCTGGCTGATCGATGAGTCGCCGGCGGCAAAGTCGGTGCCTGCCGTCCTGCTCAACCTCGTCGCGCATGACGTCGTGACCTTCAGCGCGGAGCCTCGCACCGCCCACGATGACGACGGGCCAGCCTGGATCAACCTGCGGCGCACACGACAGCCGGTGCCGCCCTTGACCGGCTTCGCGCAGGCGCTGGACGCGCTCGGCCTGCACTCCGAAGGCAGCTCCCGCACGATCACCAAGAAGAGCGTCAGCGACGGCAAGATGCTCGAGGACCTCGATGGCAGCATCACGGGTGACGTGGAGCCCAGGGTCGAGGCGAACCGGTTGGCTACTTCTGTCAACGGCTCGTGCCTGGCCCTGTCCCTGATCTATATGGCGATCATCGGGGGCTTCACCGCCCTGATCTGGTCGAGTCAGGGTCTGTTGATCGCCACCGTCCTGCTGGTGGCAGCGGTCGTCGGCCTACTGATCAACAGCCGTGATCAGACGCGGTTGACCGGGGACGGATCGGACCTGCGCGACGCCACCCTCGGCTTCAAACAGGTGCTGAGCACGAACGCGGCCATCGAACGTTTCGACTACGCGGCCCGGGTCCGGCACTTCGACGAGTACCTCCCGTGGGCCGTCGCCTTCGACTGCGCGGATGAATGGGCGGCCTCCTGCACCCCGCCGCCAGGCAGTGACCAGATGTCCGGCGTCGGCACTTACTACAGCTCCCCCACCATGACCTCGCAGATGTGGGCGTTCAGTTCCGGCATCACCGCCGTGGAGGCCTCCGCGGTGGCCGCCTACCAGGCCACCCAGAGCTCCTCATCCTCCGGAGGTGGCGGCGGGGGTGGCGGAGGCGGCTCGGGCGGGGGCGGCGGCGGGTCCTGGTGAGGCGTTAGCGTCGCTTTCTGGGCACCACGTAGACGGTGCGGGAGTACAGTTCCGAGACGGCCGCCTCCTTGGCCGCCTGCAGGCGGATGGCGTAGCGGTGCCCGGGAACCAGGCCACGCCGCACAAAACGGCCCCCGAGCAGGGGGAACGGCAACCGGCGCCAGGCCCGCCTGGCGGTGGTGTCGCGTATCCACGCGTACTGCGCTGACCCACCCGGCGGGTCGGTCCATGTGAGCACGAACGACCGGACCCCCGCCCTGACGCTGACCTCGGCGACCTGGCGTGGACCGTTGGGGACCTTCGGCAGCGGCCGTGTCGGCGGCGCGCCGATGCCCAGACTGCTGAGGGCGTCAGCCACGGCTGCGGCGAAGGTGACCTCACCGGTGCTCGCCAGATGCACGAGATCGTAGGTGTCGACCGACAGTGCTATTCCCTGGTCGGTCGCGGCTGCGGTGACCCGCGACGTGGGTGTGTCCAATTGGGCAGCGACGTCGCGCAACAGCCGGTTGTACTCGATGACCTGGGCGAACCAGAGCTGCGGCAGCGGCACGAGGATCACATCGACGTCGGCATCGACGCTGCGTGCCCGGCGTACGAACTCCCCGGCGTCGGCAGCCACCGCCGCCGGCGTGCGCTGCAGCCACACGAGGTCGTTGATGCCGGCGGCCTGCACGACGACGCTCGGATGGTATGTCGAGATCAGTTCCTCAGCGCTGTACGGAGCCACCAAGAACGCCGTCCCCGAGACGGCGGCGTGATCGGGATCGAAGGCGGGGTCGGCGTACAGATGGCAACCGTGGGACTGCGTGTCCTGGTCGAACAGGTCGTCGCGGGGGCCGACGAAGTCGACCTGCACCCCGGATAGGAAGTGCCAGAGGCGGTAGCGCCAGGTGAAGTCGCCGTCCGATCCCTGCGTCAGGGAGTCCCCGGTGAGCAGTATTCGCACCGGGCCGGGGGTTCCTTCGTGCGGGGCGCTCTGCGCAGGGGCTCCGGGCACCGCAGTGAGCAGCAGGGCCACGAGTGCCCCCACCACCATCAGTCGCCTCATCACCCACCCTTTCGGGCCAGTCTAGGAGGCCGAACAGTGACGATGTATCGGTTGTTCATCCGAGTTCGGAAGCCGGGGCAAAGTCGGCACTCGTCGGCGTAGAGTCAGCGGAACGCAGGAATTGAGGTCCTTATGAAGCGAATTGTGCTGACCGGCGTGGCGCTGGTCACCGCCCTTGGCATGACCGCCCCGGCCACTGCCGACACCGGCACGTACGGGGCCAACGACGGCGGCGGGTTCCGCAACGTGCTGCCCCCAGGACAGAACGGCTTGGACACCCTTGGGCAGATCCTGAAGTTCCGCTCGACCGGCGAGTTCCCTGCGCACTGGGCCGATCAGCAGCCTCTCTACGACGGCCTGCTGTACGCCTCTCCCACGCTGACCGACGATCAGGTGGGCGACTACTACAAGGACGCGACCTTCGGGGTGAAGAAGGCCGACCGGGCCACGACCGTCAAGCCTCGTAAAGGTGTGACCATCCTGCGCGACAAGCAGTACGGCGTGCCGCGTGTGTACGGCAAGACGCGCAGCGACACGATGTTCGGTGCCGGTTACGCCAGCGCCAACGATCGGCTGTTCTTGATGGACGTGCTGCGCCACACCGGCCGCGCTGACCTCTCTAGTTTCCTTGGCGGCGCGAACCTGAGTGCGGACGCCAATCAATGGCAGAACAACGCCTACACCAACGACGACCTCAAGCGGATGCTGGAGGCTCCTGCGCACGGCAGCAAGAAGGAGTGGAAGGCCCTGCGCGGCGACGTCAACGACTACGTGGACGGCATCAACGCCTACATCAAGGCCGCCCGGAAGGACCCGACCTTGCTGCCCGGCGAGTACGCCGCCCTGGGTCAGACTCTGAAGGACTGGAAGGTCACCGACGTCATGGCCACGGCCAGTCTGTTCGGCGGGATCTTCGGTCGCGGCGGTGGCGCTGAGGTGCTGTCGGCGCAGATCCTGCGGGCCCTGGAGGCGCGTTTTGGCGTGGAGCAGGGCCGGGCGATCTGGACAGGTTTCCGGTCCAAGAACAACCCCACAGCCCCGACCACCATCCCTGGCAGTTTCCCCTATCAGACCGGGGACGCCTTCTCCCCGAATGGGCTGGCACTGCCGGATCCGGGCACGGAGGTCACGCCGGCCAAGATCATCTCGGGAACCAGCTTGTCGCAGTTGCAATCCACCGACGACACGGTGTCCTTCGGTGATGCCATCCAGCAGGAGCAACTTGACGGCCATCACTCCAACTGGGAGTTGCTGACGGCCAGCAACTCGGCCAACGGCCGCCCCCTCGGTGTGCTCGGTCCGCAGGTCGGTTACTACCTGCCGCAGGTGCTGACCGAGCTGGAACTGCATGGCCCGGGTATCGACGCCCGCGGCGCCGCCTTCCCGGGTGTGAGCATGTACGTGCAGCTCGGCCGCGGCCGCGACTACGCGTGGAGTGCCACCTCAGCGGGGTCGGACAACGTGGACACGTTCGCAGAGGTCCTGTGTGGGGGTAGCAAGTACAAGTACACCTACAAGGGCAAGTGCCGTTCGATGGAGAAGCTGGTCCGCAAGAACTCGTGGAAGCCGAATGCGGCCGATCCCACACCCGCGGGCTCAGCGAAGCTGACCGTGTACCGCACGGTGCACGGTCTGGTGACCCATTACGGGACGGTCAACGGCAAGAAGGTCGCCTATGTGACCGCGCGCACCACGTACCTGCACGAGGCGGACTCGATCGTCGGGTTCATGAAGTTCAACCAGCCCGACCAGATGCAGACCCCCAAGCAGTTCAAGAAGTCGGCGTCGAAGATCGCCTTCACTTTCAATTGGGCCTACGTCAACCACAAGGACACCGCGTACTACCTGTCCGGCGCCTACCCGAAGCGGGCCAAGGGCACCTCGCCCGACTTCCCCGTTCTGGGCACCGGCAAGTACGACTGGCAGGGTTTCGACGCCAAGACCTACACCTCCGATCTGCTCGGCTTCGCCAAGCACCCGAACACCACCAACCAGCCGGTCATGGTCTCGTGGAACAACAAGCCGGCCAAGGACTGGGCGGCTGCCGATGAACAGTGGGGATTCGGGCCGTTCTACCGCTCGAATCTGATCGAGGAAAAGCTGCAGAACGCCGTCAGCGGTGGCCAGAAGGCCACGCTGGCCCAGGTCGTGCAGTCGATGGAGGAGTCGGCCACTCAGGACGTGCGCGGCGTGAAGTTGCTGCCGACCGTGTTCGAGGCCATGGGCGCCATCACTGACCCCGAGGTGAAAGCGGCCGTGGAAACCATGAAGGCCTGGATGGCCGACGGCAGCCACCGGCGCGACCTCGACAAGGACGGCACGTACGAGCACAATGCCGCGATCGTCCTGCTGGACGCCTGGTGGCCGAAGCTGCTCACCACGCAGTTCGAGCCAGGGCTGGGTGAGCCTGCCTTCGACGCGATTCAGTCGATGATGGGATTTGGTGCACCCACGGCCACCCGGCCGAACGCCCCCGGATTCTCGGATGGGTGGTGGGGTTACAGCCTGCTGGATCTGCAGCGGGTGCAGGCTGGAGCCCCGGTGGCCGGTGGCTTCCCCCAGGCGTTCTGCGGCGCAGGCGACAAGACCGCCTGTGCCACGGCGCTGCAAGAGTCGCTCAAGCAGGCGCTCACGGTGACCCCGCAGGACCTGTACGCCTTTGGCGCCTGCACCACTGATCCGCAGCCCTCGTGCTGGAATGCGAACCGGGCGCGGGTGACCGCCGGCGTGACCAAGCCGAACGTCTACCCGTTCCAGAACCGTCCGACCTTCCAGCAGGCCGTCAGCGTGGAGAAGAACGTCAAGTAGTCACTGGTTGGGCACGTCGCGGGCAAAGGCTGCAAGGTCCGCGACGATGCCCGCCGGTAACGGCCGCTGCCCGTGGCTGGCGATGCTGTCCTTGATCGCCTGATAAGTCCGCGCCTGCATGCCGCACTTGCGGCAGGCCGCCAGATGCCGGTGGACGGTGGCCAGGGTCTGGGCGTCGAGTTCACCGTCCAGTGCTGGCTGCAGAAGCTTCATCGCCTTGCCGCAGCTGATCATGTCCTTGCTGCCGAACAGCTTGACCCGCAGTGTCAGATCGTCGCTCATGATGCACCCCCCGGTAGCGATGCCCGCTGAGCCTCGACTCTTGCCTTGATCTTCTTGCGTGCCCGATGCAGCCGGCTCATGACAGTGCCCTCGGGGATGCCCAGCACGGCAGCAGCCTCGGCGTAGGACAAGCCATCGACGTCGACGAGCAGGACGAGGCGGCGCACATCGGGCTTCAGCGCGGACAATCCCGCCGCTACCGCCTGATCCCACTCCCCCAGCTGCGCGGTCTCCTCTGCGGAGGGAGTCGCAGGTCCGGCGGGCAGCGCGGCAGGGTCAACAGGATCCGGTCGCCGGGTTCGCACACTATTGCGATGAGCGTTGCGCAGTATGGTCAACAGCCAAGCCCGTGGGTGCTTGCCGTCGAAGGTGTCGAACGATCGCCAGGCACGGAGCAGAGTGTCCTGGACAAGGTCGTGCGCATCCGCAGGCTGCGGTGTCAGCGATAGCGCGACCCTGAGCATGATGGGGATCTCCGCAACGACGAGACGCTGGTAGGCGTCGTGTTGATCAGCGGGGGGTTCCACTGTGTGAACGTAACCCACCAGGGGAATCGCGCATTCCGCCGCGATGCCGACAGATCTTGTGAGAAAGGAATATTGACCACCCGTCCTGGGTTCCCAGCGCAACACTGACCAAGATCAGGACGGACACATGCGAACACTTTCAGGCATCAGTGCCCTCGCCGTGCTCGCTGCCGGCGCAGTGCTCACTGCACCACCGGCCGCCGCGGAGGACACCATGGCAGCAAGGGCCGGTTCGTGCGCTCAGTTGCATGCCGACTACCCGAAGGGCATCGCAAAGACGGGCAAGGCCGCCCGGGCCGCGGTACGCGCGGGATACCGCAAGCCCTTCGTCTGCAAGCGTGTCTACCTGCGCCTGCAGCCCCTGGACACCAACCGCAACCGATCAGTCTGCGAAATCCGATGAGCGAGAGGCTCCCCTCCATGCCTAACCACCTAACAAAAGCCCTGGTCGCAGGGGCCGGTCTGGCCCTCGCCCTGGTCGTCAGCGGTTGCTCCGACGCCGAGAGCGCGAGCGAACCCGCCGTGTCCTCACCTCCTGCTGCGATGGAGACAACCGCCTCGCCCACAGACCCCACCGCCCAGCCCGTGGCGGCCAGCAACGGCTGGATCACCTGGGAGGACTACCAGCGGGACAAGGCAAGCTATGCCGACTCCGACGTCGTCCTGTTCTTCAACGCCTCATGGTGCCCCACGTGTCAGAACACGGTGAAATCGCTGGACGCCGCGAAGGCGGACTTCCCCGATGGCTTGACGGTTGTGAGCGTCGACTACGACACGGCCACCGACCTGAAGAAGCAGTATGGCGTGACGACACAGCACACCTTCGTACAGATCCAGCCGGACGGCTCGGAGGTACAGAAGTGGACGGGCACCGAAACCGTCGACGCCATCCAGGCCAAGGTCTGAGCCCCGCGTGATCGTCCTACTCGGGGCGGTCCTGGCGGGAGTCCTCACCACACTCGCACCCTGTGTGCTACCCATGCTGCCGGTGATCGTGGGTAGCTCGGTGGTGGCAACGGGACCAGTCGACCCCACGGACCAGGCCGCCGTCGCGACGGCGCGGCGGGTGGCGCGCAAACGCGCCTACGTGATCACGGCGGCGCTGGGGGTGTCACTGGGGCTGTTCACCCTGCTTCTCAAGGCGACCACCGCTCTGATCGACATACCCACCCAGACGTGGGCGCTGATCTCAGGTGGGATCCTGATCGCGCTGGGCCTGACGGGCCTTTTTCCGGCAGCGTGGGATCGGGTGTCGGCGGCTCTGCGGCTGCAGGCACGCTCCACGAGCCGGCTCGCCGCGGCGCGTCAGCAGGAGGGGATCGGTGGGCAGGTACTGACCGGCGCCGCCCTCGGGCCGGTCTTCTCGAGTTGCAGTCCGCTGTACGGATACGTCGTCGTGACCGTGCTGCCGGCCGAGTTCTGGTACGGCATGGCCCTGCTGGCTGCCTACCTCCTCGGCTTGTGCGCAACGCTGCTGGCAATCTCCTTGGCCGGTCAACGGGTCCTCCGTAATGTCAGATGGCTGGCAGATCCGCACGGCTGGTTCCGGCGTGTCCTCGGGGCGGTCTTCATCCTCGTCGGCCTGGCAATCCTCACCGGCTTCGACAAGACCGTTCAGACGTGGATCCTGCAGAACTCCCCCATCGCCCCGTGGAATCTCGACCAGGGATTCATCCCCGAGTGAGCGTGGGAACGCCGACGGCCTCATATGGTGCAGGACTTGGGGAACCGTCGCCGATCCTGACGCATGGACTCCCCCCGAACCCAAGCATGTACTCCGCCATGTGAAAGGGGCCCAAGCGCAAGCGCTGGGCCCCTTTCACATGGCGGAGGATGCGGGATTCGAACCCGCGAGGGCGTTAACCCAACCCGCTTTCCAAGCGAGCGCCATAGGCCTCTAGGCGAATCCTCCACCGACGATGTTACGTGCTGCACCCATCGCGTATCGTGGAGGGGACCCCTCGTGCGGCGGCATCATGCCCAACTCCCCCAGGGCCGGAAGGCAGCAAGGGTAAGCGTGCTCTGTCGGGTGTGCGAGGGGTCCCTTATGTGCGGTTCTGGAAGCTCGGGAAGTAGGCCACCTTCCGCGCCCGCATGATCTCGCCCAAGGGCTGGTGATCGGTCAAAGCATTCCAGGGGTCGAATCGATCGCCCTCTACATCGACCAGGTCATCGCACACCAGCGTGGCGACGGTGACCTTCTCCGAAGCCCAGGTCACGCGTCCATCCTCGATGGGCGTTGACCGGTCGTCGGTGTAGAACTGCGCCTGCACCCGCCACGTCAACGGTCCACGTTGTAGCCGACTCTCGATGTCAGCCCCGAAATCGCGCCACGCGAGTAGGTTGCGGGCCGCCCCCACCGGCTCCACATGCACCTGCGCTGCGTAAGGCCCCCAGGCCACGGGCGCGCAGGAGTGGAATGCGGTGGTCGCGAAGCCGCTGAACGGCCGCGCCTGGTGCGCCACTAACTGGGCCATCTGCAGCGGACCCTGCACCGGGCCGAATTTGCCGATCAGGAATCGCAGCAGGGCCACCTGCCCACGCGCGGCCGGGCCCACGATGTCGGCGAAGTCGCGGGAATCCTCGAAGCCGAAGTTCGGAAAATTGATCAGCAGGAAGTCCTGTCGGTCGGTCGGCCGGCCGAGGGCGCCCGGGCCGGAGACCCCGCGCACGGAGAAGGCGAACCCGCGAACGTCCGGCATGGCGTCCGGCGCAGGGACCACCGCTCCGTTGGACATTCTGACGACGACTTCGTGCTGACCGGGTTTCGCGAACAAGCCCTGCGCGGCATAGTCGGGCAGCAGGTCAGGGACCTGCAGCGTGCCCCGCAGCCCAGCGATCGGCTTGCGGTGAAAGGCCCGTCCCGGGCCCTTCTTGGCGTTGATCCGCGACTGTAGTCTGACGATCTGTTCGGTGAAGGCGGCATGTCGGGACTGTTCATCGACGCCGATGACTTCGGCCCATTCCGTGCTTGGCTGCATGGGACACAGTGTGCCTGACGGACCCGGTTCTCGCGGCCGCACCGGGCTCGCGGGCCACACGCCTCAGTTACCGCCGTGTTTGGCGCGGCGGTGTAGCGGGAATGTCCGAGAATCGCTCAAAGCGGAAGACTCCTGGACAGCGGAACGCCCAGCGGTAGGTGCGCCGTGGCCGTAAGCACAACGGCCGCCCGGGCGCGTGGCTTGCTGCCCCGCCGTGGGCGGGAGGCTTGCGGTCAGGGGTCTTCGAGGGTGCTGCGGTAGACCCGTCCGGTGGGGCTGGTCCATTCCAGGATGTTTCCGGGGAGTCTGCGCACGGTCCATCCGGTGTGGGTTTTGAGGCGGTGATGGTGCCGGCACAGACACGCCAGGTTGTCGGCATCAGTCGGCCCGGCCGGCCAGGGGGTCAGGTGGTCGAGGTCGCATGCTCGGGCGGGGCGCTGGCAGCCGGGGAAGCGGCAGTGCCGGTCCCGTACCTGCACATAGCGCCGCATGGCAAGGTTGGGGGCGTAGCGGATGCCCATGGGTGGGCGGGTCAGGACGGTCACCGCGGGTGTGTGCAGCCGGGCCAGCAGATCGGCGGCGTGGCCGTCGCTGATCGGGCCGTACCCTTCGATCTCGGCCCCCTGGTCGGTCATGATGATGGTCACCGGGACCTGCTGGGCGGGGCTGATCCCCGTCAACAGTTCCACGAAGGTGTCGGCCTGGTTGGCGTCCCGCGACCCGTCGGTGGTGCGGCAGGCCACCCGCACCGACTCCATGCAGGCGCTGGCTTCTTCGGCGGTGAGGTAGGCGGACAGGGTGGCCATCCCGTCCGGTTCCGGGGTCAGCCACACCCCGCGCTGTTTACGGGCCCGCTTACGACGGCGCTCGGCGGCGTCGGGGTCGATCCGGTCGACCTGCCGGGTCAGCCACGGACGCAACTGCGACCTCGTGTGGGTGGCGGCGTAGGTGATGACCCGGTCGGCCACCTCCCGCCGGTCGGACAGCGAAAGCCCGCAGGTCGCGCGGACGATCTCCCGGACCGTGCCCAGATCAATCCGGCCCTCAGCCAGCGCGGCCAACACCGCGGGCAAGTCTCTGACCACATCCACCGCCACATCGACCATCGCCGAGGCGGCACCGGGGCTCCACAGCATCGCGCAGGCGATCTCCGGCGGGCACGGATCCACCACCACCCCGTCGGGGTCGACGCCAGCCTCGCTCTCCTGGTACACCTGATGGAACGCCACCAGCTGCCGGGCGTGGAAGAACCCGATCATCGCCTCCGCGGCCTTCGCCACCTCGAGCGGGTCACCGTCGGGAAGCATCGCCTCCCACGCCGCAACCATCGATTGATCCATACCCCCATGCTAGAACGCACGTACGACAAAACGAGCCGCCGAATAAGAACTGTGGACAGACGCACAACCCCCACCGAGGGCCCCGCGGAGCACGCTGTCCGACAGACCGCTAGACCACGGGCGGTCTGCCGTACCGGGCCATCTCGTACACCGTTGACCAACT
>JAKOZM010000349.1 GCA_029779995.1 Actinomycetes bacterium
AGACGGTCCAGGCAGGGCAGACCTTCATCATCAAGTGTCAGCTGGACACTGCGATGAACAACTGGGCCGGGTCGGACGCAATCCTGCTGGAGAAGGGTGCCTCGATCAACGCCTCCCGCACGGTGTCGGCCAACGGCGACTGCAGCTTCCACGTCGTGCTGTTCGGCAAGGGCAACCAGAAGATCCGCGTCGTCGTCGAGCAGAACATGGGCGCGATCCAGTCCCGCTGGCTGAAGGTCAACGTTCAGTAGTACGAGTCGCCGCGGGTCCTCGCTGAACGCGGGGTCCGCGGCTTTCTCGTGTCTGGGTTCAGCTGAACGGGACGCGGTCATCCAAGCGGTTGCTGACTCGCCCGGCGGCGCGCCAGGCTCGTGCCGTCGTGTCCAGATCCTCGTCGGTGACCAGATTGGCCATGACCCGGAACGCCACCTTCATGAGTGTGGTGGAGCGCATGCCCACCGGCCCCAGCGTGGGCAGCAACCGCGGCACCGTCAGCAAACCGGCCAGCCGACGGGCGATGCTGAACGCCTGACCGTAGTGCTCGCGCAGCAGGGCCGGCCAGGCACCCGCCAGGTCAGACGTACCACCTGCCAGCAGCTCCGCACCGAGGCGACCGGTTTCCAGGCCGTAGTCGATCCCTTCGCCGTTCAGCGGGTTCACGCACCCGGCCGCGTCACCCACCAGCAGCCAGTTGGACCCCGCGACGCCGCTGACGGCGCCACCCATCGGCAGCAGCGCTGACTTCGCTGCCCGGATGTTGCCGTGCAGGCGCCAATCGTCGCGCTGCTGCTCGGCGTAGAGACCCATCAAGTTGCGCAGGTTCACGTCGGCGGGCCGATCGTCGGTGGCCAGCGTGCCGACGCCGATGTTCACCTCACCGTCGCCGAGCGGGAACACCCAGCCGTAACCGGAAAGGATCTGGCCGTCAGCGTCGCGCAGCTCCAGATGGGAGGTGATCCAGGGATCGTCGCTGCGCTCACTCTTGGCGTAGCTGCGCGCCGCTACTCCGTAGGCCGTCTGTTTGTGCCACTCCCGGCCGAGGTGACGGCCGAGTTGGGAGCGCGCGCCGTCAGCCACGACCAGTCGGCGGCACGCGACCTCGCTGGGGCCTGATGGGGTCCGGAACACGATGCCGGTGACCCGATCGCCGGATCGCCGTACCTCGATGGCCCGGTGTTCGTCCAGGGCCGTGGCGCCGGCCGAGAGGGCGACATCACGGATCGCATCGTCGAGGACCGTGCGCGGCACCGCCGAGCCGTAGGAGGGGAAGGCCCCTCCCGGCCACGGCAGGAAGAGAGTCTGGCCGAAGCCGCTGGTCCGAAGCCCCCAGTTGCGCACCCTGCCCTGCAGGAAGGACGTCATGCCGAGGCGATCCAGCTCGGCGATCGCGCGCGGCGTGAGCCCGTCCCCGCAGGCCTTGTCGCGCGGGAAGGCCGCGGCGTCGGCCAGCAGGACATCCATGCCCTGGCGTGCCGCCCAGGCAGCGGCCGAGGAGCCGGCCGGACCGGCGCCCACGACGAGCAGATCAGTACTGAGAACAGACATCGCCTTCATTGTCGCGGAACGTTGCACACTCGGCATGTGCGGCCCTGCGCCTACAGAGCAGGTGCAGGGCCCCACGTGCCGACGACCTCGAGGCTCACCGGGTCGATGTGCAGTAGGACTTCGAGGTCACCGATCAGATCGTCGCGGCGAACGCCGCCGCCCGCGATCGTCGCGGCCACCGCCACGGCCTGGCCGGTCAACTCCGCACACCCCACCACGTCATGGCGCAGCACGTGCGCCGCGTGATCGGACAGGTAGCCCACCTGCAGGCCACTGATCCACACCGCGATCGCATCGGGGTCGTGAGGATTGTCCGTCTCGGGGAGCAGCAGAGCCATGGTCTCGAGGTGCACGCGCTCGCAGGTGCGTCCGACCAGTGCCCAGAGATTCTCCTGGAAGTTGGATTCACCGACGACGTGCAATTCGACGTCACCGGCGTACAGGTGGGCGTGTCGTTCGTGGCCCATCCAGTCTGGCCGGCCGGCGCCGTGCGGCCAGGTTGCTGTGAACTCGTTGTGCGATTTGTGGCGCATAAGGCCCATCTTCATCACCGTCCAGACTCTGGGGTCGTTTTCGGCCACGGCCCCACCGAGGCCGT
>JAKOZM010000351.1 GCA_029779995.1 Actinomycetes bacterium
ACCCCACACCGACTGTCGTTGCCCCGGTCGTTCCACCAGTGACTCCGCCAGTTACTCCACCGGTGACCGTCTACTACGCCAACTGCGATGCTGTGCGCGCGGCCGGCGCGGCACCCATCTACGCCGGTCAGCCCGGGTACGGCCGGCACCTGGACCGTGACGGGGACGGTGTGGGCTGCGAGGAGTGAGAGGGGCGATGACATTCCCCTGCCGAGGGCGCCTTCCTGGCAATGAGCGGTTCCGCGAGGAGCGGACGAGGCCTCATCTTCAGGATTCGAGCTTGCGGTGTGTCCGGGACCGGTGTGCACGAAGACTTCCTTGTCCAGGCCCCAGCAGTGTCGGAACGAGTGTCACATTCTTGAGCGCTGGCAGCGTTCGCGGGACAGAGAATAGGTGACGCGTTACGTGACAGGATGTGTGGTGTTTGAGTGGCCCGTTACGGGTGTCACGTAATCGGTCGTTTGTGTGATCCACGGACCCGGGCGAGCAAACCTCCACAGGGACGAAGTGGGCTGGCCTGATTCAGTAGAATAGATGCGTGGGGGCAGGCGAATCGGATGAGACCACGGGGAGGTCCGCGGGGTGGTATCCGGACTTGCGAGATACGTCGACGGAACGGTTCTGGAACGGGTCCCAGTGGACCAACAGCACCCGGCCCGCTGGCGCAGTGGCCGGGGCGCCGGGCCAGCCAACCATAGGGTCTTCGAGTCCGTCCCTGCCCGAGCTGGCATCGCCGAGCACGAGCGCACCTGCCTTCTGCTCTAATTGCGGGTCGCCGCTGGGGGATCAGCAACCTCGATTCTGCGGGCATTGCGGGAACCCCATCGCGCAGAATCCATCCCTTCCCTTGGCGGCTGCCCGTCTCCAGGTACAGGCAGATGGCCCCACCGACGGGAGGGTCATACCGCCGGGTGAGTCGTCCACAGGATCGGATCAACCGGATTGGGCCCGGGTCGCGATCCTCACTTTCATCGGCGCGCTTGTCCTGGTGATCGGGGCACTCATCGCAGGGAACTCAGGCACAAGCGGGAGGGCCGGAACCGGGGAGGAGCAGTCTTCCGTTGGTGAGGGATCTGACTATGCCAGCCTGATCGATGTCGAAGTCGAGAGTTGCGTAACCTATCTCTCTGCCCCCGCGCCCACCCTGCTGGTGACGAACAACTCAGACCAGAAACTGTTTGTCGGCGGGACCGTCGAATATGTCCATGCCGGAGGCGGCGCCAGCGAAACATCAGGATTCAACGTGATCGCCTACCCTGGCAAGACAGTCAGGGTCAAGGGAGTCGCGGTCAGCGGGGACTACGCCTACGCGCAGTGCAGCGTTATTGACGTGACTGCCGTCACGTAGGAGCGGGGCTCCTGAGCTGAGCCAATTTGGACTGGGTGCCTGACCCACGCCCTGGGCCTCTCACGCTCAGCACTGTTGACCGAGTTCTGCCCACGTCTGCGTGTAGACGGTGCCGACGGGGTCGATGCCCATGTCCCGCTGGAAGTTGCGAACGGCGTATTCGGTGTGCGTGCCGTACCACCCATCCACCTTGATGGTGTTGGTGTTGCTCTTGCCTGTGTATCCAAGTGAGTTGAGGATGCGCTGCACGTTGCTGACCGCGGTCTCGACGTCGGAGCCGGGGGCCGGGGGCTGTGAGGAGACGCTGAGCGCGTCATTGAAGGGGAATGGCTCCCCGTCGCAGGGGTCGAACGACACCACACTGGCGACGGGGGGCTTCTCTGACGTGACATCTGCGTACTCACTCACACCTGCAGCATCACTTGGTGGCGTCGTCTGGGCGCTGGGGGTGGTCGATGCCGGTGGGGTCACGATGGCGCCTTGTCCGAACTCACTCGATGACGGGCTCGCCGACACAGTCGGCTGATCAGTTCCCCTCGACGTGGCCAAGACGACAACCCCGACGAGCATGAGAGCAGCTGCTACCGCCACCGCGACCCACATGCCCGTGCGCGATTTCGGGGGCGTTGAGGCGGCGAGATCGTGTCCGCCGGCCAGGGGGGCCTCGTTCGCGGTCGCAACGCTCGGGACGATCGGCGCAAGGACTTCCGGCTCCGTCCCTGGCGTCTGGTCCAACGGGGCAGGCACTATTGCGGTTGGCAGTTCACCCTCTTGCCCCGCCGGCAGCTCAGGGGTTTCAGCAGCGGGAGCGCCGGCCGAGACGTCCAGATCGGACACGTCAGGGAACGGGGAGCCGCAGTTCGTACAGAACTTGTGGTCAGCTTCCCGCGTACTTCCGCAGTTCGTGCAGAACCGCTGGCTCATGCTGACACGACGCGAACTACCCGGAGATCACGAGCACGCTGGGGGCCCCGCGTCGATCCAGCCAAGCGACCTTGACACTTCCCACCGCGCCGAGCATCGCTCATGGATCCGATCCCCCTCTTGCTACCTGGGCGTCCTGCAAGCCTACCGCTGGTCACCTGCGGGGCCGCGGTTGTGGCGGGTAGATTCTGACTATCCAATAGGGAGGGGGCCGCACGGTGAATCACGCGGGACGTCTGCTGTCGGCACCCTTGCTGGCCGGCACCTTCCTCGCTACAGGTGCCAGCGCGGCGATGGCAGGAGACCTGTGGGTTGAACGCGATCAGGGCTCTCCACGCGAGATCGTCTACGTGTCCTACGACCCGAGCACCGGCGTCATGAAAGCTGGCGGGTTCACGTATGCAACCGACGGCGCTCCTTGGTGTTTCACCGGCCGACCCATTAGTCAAGGACGGTACTCCGGCGTGACGCAGACCCTGCCGGGCGAGGGCTCAACCACCGGAAGCCGGTACAAGATGCGCCTGCACTTGTCCCGCAACCCCGACTTCCCGGGCTGGCTTCGGATCCAGACCAGCAAGTACTTCTGGGGCAGCCAAGGTGGATGGTTGAAGAAGTCCTCGAACCGGTCTTGGACGTCGACAATCGTGGGTGCGTGCGAAGACGGGTACTGGTAGGACCGGCGTCGGCACTTGGGAAGTCCGGTGCCACGAGCGAAACTCACTTCACGGAGAGCTGCGCAGATGTTGGTAAAGCGTCTCCCTGCTCACCCCGTACTCCCGGGCCAGCGCGGCCTTCGTCTCCCCGGCGGCCAGCCGTTCCCGGATCTCGGCGACCTGCTGGTCGGTTAGGGCCTTCTTGCGGCCGGTGTACACGCCGCGCTTCTTGGCCGCGGCGATGCCCTCCATCTGCCGTTCCCGGATCAGCGCCCGTTCGAACTCGGCGAAGGATCCCATGATGGATAGCAGCAGGGTGGCCATGGGGGAGTCGTCGCCGGTGAAGGTCAGGCTCTCCTTGACGAACTCGACCCGCACCCCCCGGCCGGTCAGGGTGCGCACGAGCTGGCGCAGGTCGTCGAGGTTGCGGGCCAGCCGGTCCATGGAGTGCACCACGATGGTGTCGCCGGCGCGCACGTACTCCAGCAGCTCGGCGAGTGCGGGGCGGTGGGTGTTCTTGCCGGAGATCTTGTCGGCGAAGACGCGGTCGACGGGGATGCCGTCGAGTTGGCGGTCGAGGTTCTGGTCGATGGTGCTGACGCGGGTGTAGCCGACGCGAGCCATGAGCCCTGTCCTTCCATTGACGTGGATGTGTCAGGTTGGACTCTATGACCTGGGTGCGACATCGCCCGGAGGTGTCAGGAATCGGCGTTTCGGACCCTATCCGGACGGGCTTTGTCGGGGGTGCCTGACGTCAGGTTGGGGTGTAGGTGGGTGGACAGCCGCCACCTCAACGAGGCGACTCCTAACTAACACTTAGGTGACTACGGGCCGCCCGGTGATGGCTCGATGAGGACGCTCGGGTCGTGGTGGAACAAGTAGTCCACCTTCAGGGCGTGGAAGTGAGCCTTCCCGAACTGGATCTTCCACCCCTCGGACTCCCACTGAAGTTTCTCGATGTCGTCTGTGCCCTTGGTCTCGCGGACGAGGTAGAGCCGTTGCCCGTCGGCTTCGTTGCGGACGAGAGCCCAGTCGGGGTTGTACTTGCCGAGGGGTGTGTCGATCTTGAACCAGTGCGGAAGTTTCAAGAAGAGCGGGACGTCCTTGCGATCCTCGAGGAACTTCGCGAACATCACTTCGACCTGGGAGTCGCACACGACTCGGTCGGTCACGCTCTTGCTCACCGGCACAACGAAGTCGGGCTTCGCGACTGTCTCGTCTTGGTGGGCTGTCTCAAACAGTTCGGCCTCCCACCGCTCGCTGCCCTTGGGTGTGTAGACGATCCCTTTGGCGACCTCGTTGTACAGGGCCTGGTTGATCGCCGCCTCGACCCTGTCGATAAACACCGAGGGGTTCACCTTCACCTGGTCTAGTACGTCGCACTCCTTCAGGATGCGCACGATCGTCGCTCGCGAGAGGGGGACCCGTCGGCTCAGTTCTCCCAGGACGTCGGGAAGTTTGCGAGTGGCTTCGACCTCGACCGCTCCCCGGTCGCGCGCGTCTCCTGCACCGACGCCAGTCGCCTTGATGTCCACCTCCGTCTTGGAGATGCGGAACTTGATCGGTTCGAGTTCCTCCATGGCGTTGATGCGCTTGATCGCCTCAGCGACGACGTCATCGGTCTCGAACTGGAGCTGGTACGTCGTCTTGCGGGAGATCCGCTCCCACAGCTGCCGGAAGATCGGATCCTTGAGGACCTCTTCCTTCAGCCGAATCTTGGTCTTCTTCCTAACGTCAATGATGCGGCCAGTGAAGCGGACGCCGGTCTCCTCCTCGATCTCCTTCTGCAGCGCACCAGCGAATGTGGAGAAGTCCTCGTGGGCGACCACCGTCAGCATGTTGACGTCGTCGACCCGGCAGCGTTCACCGTTGTCCATGACGGGAAGCCGGAGGCCGCGGCCGATTTGCTGACGCTTGCGCATCTCGGACTTCCCGTCCTGCAGGTTGCAGATCGTGAAGACGTTGGGGTTGTCCCAACCTTCGACGAGGGCGGAGTGACTGAAGATGAAGCGCAACGGCTCGTCGAAACTGAGGAGCTTCTCCTTGTTCCGCATGATGCGTTCAAATGCACTCTCGGCGTCCTTTGTATCCCGGCCGAATGTGATGTCTTTGGGAACGCCCTTGGCGGTGGTGGCGAAGTAGCCGTCATGGACGTCCCTGACGTCGGGCATTCCGAGCGCGAGGAAGCGTCCGTCGGTCTTGAAGAACTCATACTCCTGCTCGAACCACTGGCGGAACTTTGCATCCTCTGGGGCGTAGTTCGCGACCCTGTCGATGAAGAACAGGGTGAGTGGCTTGATGGCGGCGGGAACCAGTCCACGCCGCTTCTGGAGTTTGAGTTGCAGTTCCTTCTCGAAGTGATTCTCGATCGCCTGGCGGATCATGAGCCGCTGGTGTTGTTCAGTCTCGCTTCCGGTGCCCAGGCCTGCATGGACATGGCGGCCGTTGCTGAACTCGACGTAGCCTGGCCGCCCATCCTGCCCAGCGTGGATGTCCTCGATCGTCCAGCCCTTGTAGACCGAGCGCTGCCCACTCTCGTCGTGCAGATCCATGTCCTTGCGGAGTGCGACCTGCGTGAGTTTCGTGCCCTGCTTCGTGGCCTTGTGAATCCTCGCCGTGGCGGTGACCCCGCCTGGTGTCGCGTTGACCTTTGTGACCTCTACGTAGGCGTCGTTGAGGTCCTCGTCCTTGGTCACGGACAGGACTCCGATTCGCTTCACGAGGCGGAGGTCGTAGGCGTCGACCGGCGTCAATCGGTAGACGAGGTGTTTGAGGTCCTTGTGTGTCGCCGAGTAGCGGAGTCTGAAGAGCGGCGACAGGGACCGGATGGCTTCCTGCCGGATCGGCGTCTCCATGTTCTGCGGCTCGTCCATGATGACGATCGGGTGGCAGGCTCGGAGGTACTCGATCGGTGCGTATCCATTGAGCCGGTCCGGGTCGACCTTGTTCATGATGTTCGTCTCCTTGGTGAAGGAGTCGATGTTGATCACCATGATCTGCACGTGCGACGAGGTTGCGAACTGGTGCACCCGAGTCGGGGAACGAGAGTCCCAGACGTATGAGTCAAACTGCAGTCCGTCATAGAGACCTCGGATATGTTCCTTCAGCATCCGGAGACTGGACAGCACACCTTCACGGATCGCCACGCTCGGCACCACGACGACGAACTTCGTCCAGCCGTACTTCCGATTGAGTTCGGCGATCGTCCGGAGGTAGACGTAGGTCTTCCCCGTACCGGTCTCCATCTCGATGCTGTAGTCGAGACCATCCGACCCGAACACAAAGTCCGTCCTGAGGTCCCCGTCGATCGCCACCCGCTGTGACCCGTCGTCCAGTAGGACGGGCCGGTCCTGCACGCGGCGCAGGTTCGTCTCCAGGGTGGTGTCGGCGATCTCGAGCGAGTTTCCGAAAACGACCTGATCGAATAGCGCCCTCTGCCCTTCTGACTTGAGCTCGGGTTCTGAGGCCGTGAGCGCTCGAGCTAGCCCCTCCTGACCCGCGAAGAGTTCGACGACACTCGAGATGGCGTCGACCTGGTACGGCTGGTTTGCATCGAACTTGATCTCGACGAGCGTCATCAGATCGTCTTCATCGTGATGCCGAGGTTCTTCGCGTTCGTGAAGGCGTTGGCCTTGACCGCGTCCGCTCCGGCGAACCCGTCCTCAAGAAAGATGACGACCCTAGTCTTGAGGTCCAAGGCGCCGGCCACGAGGTCGTCGTTGACCTGGGTCGACAGGACGACCGCCACCCCACCCGCCACGACGACGTAGGCACCCGATATGGAGCGCCGCTCCCACTTCTCGTCGAGTGTGACCCCCTCCTTGAGCAACGCCTCGGCAGCCACGGACTCCCAGTCGGGAGACTGTGACGCGAGGGTAGAGACTCGTAAGTCGAGCTCCCCTTCCTCGACTTCCGAGTCGTCGAAGTTGCTGGAGTTCAGGACGAACGTCCGCAGGCCCATCTCCCCCGCGCCCTCAACGGTCTCCGTCACCTTCTTCAGACGCGCGTGGGTGACCGCTGAGACCGTCTCGTAGCCGAGTTTGCGAGCCTCCGAGTCCTCGTCCGTCGGCTCCGGAAGGTTGACGCTGATGCAGCGACGACGCCCCTCGTCCGCGGCGTTGCGCAAGGCGACGGCGTGAGCGGTGCTGCCGGACCCGGAGAAGAAGTCCAGGACGACAGCATCGCGATCGGAGAGGCATACAGCTTCGACGATCTGGGACATGAAGTTTACGGACTTGGGGTAGTCGAAGGCCCCACCCAGCCCCAACTCCTCAAGGTCCTTCTTGCCCTCCTCCGACAGCGCTTTGATTATCGAGTACACCTTCGAAGCAGCCTCAGTCACGGGAGTGAGCTCATAGATGACCGTCCTCCCCGTATCCCGGAAAGGCTCCAAGAAGAGCTTCCCCTCGGCAACTAGGGCATCCACCTCAAGCTTCTTGTCCAGGCCCTTGAGGTCCTCAAGCTCTTCGTAGAAGCACCGACGGTCCTCCGACTTGTCGTACTTGCCGAAACTCCGGCGAACAACATCGTCGTTCTTGATGTAGTCGATGCCCTCGATGGTTACTACCTGCTGCTGGATTACCTTCGGCCGCAAGAGCGGCGGCATCTCAGCCAGGTTTCGCGCGAAACAAAGCACATAGTCATGACCCTTGACAACGTACTTTGCCTGCCCACCGCCTTTGGCGCGCTGATGCACGAGCGAGGACACGAAGTTCTCCGCGCCAAATATCTCCTTCAGTAGGAGGATCAAGCTGGCCAGCTCTGTGTCATCGATTGAGATGAGGATGGCACCTCTCTGATGAAGGAGATTTCGGGCGAGGACCAGCCGCGGGTACATCATCGACAACCACCGACTGTGCCGCCGCCCAGCGGTTTCGGCGGTCGCCGCGGCCCTGTTCCCGTCCTCGTCGAGCTGGCCGGTGTACTCCAGATACCCGCGTAGCCCGTCGGAGAAGTCGTCGTTGTAGACGAAGTCGTTGCCCGTGTTGTAGGGCGGGTCGATGTAGATCAGTTTGATCTTGTCGTTGTAGGACTTCTGCAGGAGTTTGAGGACTTCGAGGTTGTCTCCCTCGATGAAGACGTTCTGCGCGGTGTCGAAGTCGATGGAGCGTTCGAGGTCGGGCGCGAGGGTGCCTCGACTGGGGGTGAGGAGTGATCGGATGGCCTCCTGCTTGCCTGCCCATTGGAGGCCGTACCGTTCGCGCCCATCGGGGACCTGAGCGACGGGAGTATCAAGCAGTTCCCCGAGCTTTGCTGAGTCCAGGACGCCGTCGGCGAGAACCCCGGGGAAGAGCGCGGCAAGCGCGTCGCGGTTCTCGGCGGCAAGGTCTGGTGTCGACAGGTCCACCTTGTCTGGCTCGTCGGTCATGGTTTCCCCGTTCTCGGTCGGCATATAGGAAGGCTATCTGTGGGGACTCGTTCGATAACTGTCGAACGGATGGTTCCGTCAATAGCCTGGGTCTATGTCAGCAGATGGGTCCGACACGATTCCGGTCCTCGGGGGTGAGGCCGCGGCTGCGGTCGAGCATCGCGGGGGACATGTGCAGATCATCGCGGCGGCGGGTTCGGGGAAGACCGAGGTCGTGTCGCAGCGGGTGGCGGCACTGCTGGCTGACGGTGAAGCCCCCGAGTCGATCGTCGCGTTCACGTTCACGGAGAAGGCTGCGGCGGAGTTGAAGGAGCGGATCCGGCAGAGGGCGACGGCCCGGTTGGGTGACGGAGCCACGGACCACTTAGGGCGGTTGTACGTCGGGACGATCCATGGGTTCTGCTTCCGACTGTTGCAGACCTTCGTACCCTCCTTCGAGACGTACACCCCACTGGATCCGAACCAACTGACGAATTTGCTGTACCGGGAGCAGAACCGGCTGCATCTCAAGCGGCTGGATCCGGGGAACAGGTTGTTCGCCGGGATCAAGTCGTTCCAGGAGAGCATCGAGGTGGTCGAGAACGAGCTGATCCCGGTGGACTCTCTCCCAGCGGGAGACTTTCGTGACTCGGCGGTGGCCTACTACGAGATGTTGGACGGATACCGGTTCATGTCGTTCGGGACGCAGATCGTCGAGGCGGTCCGGGCCTTGGAGGACCCTGTCATCCGTGCCGCGGTGACTGCCGAGCTGCGCCACCTGATCGCGGATGAGTACCAGGACGTGAATCCGGCGCAGGAGCAACTCATCGAACTACTGGCGAAGCCTCACGGTACCGCGGACCTGGTGGTGGTGGGCGACGATGACCAGGCCATCTATCAGTGGCGCGGCTCCAACGTGAGCAACATCGTCTCCTTCGCCGAGCGCTACCAGGACGTGACGACGTTCAGCCTGCTGGTGAACCGCCGTTCGCGGCCGGGGATCGTGGAGGTGGCGAACGGGTTTGCGCAGTCGATCCCGGGTCGTCTCGACAAGGAGATGGCTGCGTTTCGGCCATCGGAGGGCCCGGCGGTGTCGATCGCGGCCGGGCACGCGGATGAGCAGGAGGAGGCGGACTCGATCGCGCTGGCCATCGAGGCGCTGCACGGCCAGGGGGTTCGCTACCAGGACATCGCGATCCTCGTGCGGGGCCGCACCGCCTACGCCAAGATCCTCGACGCGTTGGATGTCTCGGGGATTCCGGTGCAGCCGGGTGGGCGTACGGGGCTGTTCGAGCAGGCCGAGGCGGCTGTGTTCGGGGCGACGTGCGCCTGGTTGTCGGGCATCGATTGGGCTCCGGGCCGGTTCATTAGGCGGCAGACGATTCAGCTCGACGACTTGCTAGCCGACTACCGCGCCACGTTCGACCTGGATGTCGACGATCTCGACCGGTTGCGCACGCATCTGCTGGGGTGGCAGGCCAAGACGCGGCAGGACCCACCGGATTGGGATCCCAGTTTGGTCGGGGAGTTCTATGAGCTCGCCGACTTGCTGCGGATCTCGCAGTGGGACCTCACCGACGCCCACCAACGCAACCGGCTGGGAACGGTGGCTCGGTTCACGAACGTGCTGGCCGACTATGAGTCGGTGACCCGCCGTGCTCGACGCGACCCAGCAAGTCCGAGCGAGCAGGTCGGTGGCGTACCGGGCAACGAGTGGTTCTACCGAAACTTCGCGCTTCTGCTGGTGAACTACGCGACTGGGAACTACGACGACTTCGACGGCGAGGAGGATCTGCTCGGCGATGGGGTCGCGTTGGGAACCGTGCATGGCGCGAAGGGCCTGGAGTGGCCGGTGGTGTTCCTGCCGTCCCTGACTGTTGGGCGGTTTCCGTCCAGCCGCTCGGGGCAAGTCAAGAACTGGTTGATCCCTCGGGACCTGTTCGACGCGGCCCGGTACGAGGGCTCCGACGCTGAGGAGCGGCGACTGTTCTACGTCGCACTGACCCGGGCTCGTGACTGGCTGTCCCTGTCGTCGCATTCGCGGGTGTCGAAGAACACGGCGAGGCCGTCGCCGTACATCACCGAGGCGGCGGCACTGGCCGCGAGCGCTGGGCTTCCCACGGCTGCGGAGCCGCGGAGGGTCGAGGTGCCCGACTTGAGCGTCACCTACAGCGAGTTGGAGGCCTACCTTTCCTGCCCACAGTCGTACTTGTTGCGCAACGAGTTGGGGTTCATGCCCCCGGCCCGCTCGGAGATCGGCTACGGCAACGCGGTGCATCACGTGATGCGGGTGATCGCCGAACATGTGCGCGCCACCGGAGACTTGCCGAAGCCGAAAGCCATCAACGACATGCTCACCTCCGACTTCTTTCTCCCCTTCGCCAACAAGGCCGCGCACAAGGAGATGCGGGAGAAGGCGCGGCTGCTGGTCTTCAAGTACGTCCACGACCACCAGGACGATCTGCGGCGGACCTGGGCGACCGAGAGGCCTTTCGAGCTCTACCTCGATGGGGTGGTGGTCAGCGGTCGAGCCGATGTCATCTACGACGAACACGACGGGGTCATCGACAACCTCGCAATCGTCGACTACAAGACCTCCACCCGTGGTGAGATTCACCCTCTGCAGTTGCAGGTGTACGCCGATGCCGGCCGGCGCGAGGGGCTGAGTGTGGGGGGAGCTTTCATCCACGACATGGGCACGACCATTCGCCATCCCGTCGATGTCAGTGCGGCGGAGGTCGCACTCGCCGAACGCTTGGTGGTCGACACTGCGGCCCGATTGCGGGCCCGTGACTTCACTCCGCAGCCGGAGCGCAAGAAGTGCCTGGCGTGTGACGTGAAGTCGGTGTGCGGGGCTGCTCAAGTCACGTGAACGCGACGATGCTGTCGTGGTCTTCCAACTGGCTCCAGAACTTCAGGTGCGCGTTGTGGCCGCGCCCGACAATGTCGGGGCGACCCGGTGCTTGCTCGGCGCTGGGGACGTAGTTGCGCAGGGTGTCGCCGACGTGGTCGCGCGTGAGCAGGATGAGCGCTGCTTGGTGCCGGGAGGCCATGACGCACAGCCGCCCGGTTTCCAGGTCGAATGCTGATGGGTCGGATACGCCCGAGAGTGGGTGCACGGCGATCATCATGGGCCGCTCGAGACCTTGCCACCGTTCGGGTGTGTCGACTCTGATGTGGCCGGCCGAGGATCCGAGCGCGGCAGTGAGTGCTGCGTTCATGACGCGGTGGCTGCTGGTGATGCCGATGTCGTGGGGCTCGAGCGGGCGTGTGGTCGTGCCGAGCCGCAGGGTGGCTGCGCCGGCCAGGAGGTCGCGAACCACTGCGGCGGCCGCGGCCGCGATCTCGTGGTCGACTTCGATCGGTGGGCCGTGGTCGGGTGTGGGGATGGTCAGTGCCAGTGGGCGGCCGTCGGCGAGTGCGTCACCCCACGGGGTGCTGGTGTCGAGCCCGCGCTCGCCAGGTGGGATGTAGGCCTCGAACGGGAAGTCGTAGAAGGGTCGAACGAAGTCGACGGACTCGTTGGGTAGCCGACGGCAGGCGGGCAGGGAACCGACGAAACGGACTGCCTCCAGGGCGGGTTCGGCGAGGATGACTTCGGGTGCGGCCTTGTGCGGTGCCCGCGGCGATGTCTCCCAGCGACGCACGTCGATAGGGACGACGGGCGGGATTTGGCCGGGGTCGCCGATCATCAAGAATTTGTCGCTGACGACGGCGCATTGCATCAGGTCGGCCCAGCTCATCTGCCACGCCTCGTCGATGGCGAGGAGGTCGTAGGGTGCGGCGAGGTCGGTCAGCGACCATTTCGCGGTCGTGGCAACGGTGACGCCGGGTCCGGTCGGCAGTTCCTTCTTGTCGGTCACCCACGCGACGCTGGCTGGGAATCCCTGCGGGGCGGCGAGACCCTTGCTGGAGAACCGTGCCACACGCACTTCGGGGTGGGCGGTGATCCATCGCTGGCAGATGTCGTCGGCCTGACTGTTGGTCTGCGCGGCGACGGCGATCCGCATCCCCTTGCTGGCGACTACGGACAGCACCTCGATCAGGGTGTGCGTCTTTCCTGAGCCGGGAGGCGCCTTGACCACCGCGAGGCGCCCCCCGGCCGTGACGTAGTCGGTGAGGCGGGCGCGCAGTGCAGCGTATTGGGCGTCGATGGTTTCCAGGCTCACACTCCCACCCCGTCCGCGATTTGGGCGACGTCGTCGTACACCAGGTCGGTGGAGCCGTCGTCGCCGCTGATCTCCATGGGGGCGGACGCCTTGCCGTGGGTCAGCCAGGCACCGGGCCCGTTCGAGGCCGCCCAAACCCGCTGGCTTCGGCGTTGGGTCAGGCTGGCGGCATCGGACTGGACGAACGCGACGTCGACTCCCACCCATGCGTCGTCTGCCGGTTTGGCCATCAAGGGCCCGGCGAGGGGTTTGGTCTTTCGGCTCGTCCATTCGATGGTGACCAGCAGGTCGTCTTCGTTGGTTTCCAGGTCGATGATCGTGGCCTCGTGTCCTCGGGAGCCGTAGGGGGCGACTCTGGCGTTCTCACGCAGCCGGTGCGGCAGGGACGGGTCGAGCCGCAGCGTCCAACGTGGGATGGTCGAACGGCCGACACCGGCATCGTCGACGCGCAGAACGTGGGCCTCGAACGCGCGTCCGTCGTCCAGGGCCTCGCGGAAGAGGGCGGGGTCGTCGTGGATGAGGTACCCGATGTAGGCCTCGTCCGCGGCGGCGTGGATGAGGTAGCGCGACGCGGCTGCGGAGCCATGGAAGTCGGTTTCGGGATGGGCCACGAACGCTGGCCCTTGACTGGGGTCGTTGAGGCGCAGTTCGATTCGTTGGTGCTGGAACCAGAACTCCGAGTGCGCCAACCGGACCAGTTCGCTGACGCCGGCGTTGACGGGTCGTTCGTTGGCGGCCATGAGGTGGTAGGCGTCTTCGGTCAGGTTCCAGCGACGCCGCAGTTCCTTGCTCAGGATGCTGTCGATCTCGTCGCCGGGCGTGTGAGTGTCACCACCGTCGCGGCGTGAGTCCTGCCACGTGCTGACAAGGTCACTGAGGCGGTCTCTCTCGAGGGTTGGGTTCATCGTGGGTGAGACCGTGAGCCCTTCGGCGTCTGCTGCTGCGGCCAGGCGGGCGTCTCGGTTGCCTTGGGTGGTCAGCCAGGCCATTTGGAAGCCGAGGTGGGCGGTGCGCACGTCTTGGGCGGGGAACACGTAGGAGTCACCGAGCAGGCTGCTGGCGCTGACCACGTGCTGACTGCCGACACGAGTGGTGTCACGGAACATCCACCCGGCGACGCGGCCCAGTGCCCGCAGGATGTCTTGGTTCTCTCCACCGTGCTTGGTCTGGGAGTACGTGTAGCTGAGTTGATGGAGCATCGCGATGTGCTGGCCGTTGGGCAGCCACACCTGCCGGAGGTCTCCCAGTTCGGGCTTCTGCGGGGCCGGGTTGAACGTCCAGTTGTGGACGCGGAGGTGTTCGAGCAGGTCCTCGGCGAACGCAGCGCACAGGACGGCGACGTCGTCGCGGACGCGCCCATCTGGCACGGATCGCACGGTCGGCTCGGTTCCGGCGGCGCCCCAGGCGATCCCCCACGGTCGGGACTCTCCGGCCATCCGGACGAACGCGACGATCATCGTTTGGTCGGGCGGCATGATCGCGTGGTGGATCGTGTCGTAGCGAGGCACGGGCTGCCCGATCTGCCAGGCCTCGAGTTTGCGGGTGACTGCGCGTACGGAGTTCATCCGTGGACCAACTGCCGCTGCAGGTCCGCCTCGCGGTCATCGGTGGGCTCGGCACCGTTGAGCAGTTCGATCGCCCGCCCGATTGTTGCGGCCCCCAGCAGCCGCTTCACGTCTCCACCGAGGATGATCGGGTCGTCCGCTTCGAGGGCCCGCTGGTGGCAGCGGGGGGCGAGATCGCAAAACGACAGGCACGCCTCCGCGTATTCGGTCGGTGCGTCGAGGACGCGTTGGACCAGGGTGGGGTTGTCGGCGGAGAAGTCGTCGTCACGCACGACGCCGAGGGCGATTTCCTCGAGTCGTTCGAAGCCCCGCTCAGCTCTAATCGCCTGGTAGGTCAGGTCCTCGTGTGCTCGGATCGAGGGCGAGTTGGAACCCGGCCAGGTGAAGACGAGGAATCCGTCGGGCGCCAGATCGATGTCGTCCGTCAGGGCCAGTGACGTGATGGCCAGGTCGAGAGCGTGTCGGTAGATTCCGGCCTGCGCACGTGCCGCTGCCAACTGGTGTGGATCGGTGTGGCCACCGCGGTCGGGGAAGACTTTGATCTCGCCGACGGTGATGCGTGGGAGGCCCTCAACGGTTCGGGTGACGGTGACGACGTCGATGATGAGCAACGCCTCGGGCAGGATCACCCCCTTCGGGATCTTGATCATCGGTGCCGCCACGATCGGCTCGGCTGAGTCGGGATTCGCCGCGACGCGTTGCAGCCAGCGTTCGGTCTCCCGCAGGGCCTCATCGACAGATGTGACCCTTGTGCCGCCGTTGATTTTCAAGCGCAGGTCGGAGAATCCGACCGAACCGGCCGGGATGACTCCTTCCCGCTGGAGCGCGTCGCGGATCCTGGCTGCGTCATTCGTGAAGAGGCCCGCTTCGAAACGGTTACCCCGTGCGATGGCGAACGGGGATTGACCGTAGCTCGCGTCGATCCCCGCCGCTGCGGCCGCCTTGTCGAGGCGGATGTTGTGGACCGCCGACAGCGTATTGGCCTCGCACGTGGGGTTCTTGGCCCACTGCTCGAAGCGCCCACGCGTGTTTCGTCGCGCCTCCTGCCGGATCTCGTCGACCTCGGTCACGTTATCTACCCCCTGCGGCAGCCCGGGTGACGGCCAATCCGCCTCCGCGCACTCATTGAGTGAAGCCTACGAGCAGGGTCCGACTCGGTGCTCAGATAAACATTCATCGTGTTGCCGTAGCCACCGTCTTGTCCGCGTGCTTCATGACTGGCTTCTGAGCGGTGGGGGCGGTGGTGGCCGCCCCTTGGGGTCGCCCCGGGTGGGGCGCTCCTTCGGTCAACGCGGTGGCGACCGTGGGGGCCTGTAGCCCGGTGCGACCTGCAATGTGTTGAGCGATTTCGCCTTGCTGTTGGTAGGACAGCGATGTGACCAACGATCCAAGCTCGCGGACGGTTTCGATGGTTCGGTGGAGGCCGTGGTCTCGGATGTCGTCGAGGCGTTGGTCGACAACGGCTACGGCGAGGGGGCGGCTGTCATCGAGCGCGTCGGTGGTGGCGGTGGGTCCGAACATGCGTTGGTAGTCGCTGGGGTCGGCTAGGGCGGTGGTGACGTGCTGCGCGTCGGTGACGCCGGCTCGGGCCAACATTTCGTGGGCTCGGGTGGCGGCGTCTTGTCCGGCGGTGTCGGGGTCGGTCCACACGGTGACGGGCAGCTGCAGGTCGGCGATCTGTCGGGCTTGCTCGGCGGTGAGTGCGGTGCCGTTGGCGGAGATCCCGAGGTGTTGTCCGCTGGTGGCGTAGGTGACGGCGGTGGCGTCCCAGGGGCCTTCGACGAGGACGACCCCGGCGGTAGATCCGGTGCGGTTGTGGAGGCCGTGGAGGTGGTGGCCTTTGGTGAATAGGTCGTTGCTACCGCTGTTGAGGTACTTGGGGGCGTTCGTCGGGTGGGCACCGTGGATCCGTGCGGTAAATCCGGCGACGGTGCCATCGCTGGTGATGTAGGGGAAGGTGACGCGGCCGCGGTTGGTGTCGATGAGCCGGCCGGTGCTGGCCACGCGGGACAGACTCGCGGCGGTCAACGTGGCGTCGCGGTGGCCGAGTTGGCGTAGGTGGGCGGTGAGACCGGTCCACGTGTCGGGTGCCCATCCGATGCAGAGACGCGCCGCCACCGAAGGGTCGATGCCCCGGTCACGCACCGCTTGTGCCCAGTCCGGTGATGCGGCGGCCTGGGCCAGGAACCACTGCTGCGCGTCGTAGTTGGCGGCGGCGATCTGCGCTGCGGTGGGGCCGGTGAGCCCGACGGCTCGATCGGCGCTGGAACGTGCGGCGTCTGCGAGGCCGAGGCTACGGGTGGCCCGTTCGGCGACCTGCTCGACCGCGTCCTGATCGACCGAGGTGCGGTCGGCTAAGACTTGGGCGGCGACACCCCGGACACGCTCGGCGGTACTGCGCAACGCTGCGGTCGGGTCGTCGGTGGCGTCGGCCCAACCGGCGATGTAAGCGAAGGAATAGTCGCCGGTGTCGAGGCCGT
>JAKOZM010000365.1 GCA_029779995.1 Actinomycetes bacterium
CTGAGGGCCTGGCCGACACCGCGCCTGGTGTCCATCAGCGTGATGGCCAGGCCGAACGGGACCATCACCACCGTCAGAACCAGGCTGTCGAGCAGCTGAGCCAAGAAGCGCGCGCCGAGAGTTGCCGGGGCTGGAGCAACGCCCGCTGTGCCCTCCGCGAAGCTCGGGCCTAGCTCGGGCGGGGCCGCGCCCGCGTCGGGAGATGCGGCGAGGACCGCCAGCTCCGGCGAGCGCGTGATGTCATCCGCGCTCGGGTATGCCGTGACCCCGGCGCCCCCGAGCCAGTCGCCGTTCAGGTCGGCACTGGCGTCGGCCGTCGGCACGACAAAGTCGCCACCGCCGAGGCCCGCGGGCGGCATACCGCCGCGGGCAAGTTCCGCCCGTAGAGCCGCCCGATTGATGGTCCGTTCCGTCGCCAGCGGCTCGACCGGCTCGCTCGTCGGGCCCGCGGCATACCCCGAGGAGGTTGATGGCTGAGCCGATGAGCCCGCCGGGGGCGGTGCAGGTACCGCCGAGGCAGCAGCGCCGGCGACAGCTCCACAGCGAGGACAGGCGGGTGCGTCGTATGACGCCTGGTAGCCACACAGCCTGCAGATCACGGGCTTACTCCTTGGACACGCCGATACGTGAATATGACAAAGGGTGTGTCTCCCTTGCCTCCGACTTTGCCACCGCAACGACAAACAGCCTCGTCGGGTCGTCCGCACCCCCCTGCAAGCGGACGACCCGACGCTTGGCGATCAGGTAGAAGCAATGCCCTGTTCGGCAGCGTTCTGCAGGCACGTGGTGCCCATGGTCGCGACGTCCTTAGCCACCGACTGCAGCGACGGAACGTGCGTGTGCCACTTCGCGAGGAAGCGAAGCTTGTCGAAGCCCTCCCAGTTACGGCCGACATCGCCGACGATGTGCGTGACCTGATCGGTGATGCGCCCGAGAGTTGCGGATTGCGTGACGAGCTGAGCCCCTGAGGCGCCCACCGCCGCGACATCCATTCCGTGATCGAAAACAGCCATGATGCGATCCCTTCTAGATCCGTGTTGGGTTGGAGTTGGTCCGGCCAGCGCTACTTGGAGGTGCGCTTCTGCTGGGCGATCTCCTGGTCAAGAGTGGTCTTCAGGTCCTGGATGAACTTCGCCGCTGCCACCACCTGCTGGTGTTGGGACGAGCGCCACTTGTTGACGAATGCCACCGAGTCGTCGCCATTCCAACTGCGGTCGATTTTGCTGACCTCGCTGTCGATCTGGCCGGCGAGCGACACCAACTTGGCATGCTCCGATGCCAAATCAGCTGACAACTGCTCGCACTTCGGAACGTTCATTCCCAACCATGCCATGATTACCCTCCTAGGTCCCAAGACTTTGATGGGTCAAAGCCCTGAATGATTCTTGCGGGTCTTGCACTTCTTTCGATAAGGGAGACGCTACAGCGACTCACTCATCATGTCGATGGGGACAAGTCCCCGGATCGCGAACCACCGTACTCTGTTGTGCCATAGCCCTTTCCGCTCAGCGAACGATTTCCTCCACCTCCTTCTCAGGGAATCGCCACCTGCACGAGTTCCACGGTGCCCTTGGTGACGTAGAACCCTCGCCCAGCCGGAAGCTGTGACCGATCGAGGGAGGGGAGGTCCGTTCGGAAGGCCTGATTTCCCTCGCTTCCTTCCGGATGCAGCACAATGCCTGTGCGGCTGGTTCGCAGACGTGAAGGGAGCCCGTAGCTGCCACTGAAGAATTGGGCGTCCGCCTCGGCAACGACGAAATGGTCGCGCTCTATGCACACGCGCACGAGGTCTTCGACGTCCTCCTCCCCCGCGTCCGCAGTGAGCTCATCGACCCGCTCGAGAACCACGACGACCGGCGTGGAATCTGTCCGTCCCCGCAGAGCTTTGGCGAGCCGCCGGGCGCCGTCCACGGCCCCCTGGGGACCGACTGCGGTGCTCGTCCAAATGCCGAGAGATGCCACCGGAGAGGCCGCCCTCAGCGTCAGCAGGTGATACTCAGCGGTTGGAAGCGCCCTTCGAGTAGCGATGCAGACGGTCCGGACCGCCGTGGTGCGCCCGCTTCCCGATGGACCCGTGACGATGAACGTCCCGGACGGTTGGAAGGTCTGCGGGAGCAGGGAACTAGAGCTCACCCCCAGGACGGGGCGGTCACCGGCCATAGGCGGAAGTTCGCGTAGTTCCACCCGCTCGGCCAGGCTCTCGATGGCCGGAGCCGCGGCAACGCCTGCCCTTCTGGCGGCCTCGCCGAATTTCACGATTGCCCTCGCCTGCTTCGCCGGGTCCGTGGACCCCCCAAGGACCGCGACCTGGATCTCGTCGGTGCCGCGAAGACCACGTCCGGCCGGCGTGTCGGCGGTCAACACATCCCCCGCGACGCCCATCGACAAGTAGTCGTCTGAGCTCATCCGCATGACGATTCGAGACTGGATAGCCGGAGACAGGGAGGCGGGCAGTCCGCCCCTTTGGTCCACGGCGAGGATGAAGTGGATGCCAAGCGGCCGCCCGGCTGCAGCGATCGCCCCCAGTCGGTCAAGCCACTGATATCGACCGCTTACCTCGTAAGCCTGTTTCAGGGCGCTGGTCCCGTCGATCAGGAGGAAGATTCGAGGTTCGGCCGCCACGTCAGCAAGGCGTCGGTAATCGCCGATCGTCCCGGCGTTCACCGCCTGATAGGCCGTCCTGCGCCGATCGACCTCCTTCTCCAAGTGGGTGATCAGTCGCACGACACGCTCGTGGTCGGAGCCGTTGATGATGCTGCCAACATGGGGAAGCGACTCAAGGACGTGCAGGTCACGGTTTCCGAAGTCCAATCCGTAGACCTGGCAAGGGCCACCGTTGATGGTGTAGCCCGCGCCAACTGCGATCGTGCGCAGCAGTGTTGAGGTCCCCGAACCCGACACCCCGAAGACCGCCAGGTTGCCTTCCACATCGGGGCGGAACGACAGCGTTGGCTGTTCCTGACTGTCTGGAAGATCCACCATGGCGTAGGTGAAGTCGTCGTCGCGGCGCCTCGACGGCAACACGGCCAGGTCGTAGACGTTCGCCAGACTGGGCAGCCACGGCTTGCGGGGCTCAGGAAGTTGGGCCAGTTCAGCGGCCTCTTTGATGGAGGACACCAGTTTCTGAATGTCGGTTGGTCCCGGATTTGCTCCGGCCTCGTGCGGCTCTTCGTATATCCATTCCTGCGCTGGGCCAAAGGACAACGTTCGAACGGACACCTCGGGCGGAGGCGGAGTCGTCGAGGTCCACCCTCCCGCGTATCCCGTTTGGAACGGAGTGAGGCGAGCCGGCCCGCTCTTACTGACGGCCCGGCCAGGAACAGCGGGATCGAAGAACGCCGCCTGGGTAGACCCAAGCACGTCGTCGCTGTCTGACTCGTCGGCCATCCGCAGGGCGACCCGCAAGTTTGTGTTGGCTCGCAGGTTGTCCTTGATCACGCCGGCGGGACGCTGCGTGGCCAGGATGAGGTGCAGGCCGAGGGATCGACCGCGTTGGGCTACGTTCACGACGCCGTCCACGAATTCCGGCACCTCATGCACCAGGGCCGCAAACTCATCGACGATGATGATGAGGCTCGGAGGAGTGTCTACTTCCCCACGCCGCTCGAGCTCCAGCAGGTCCTTGGCCTTGTACGTCGCAAGGAGATGCTCTCGATATCGAAGCTCGGCAGAGAGGGAGATAAGAGCTCTCCGGACCAAGTGCGGGGAGAGGTCGGTGACGAGGCCAAGCGTGTGCGGAAGGTTCGTGCACTCCCGGAACGCGGAGCCGCCCTTGTAGTCAACCAGCAGGAAGGTGACGCGTTGGGGTGAGTGGGCGGTCGCCAGTCCGAGAATCCACGCTTGCAGCAACTCCGACTTACCCGACCCCGTCGTACCACCGACAAGCGCATGGGGGCCGTCTGCCCGAAGGTCGAGGCTGAACGCCCCCAATGCCGATTGTCCGATGAGTGCCCGAAGATTCGCCGGTCGGCGGTTCGGCTCACTCGCGAACGGGCCGGTGAGGATCGACCGCGACTCAGTCCACCGCTCGACGACAGAGGCATGCGACGTTGCCAGCTCTGACCCCGCCAGGGATAGCAAGGACACATGCCGGGGGAGGTCGCTGGAGTCCTCGCTACGCACTCCCGCGTCGACGAGTGGCGCCATCAGCCGAGCAGCTCCGGCGGCCTGGGCCCCCGTGCACGCCTGAAGCCGCACCGGCGTCACCAATTCGGACTGACGCACGTAACCGACGGTTGCGCCCTCTTCAACGACCACGTAGGCCGTGCAGACGGCTGGCAGGCGAGGTTGTCCCTCAGCGATCCACAGCACCGCGACGCCCTTGCCTAAGCCTCGCTCAGCGATGTCGACGAGCCTGCTGCGCTCGATGGGCGCGTCACCTTCGATGATGGCTAGGACAGTGGTCGACCAGGGCGCCGTATCCTTACTGTTTCTGCAAGCGATGAGCTCATCAAGTTGATCCGCGAGGGCGGTGCACGCCGGTCCGGTCGCCGCGAGATGCAGTGCCCCGATCGGCGACTGCGCCGAAGCCACATGCGGTAGCCACTTGAGGAAGTCCCAACTCGGCGCGGAAGCGGCCGACGCGAAGCTGGTGATGACAAGCTCCGCCGGCGAGTGCAAGCTGGCGGCCTGCATCACCAATGAGTAGGCGACAGGCAGTGCTGCGTCTCGCCGTCCTGCCACGCCGACGGCCCCATCAGTGAGCGGCGTCACGACGACGGGCACGTCGTCGATGAGTTCAAGTCCCGCGGTGGCCTTCTCCAAAGCCAGCCAGGCCTCAGCCTTCGATCGCCCCACCTGCGGCATCTCTGTCGTGCACCTCGATGGCAGGGCGCCAAGGCCAACCCGTAACTCAAGGTAGCGAGGCAGGTCCCGCCGCCGAAACCACAGTTGGGAGGAGCGCCGGTCGACCGCAGCTAGACACTCTTCGATGGCGGGATGCTCTTCATTCCGGACGTCATGTTCAATCAGTTGCTCCGCGCGAATGCGTTCAGTGATCTTGTCGACGTCCTCAAGGAATTCACGCATTGAGGCGGCGTACTCCCGCTTCGTATGCGAACGGCTCTCCATTGCACTGCCGAGCAACATGAGGGGCATGAGCAGGAAGAAGATCAACGATGATGCGTTCCCGGTAGTGAAGTACATGACGACAGCGAAGAGGAGCGGAAGTGTCGCCATGAGCCATGGCAAGGGCGCGCGTCTCGGCCGCTCGGGAAGCTCCGGAAGGGGGAACTCCTTAACGTCGAATACTCGACTGACCACTGGCGAGCGCGAGAAGAGAACCTGGTCGCCATCGAATCCCAAGACCCCGTTGGTGGCACTGCTCACCCGGGCCTCGTGCTGTTCGTCCTTCCACACCATGGCAAATCGGGTGTCGCCAATGACGACATTGTCCCCGGGTAGCAGTCGGGCACGAGTCACCGGCTGGCCACCGATCAACGTCCCGTTGGCAGATCCCAGATCAACGATCTCGACGACGTCCGTAACCACCAGCCTGGCGTGGTGCCGAGACGCGAGCGCGTCGCTGAGCTGCACCTCGCAACCTCGGCCCCGCCCGACGTAGGACGTCCCGCTGGGCACCGGGAAGGTTCGCCCGCGATCAGGACCGTCAAGGACGAGGAGGTCGAGGACAGCGTTAGCGCCGCCACCGAACCGGGCACCTACCCAGCCCAAGCGCACCCGGACGCCCGACCGCAGGCCGCTTTCCGAGACCAGGCTACGAGGATCAAGCAGCCGGGACGCCGGGTCCAACAGCTCGACTGTGTGCTGGGCGTCCGAGGACGGTAGCTCTTGTCTGCCCAAAGGATCCGACAGCGCCAAGCGTCGAGCGAGGTCCCCCACGGTGACCGAGGAATCGACGGTTGCGGTCAGATCGATGTCGCGGCCCTGGGCGTTGAGCGTGAGATTCAGTTTCACTGCACTCTCCATTGGGTGACGTCAAGCCAAACAACGGCTTCGTTGGACAGCAGGATCAGCGCGCATTCACCCGGGTTGACAACGGTCACGTCGCCTTGCACAAGGTGCCGCGGCACCATGCCTCGGACATAGAGCCAGGTGCCATTCCGGCTCCCGAGGTCCTCAACGAGGACTCCTTCGGGCCGCTGGCTCAGCCGGAGGTGACGGCGAGACACGGTCCGGCCGCTGTCGGGCACCCGAAGCGCCAGAGCGCCTGCGTCCGATGAGCCCTCCCCGGGCGCGCGCCCGATGACGACTGATCCATTGACGGCGACGCGCTGCCCGCCGGGGAGCACGATAGATGCCGCACCACGCGTCGATGCCGCATAGGAGTCGCCCTGAGGCTCGGGGCGGACCGGTATCGGTTGCACCGTGTCAGAGAGGCTGCCCCACCGAGCAGGCCTCCGCGGTTGGATATCCGATGAGTCGCGATCGGCAACGACCACCTCCGATGACTCTGCCAATGCCGGAAGCAGGTCAGGGAGAACGCCGTGACTCGGCACGCCCGCCAGCCACCAGGCGTCAGGAGGCGGCGGCCCTACCGCCACGATGCTCCTCTCAGGCTCGGCGGCTTCCTGGACGGGATCTCTTTTCGGCAGGTCATCGACCCCCTGTCCCTCTTCACGTTGTGGAACGCGCAGGGGTGGGGTCAAAGGAACTGAATCGTCACACGCGATGAGCCGAACCGTCGAGACAGCCCAATCGATGGGTGCATCCAGCAGGAAGTCCTCAGATGTCGGGCCGAAGCTCTCGTCTTGAGCCCCATGCACATCGACCCTCGCCGGACCGCGCACGAGGACCCGCTGAACCGGATGATGTTGAAACAGTGCGAACGCGCACTCTGGGTGTTCGTCAAGGAGCGAACCCAGCGCAGCCAGATCTGCGGCGTCGGCTGCTGAACTCAGCGACCGGACCACCGGCGCGCCCCGGTCTACGCGCACGTGGACCTGGAAGGCCGGACCAGCGACGTGGGTCCAGCCCACCGCGCCAACGACGTTGTACCTCACTCGACCCAACTCAGAACTCCCTGGAAAGGTTTGACCTCAGCCTGCCGATGGACCAAGGCGCACGCTGGAGAGGACCTTCTTGACCGTGGGGTAATCCCGATCTTCATGCTGCGCAAGACAAGACCCCGTGAGTTGCACCAGGAAGACAGGAATCGTCGGTTCTTCGGGCCTGACGACAGCGAACAGATGCACTTGCAGGATTCGACCCACGCGCTCATCCGTCCACGACAACTCGCAGCCCACCCATTCATGACCGCCGAACTCTGCGTGGAAAGATTCAGATACCGTCCCTTCCGGGCGGCGCGTGGATTCAACCGCCAGTTCGTCAAGCGCCTCGCCGACCTGCGTACCCTCGGGGCGCCGGTCGATGGTGACCACGACGTTCGTGTGGAAATCCGACTCCGCCACCGCTCGGGCCGCAAGTCTTGTCGTGAGCGTCGACACGGGTTCCCAGTCGTCCGGGACATCCAGGAGCACCTGCGGCTCGGCTGGGAACTTGGCACTCGGATACGTCAAACGCACCATCTTCGGGTCCTCTCATCCTCACGTGCGATTTGGCACGCGTGCGTTCGTGTGGTCAGAACTTGAACCAGCTGGAGACAGCCTTGGTGACGTTCTTTACTACTTCTGCCGGGTTGACAGACACCTCGATGTGCACCGATCCGCCAAGGCCGACAGCAAGACCTGCATCCACGCTGAACCCGACTTTGTCGGGCCCGAATGAGCCTTTGGCGCTGCCCTCTACGCCGATGCCGACCATGCCGTGCGCGCCGGCGGTTCCAGTGACCCCGCCGACCTCCATGCTCCCCTCGACGCCCGCTTCGGCCCCCAGGAAGGCCTTGCCTTCGGCGCTCGCGGTGACCCCGGAACCGTCCACGTGCAGGCTTCCTTGCCCACTCGCTTCCAGACCGGCCGAGGCCTCACCGTGACCCGTGGCCTTTGCTACTCCAAGGTCGGCGCTGGCATCCACGCCGCCCCGGGCACCGTCGAAGACCTCCCCGTGAACGTCCGCCGAGAGCCCGTCGGCCCCGAGCGAGGCACTTGCAGACGCCGACCCGCTCACCCCGACAGTCCCGTGAGCGTTCACTTCGGCCGAGCCAGATGAGTAGTGAGCTGAGCCTTCGACAATGTTCGCCGATCCGCTCACTTCAGCCTGGGCCCGCAAACCGTGCTCGTCCAAGACCACGTCTGCCGCGGATCTGGAGTGGCTCGTCCACGTGTCGACGGTGGCGACATAAGCGCCCCCGCCCGTGAGCCCTGCTCCGGGAGAGCCTCCGTTGGAAGCCTCCTGCTGTTCGCCGACGTTGAGGTCAATGATTCCGGCGAGGTCGGCGAGCAGCTGCGTCACCGACTGCAAAGCGGGCCGCACATCGTTGGCGTATCGAATGGAAGCCCGGGACGAGTCAGAACCAACCCATTGCTGGGCAACTGATCCCACAATGCGCGCGACATCCTGCTCCACACCACTGACCGTGCGAGCCATCCGGCGGAGGTTCTGGGACGCGTCCCTCAGCGCCTCAACATCAGCGCCCTCCGTAAATACCGTCATGATGTACACCCCCTGACTCTCATGTGTCTCTATTTCCTGTACGCATCGAGCGACGACTTGATGCCACTCACGTTGTGCCGCTCCACTTCGGTCTGCGCGGCCACCCCCACGGCGTATCCGCTCGCCTGGCCCGCCAACTGGCCGAGGCTAGGCAGAAGCGGAAGGTTCCCGAACGGGTCGGCTGCCCGGCCGATATCGGCGCCCGCGTCAGCTGCCGCGGAAGCAGAGCGATGAATCCGCTCTTGCGCGTCGACCGTCAGCGCGGAGGGGAGGCGGATCTGAGTCCCCACTGCGGTCGGGCCGATCCGCGCGTTCTGGAGCGTCGTCAACGGATCGCCATCGACGTAGTAGTTGTGGATGAGCCGATCACTCTGGGCAGCGGCGCTCGGGTTAACCATCGCAAGGGCCAACTGGATATTCGAATTCACTCCGGCCGCGTTGAACGTCATGGCCGAGGCGCCGGTTGCCAGGCTAGCCGCGGCTGCCAGGCCGCCCCCAAGGGAATGGCCGGTAAGGACGAGGTTGTCCGGCCCGATATGCGCCGCGACCGTCATGCTCATTCTGATCGCCTTCTCGTATTGACTTGGGAACAAACCGACGCCTTGCGCCACATCGGTCTTCCAGTCCTTCCACGACGTCGGATCCGTGCCGGCGAACGCCATCACGACATGGCCATCAGCGTCCCGATAGACAGCGGCTCGGAACCCGTCAGATCCGACCAAGTCCGTAGGGCTCAGGCCGAGCGACGACAGTTCTTCATCCGGCACCGGCGTCCATCCGGTCGGCAGCTGACCCTTCGAATCCCCGTAGGCGTCGGCGGCGAACGCCAGTAGAGCCGAGGCATTCCTGGCGTCAGTCACCTTGTCACTGGAGGTACCTTCGCCATGCCACCCTCCCTGCGCCGAAAGTGCGTGGGTGAACCCACCCTCTGCATCGGCCACGCTGTTGCTGGTGGCGCGCTGCTCCGCGGCGTTGGCGGCGACCGTCTGGGCCAGTTCCACCACCAGGCGTCGGCAGTCTTCGAGAGCCGGCCCGTAGGAGCGATTCCATTGATTCGACAACGAACGTTGGTCATTCCCGGACCAATGAGTAGCTAGTTGAATGAAGACAGCGTCCGTCGCTGCACGCGACATTCTAATCCGGTTGCCATATTCGTGAAGGAGTGACACGGATTCAGATAGCGCCTCGACATCAGCCCCTTCGGTCAACACCATGTCACCCGCCCCCTATATGCGCTTCGTCGGTTGAACCTAGGGCGAAATCTCGTCGGCGTCGATGGGGAGAAGTCCCCGGGATCGGACTGCTGCTCAGCCCGCGGGGACCGCCCGCTGCTGAACTGCACTGCGCCGGCGTTTCTGCGGCCCAGCAAAGGAGTGACAATCCGCCCGAGCCGCATCCTTATGCCGCGGCCTTTCGCAACTGACGGGACCCCAGAAGCGAACGCAGGCTCACAGCCGCTCGCCAGCGCTGCCAACGGGGATATGTCGACGCCATGGCCCTGCGGGCCCCGTCGACGCGCGACCAGTAGTCCGCGACCTCCGCATCGGACGGCTCGCCCGGGCCGAAGACGCCAGCATCGGCCGCATCCGCAAGGTCCTGAACCCCCAACGCGGACAGCCCGATCCCCTGCTCGCGCCGGGTTGAGGCCGCGGGGACAGAAGCGCCGAGATCGGCCGCTCGGTCGACGATCTCGCGCCAACCCCCTGCCATACGGGTGGTCGGGGCCCCTTGCGACCGTCGCCGACGCCGACGCGTGCCCTTGGCCAACACGATCACCGCGCAGGTCCCGAGCACCACGGCCAGCGGCGGGCCGGCGAACCGAGCTGTGGTCAGAAGCCACGCCGGCATGACAAAGCCGGGGTCCGTCGGACCGTCGATCAGCCCCTCGGCTCCGGCATCGGCCGTCCCGAGCGAGTCCGCCGATCCCGGCGGGCGCGACGCTGGCGGCGGCGGCACGACCTTGGTGTCGAAGTCTTGCGCAGCTGGAGGCTCCTGCTGGTCGGGCTTCTTGGTGCGATCCGGCATGAAGACCGTTTCCGGCACGCCGACCCAGGACCCATCCGAGGAGAGCACCTCCACCCAGACGTGCACGTCCTGGCCACGAACGGCGCCACCTTCGGGCACGGTCGCCCCGACGACAACACGCGCCGGAACACCGAGTTGGTTGGCGACGAGCGCGAACACGGCGGCATACTGCTCGTCGTTGCCGACCGGCTGCTTGACGTTTGCGAAAGTGAGCAGGCGACCGACGCCGTGACCCGGCAGGTACTGCACCTCAGCCGCCGTCGTGCCGTCGCTGTAGGCCCCGTTCAGCTTGAGGTGTTTGGCGACACTCATCAGTTGCGCCCACGGGTCCCCTTGTCCCCCACCCCATTTGGTGGCCTGTGGCGCGAGGAAGGCGAATGTCGAGGCATCCATGAGAACACCGCTGCCGGGGATGAGGGAGCCGTCCCCGCTCACTGCGTTCACGCCGCCGGACACCTGGACGACGTCGCCGGCGCGAAGCCGATCGGGAACGATTCCCTGGCCGAGGGCGAGGTTGTAGCGCAACGAAGCGGCATGTGCGGCGGCGGTCCCACCCGCGAACTCCACCCGGGTCGCGGGCCCAGCGGCGGGGAGCCAGACGTTGAGGTCACTGATCGCGGCGTATGCCGCCTCGACCGTCACTGTGTAGGTCTTCGGCTCCGCGACCGACGGCTGCTCGATCGCCGTCCCGACCCGCTGGTACGTGTCCGGGCGGGTGGAGTCGGCCGAGGAGTTCCCAGCCGTCCAGGCGGTTCCGCTATAGGCGTCAAGCGTGGCGAAGCGCAGCCGTGTCCCCGCCGGAAGACCGCTGACCGACAGCAGGGTCTGGTCCCACAACAGCTTGGCGCCCTCGGTGTACTTACGGAAGCCGGCCACCGGGCTGGGGTAGCTGGTGGGATCGAACGGTGGCTCGACATAGGCACGCAGCACGACCCGGTCGCGAGCATTCGAGCCGGCGAGGGCCGGCGCCACGACGGTCGCCGCGGCCGCGGCGACCGCGAGGAGCGCGGCTCCCGTGATGACCCGAGCGCGGCGCCCAGCCGACTCGGACCCTCCGACGGTGACCAGGGACAGTCGACGTGACCGCACCACGACCCAGCCAGCGGCGAGCACGGCAGTCCCGAGACCGATCGGAAGCGCCGCGGCCGGAGTCCGAGTGCCTAGAAGGATGACGATGCTGGACACAGCCAACGGGGTCAGCACGGCCAGCCAGGGCAGCCGGGTGCGGCGCGCAACGGTGAACCCCACCGTCCCCCCGAGCAGGCCCAAGAGGTAGGGCAGGACGACCAACTGGCCCGACCCGTCGACCGGCGGCAGCGTCGTCAGCATGTCCTTCCACCCGCCGATCGCCACCGAGGACAGGCCAGTGATGGACGAGCCGGTCGGGACGACGCCTGCCAACAGACGCTCGCGGACACCGACGAACCCACCGACGAGGAAGTAGGCCGCGATGACCAATCCAGCGATGACGATGATCGGCTGGCGCAGCACGTTGGCGACGTGTGACAACCCAACCCCGAGCAGGATCCCGAGGATGCCCGCGGCCAGGTAGATCGGCGTGTCGAAGGTGGTCCGGAACCCGACGAGGGCCAGGACGAGCATGCCGACGAGGAAGCCCGCGTCGACAAGATCGGGTTGGGTGGGCGCCAGCGCCTTCATTCGGGTCGACGTGGTCGCCCACATGCTGGGGCGGGATGCACCGATGACGGTCATCGCGACTGACCTCCTCGCAGGATGATCGGCAGTTCGGTGAGTCGGCCAAGGGTGAGGATCGTGATCGAGCCGACGCTCGTCATGCCCGCCGTTGCCCCTTCCTCAACCTGGAGGGCGATGACGTTCACCTGGGGCGGGAAATGGCTCGCGGCATGGCGTATGCCGCCCAACTCACCGAGCGAGCCCGTGGCCATCACGACGACCGAGATGTCCGGCGACAATTTGGCCAGTTCCCGTGCCGAGTCAGCCAGCGTCACCCCATCAAGCTCCGCGCGAGAGAAGACGTCCAGCGCCATCGGCGGGTCGGGGTCGACGGCTGCGAACCGGCCCGCCGCGACGCTGAGGTCCATCTGGTCGCGAACAGCGCGCACGGCGACCGAGGCACCGGCGGAGACGGCGAGCTCGAAATCGTCGCCCGCGGCATACGCCATGCGGTTGCAGTCGACGATGACGGCGACGTGCGAGCGCCGGGTGTCGAGGAACTGCCGGACGAGGAAGGGGCTGCCGGTCGGACGCCCGGCGAGCTTCGCCGAGGACCGCCAGTGGATGTAGCGCCGGTCGTCCCCGGGGGTGTACTCGCGCAAGGTGTGGAAGGCGAGGTCGGTCATCGAGATGTCGTTGGTGGAGTGGCCCTCGAGGTCCCGCAGCAGGCCGGAGCCGACCGGCTCGACCGGCACCGTCTTGGGATGCACGAACAACTCGACCGGCTCGGTCCAGGTGACGCGACGCGACACCAGCCCGAACGGGTCGCCGCGGCCGGTGCTCAGCGGACCGACGGTGATGACGCCACGCCGGTGGGTGGGGATGATGACCGGCTCGTCGTAGTGGTCACCAGCGGAAAGGGTCGGGAGGTGGAAGCGGGCTGAGTTCTGGCCGACAGGCAGGTCCAGGTCCAGCGGCAGCACGGGCCGCGCGCCGTCGTTGACGACGCTCACTCGCGCCGCCGCCCCGCTGCCGACGATGACCCGCTGCGGGTGTAGGTCAAGGTCGACCTTGAGCTTCATCCGCCCGAGCGTGAGCAGCCCGGACAACAGGAGGAGAAGGAGCCCGAAGGCGGCCAGGTAGCGCGGCTCGGCCCAGCCCAACGCCCACCCGACCAGCCAGGCCAAGGCGCTGATGACCAGGACCGTCCAGCCGATGGGCGTGATCGAACGCAGCACGACGACGATCGGCGCGGTCACCGGTGCCACCTTTGGCGCGATCGCGGCCCACGCATCCTGCAGCCACTCGCGCGCCTTGCCCAGCCGCGTGGTCAGGCCGCCGAGGCGTATGCCGCGCAGCCCCCCGAACGTGGGAGGCGGCATACGCCCCGCCTCGCGATTCACGCGATGAGTTCCCTTGCGTGCCATGCCGGTTCGGGCCTTCCGTCAGACGCGTTCGGTGGGCGCAGCCACCTCGGCCAACAGGTCGTCGATGATTCGCTCGACCGAGACGCCGGTGAACAGAGCTTCGGGTTCGAGGATGAGCCGGTGTCCCATGATCGGCAGGGCGAGGTCCTTGATGTCGTCCGGGAGGACGAACGTGCGGCCCTGACTGATCGCCCAGGTCTTGGCACAGCGGACGAAGGCGAGGCAACCGCGGACCGATAGGCCGAGGCGCACGTGGGTGTGGCGCCGCGACTCCTCGGCGAGGTGGCTGATGTAGGCGAGGATCGCCGGGTCGACGTGGACCGCGTTGGCGAGCGTCGACATCTGAGCAACCGCGTTGGCCGAGATGACGGGGGTCACGGTGGCGCTGCGGTCCCGGGTCGCGGCCTGGGCGAGCAACTCGACGGTGACCGCATGGTCGGGGTAGCCGATGCTCGTCTTCATGAGGAACCGGTCGAGCTGGGCCTCGGGCAGTCGGTAGGTGCCGGCCTGCTCGATGGGGTTCTGGGTGGCGATGACCATGAAGGGACGCCCGACGCTGTGGGGCACTCCGTCGACGGTGACCCGGCCTTCCTCCATGACCTCGAGCAACGCCGACTGGGTCTTGGGCGAAGCACGGTTGATCTCGTCGGCGAGGACGATCGTGGCGAAGATCGGCCCACTCTTGAACTCGAAGGTCTGCCGCTGTTGGTCGTAGATCGTCACGCCGGTAACGTCGCTGGGCAGCAGATCCGGGGTGAACTGGATCCGGCTGTGGCTGCCCTGGACCGTGTTGGCCAAGGCGCGCGCCAGCTGGGTCTTGCCGGTTCCCGGGTTGTCTTCGAGGAGCAGGTGCCCCTCGGACAACAGACAGGTGAGGGCGAGTCGGACCGGGCGGTCCTTGCCGCGCACGGCGACCTCGACGTTGGTGACCAATTGGTCGAACGTCTTGGCAAACCACGCGGCCTGTTCAGCGGAGATAGTCATGCGAGTCCTTTCGGTTCGTGCGAGCGCAATGCTCAGTACCAAGTCATGGATCCGGAAGTGCCACCGCACGTCACCGTCAGCACGCGGCCCGGCCAGCCGTAATAGGCATAGGTCTGGCCGTTGAAATTCGCCGGTAGCGTCTGGGTGTACCAGGCACCGTATACGCCGTTGTCACTGAACGTGCAGGAGACGCTGCTGGTGAAGTTGGTGAGCTTCACATTCACCCAGGCACACGATGATGAAGAGCACCCTGTGCCCGTGTGGTTGGCACCCTTGGACACCTGCACGATCGGAGGTGGAGGCGGGGTGGTGACGTGGTCCGGGCCACGGTTGACGATGGGACGGCCCTTGCCGCTGCTATCAGTGAGCGCGAGGGAGAAGTCGCTGCTGTAGCTCCAACCGACATCGCCGAGGTTGAGCGTGGTCGAGTAGTTGTCGGTGAAGTCAGCGCCATGCGACCAACCCCGGTCGTTGGTGAGAGAGAGATGCACGGGGCGCCCGCCCCCATTGGCCGACACGTTGACGAGCACCGTGTTCCCACTCGTATAAGCGTCGAAAGCCGAGACGCTGGGATTGGTGTAGGGCTTCTGCGACGCGGAGTTGCTGTTCGTCCCACAGGTCGTCTCGTTACAGACCACGGCCGTGAAGCCGTGGGAATTCCCGTCGTAACTCACCGTGAAGGTCTGGCTCGAGGATTGCCCGCCATTCGGGCTTTCGGTCTTCGACGACCTCAAGGTGCCACCCTCGTAGATCTTCACCGTCGAGCTCGCCCCACGCGCGGCCACCGTTGTGTAGTTCACCGTGATCGAGTTGATCGAACCCGGCTCAGGAGCCGAGAGAGTGGTGATTGCCAGCGGAGTGCCGATCGCCTTGAAGGTTGCCGCCGACCCCGCAGTGGTGTGCGCTGCGCCGCCGGTCGCGTTCGTGGCGGTCACGGCATACTGATAGGTCGTGCCGTCGTAGGTGACCCCGTCGTCGTTACAACTGGTCGCCGTGACGTTGCTGCACACCGTCTTGGGGCCAGAGCCCCCGGTGCGATTCACCGTGTAGGTGACCGGCCCAGGGCCGTTGGGGTCCACGGCCGGCCAGGCCAGATGGACGGCAGCGGATGCCCCGCCGGCCATCGCGACCGAACTGACCGTGGGCGCCGCTGGCTTCCCCGGTGCCCCGGACGACTGCCCCTGCGTCGATGCCGGAGGACCGGCCGAGTAGTCGTTGATCGCCACGATGGTGAAGTCGTACTTGTTGTTGTTGACCAGGCCGGAGGCGGTCACCGTCGTCGCCGGGGCCTGGACGCTCGTGCCTCCGCCGCCGGACCAGGTGATCTTGTAGGACTGCACGGCACTGAATTCGCCGCTGACGGCATTCCATGTGAGGGTCAGCGTGTGATCGGCCGGGTTGCTGGCCTTGAAGTTCGTCACGGCCGTGGGCGCGGCGTCAGGGCGGGCCTGGGCCGACGCGTCACTGTCCGGGCCCCAGCCGGCCTTGTTGTGGGCCTTGACCTTGAAGTGGTAGTAGGTCCCGTTCACCAGACCTGCGGTGATGTTGCACGGGCTGGCCTGACAGGTCTGCGTCTTGCCGGTCTCGACGACAGTCACCTGGTATTGGTCGATCGGAGCGCCGTGGTTGTCCGGCACCTTCCAGGACAGGTTGACCGCATGGGACTGCACGACCGTCCCGATCTGCGGAGCCCCCGGCTTGTCCGGCACGCCGAAGACCGTGATGGTGACCGTCCCGGTCACGTGTCGGTCGGTCCGGGTGAGGTCCGCGACGTCGGTGACGACCACCTTGAAGACCATCGTCCCGAAGGAGTCCTTGGCCGGCGTGATCGTCAAGGTGCCGCCGGAGTGGTTCTCGGTGAACGGCATACCGGAAGTTTGCGAAACCGATACCACCCCGTAGACGGGGTCGACGAAGCGGGAGCGGACGTACTTGGCCAGTTGCACGGTCGCCGCCGTGCCCTGCTGGATCCCGTCGAGCTTGACCGCCGCGAAGCTCGCTTTGGGCAATGCCAAGACCTCGACGGGGATGATCGCCGGCACCGACTTGGATCCCGCCACGGTGACCTTCAACTCGCCCGTCGTGCCCGGGAGAGCCGAACTAGCTGCGGTCACGGTGATCTTGGCTTCTCCATTGCCGTCGGCCTTGACTCCGGCGATCGCCTTCTGCCAGTCCGCGGCATACCGAAGGCCGGCTCGCTCCTCCACCGAAGGCGTCCAGACGTGGCACATCGCGGTGATGTTGAGGGTCACCGGGCTGCCACCCTCGTAAACCCCGATCGGGGTCGTCGGGCAGCGCAGGACCGGCGTGGGATCCCCCACCTGCACAGGGATCGTCACCGTCGTGATCTTGCCGGCTGGGTCGGTGAGGGAGGACCCGTCCATCACCTCGAGGGTGATCGCGCCTGGGCCGAGGTAGTCGCTCAGGCCCGAGACGGTGAGCTTGGTCGAACTGTCGGCGGCAACGCCCACGAAGGACTCGGGTGACGCCGCCATCTTGTCGGAGGTCGTCGCCTGGACCTGGCGGCCCGACGGCGAGGCGACGTAGTCGCCGAGGTCGACCGTCACCTTGCCGTTCTGGGGGACCGCGATGGTCTTGCCCGACTTGACGAAGGGCAGACCTGAACCAGCGCCCGGAACGAAGATGACGGCGGTTCCGGTCGCCCCATCGGCATCGGTGATTTCGTAGGGAATGACCGCCGGCGTGGGTGTCACGGGCAGGGTGACCGACCCGCCGCTGATCGTCGCGGCGGCCAACCCCACCTTGGTCACCTTCAGCGCCGACTCCGGACCGTCGACGTCATAGTCCTTCTCCAAGACGTTGACGGTCGTCGACGTGGCGCCAGGTTCGACCTTGGCGATGTCGTCGATGGCCACCGGCGGGTTGTTGTACCCCTCTTGGGACCTGATGGTCACCGGAACGGGCGCGCTATCGCCCCCGCTGTTGGTCAACGAGTAGGCGATGACCTGAGCGTCGGCCTTGGCGTCCTGCACGGTCGTCTCGATCGGACCGGTCGGGGACTTGAGCGACGCTCCTTGGGGAAGTGAAGGGTTCGTGCGTGCGAGGTCCAACACGGTCGCCGGGTCGCTCGGGGCGACCAGATCGTTGGCGAGCACGTTGACGACCACAGCCGCCCCAGGCTTGGCAATCACCGTGTCTGGCACGGCGACTGGCGCGAGTGGCGCCCCTGGCGACACCACCGACACCCGGGCGATCGCCGAGCCGGTCTTCCCGTATCGGTCAGTGACCACGTAGGTGAACTGGTCGGTGCCCTGACCCACCGGATACGCCTGGTAGGTGATCGAGGTCGGCGACGTGCCGAGGATCCGACCGAGCTTGGCGCCCGCACCGACGGCAACGACGGTCGTCGAGTCGCCGTCCGGGTCGATGCCACTGGTGGGGACAGGGATCTCGATCGTGTCGCCCGAGGTGGCCCGGCCTTCCACGACCTGCGGCTGGGGAGCCTGGTCGGGAGAGGTCTCCGACGGCTGGGGGTTCACGGTGACCCAGAGGTTGCCGCGAACGAGCTCACCCGCGTCGTTCTCCGCCGTGTATTCGACGCGAACCGTCCGCGGGATGTCGACCTTGGCCGGCGCCACATATCGGACGGCGTCACGGGCGACGTAGGCCTTCCCCAGATCGACGCTGGAGCCACCCGCCGACGCTGGATCGAAGACCTGCAGCTGACCTGGGTTGGGCGCATCGGTGATGTTGGAGGCCAGGTGCAGGAACGCACCGCTCTCGGTCGAGTCGTTGTCCAGGACCGAGATGAGCGCCGAGTCACCGTCGCGAACCGTCGCGTAGTCGTCTTTGGTCCGCGGCGGGTCCGGCGACACAGCAGGAAGCTGAACGACGGTGACGTCACCGGGGACAACCGTCCCCGAGCCGTTGGACACCTGGTAGCGGACGATGACGCCCTTGCCGAGCGAGTCCTGGGTGGGCGTGACCCGCAGCCACCGACCCCGGACGACATCGACCTGGACCGCGTCGGCGCTGTCGGTGTCGGGTTTGGCCGACACCACGGTCAGGAGCCCACCGCTGGGGTCGACATCGTTGGCGAGCACGTCGACCATCACCGGGACCTGCCCGCGGACCGCCCCGAAGTCGGGCATCGTCACGGGAGGGGCCTGCTTCTCCGGCGGGGTGACGATGTCGACCCGGATCTGCCCAGGGGAGAAGGCCGCTCCACCGAACGCGGCCTGGTAGTCCAGCAGGAAACTGCCCGCCTTGTCCGCGGTCACCGTGACCTTCCCGGATTTGAGCTCGGTGTCCACGGTCAGGTTGTCCTTCGGCGCGATGGTGCCCGCCAGGGCCAGGACCGCGTTGGCGTTGCTGGGGTCCGCCCCCGGCAGGTCGTTGTCCAGCGGGCGGATGACCAAGGGCACGTTGACCAGGCCCTGAACGACGTCCGGTTGGGTGATCGCTGGTGCCGCCGTGGGTGCGGTCGCCTCAAGAACCGTCACTGTCATCTTGCCGTCGACGACCTCGCCCACGCCATCAGACACCTGATAGGTGATCTCCACCGGACCGCTCGAGCCCTTAGCGGTGGGCGGCGGGGTGAAGTCGAGCTTGCCGTCGGGCGTCGCCGCTACGACCCCATCCGCGACCTTGGGGTTGACGACCTGGACGGGGTCGCCGTCCTCGGGGTCGCGCCAATCGTCGGTGACCGGGATGGTGAGGGTACGTCCGGCAACCACGCTGAAGGCCTTCGGCTGGTATGCCGTGCGCAGAGCAGGCTTCCCGTTGTCCGAGGGGCCGCGAACCGTCACCGACACCTGCGCCTGCGCGGTTGCCTGCGTGCCGTTGTCCACCGTGTAGGTGAACTGCAGGTCCGACGCCTTCGCCGGCAGGGTGAGCAGCAGGCTCTGCCGGTCAGGGGCGACCGTGAGGCTGACGCCCGACTGATCCACCGGACTCACGCTGACGATCGAGAGGATCCGTCCGGCGGGGTCGGCATCGTTGTCCAGGACGTGCAGGATGGTCGTCTTGCCCGGTCGTGCGCCGAGCCCGTCATCGACCGCTTTGGGCTTGGTCTCCTTGTTGGCCGCGGGCGTCTCCTCGGCCTTCTTCGCGTTGGCGTTGTCGCGCTTGATCGCCTCTTGGATCTGGTCCCAGTTGTCCAGGCTGCGTGCCGTGTCGATGTCGAAGACGCGGCCGGTCGAGGCGTCGTTGAGCACGAGTTGGTCACGGTTGATGCGGAACACCGGCGCCTTGAGGACCGCCTGGCGGTCGATCGGTTGAGGGGTGGCTGCCGCGTTGTCACAGGAGCGAGCCAGCGCACCGGGGGTGCCGGCCCACGCGGCATACACACAGGGACCGAGCCGAGCTGGGGCCGCTGGAGCGCCCGTGCCCGCGGCGAACAGGGGCCTGACCTCGCCGCCTCCGAGTGGCACGCTGAACAGGCCCTTGCTGGTCGCGTACACCACTGCGTCGGCGGCCGGTCCGGGCTGCTGCAGCCGGGTTGCGGGATCGGGTTCGCCGAGTGAGACGCTCCGGTCCCCGATCCAGAGGGTGCCTGCTGATCCGTCGAGGGCGACGAGAGTGGTCCCCACCGCGGTCAGCTGTAGGTCGGTCCCGCCGCCGGTGCGATCGCTCACGACGGGCGTCTCGAATCCGCTCGGCGTCGGACGGACGGCGACGAGCTTGCCAGCCGACGACGCGGCATACACGCTGCCGTCGACACCCACCGTCATGGCGAGGCTGCCGCCGACCGACGCTGCCGTCTTGCCGCCGGTCGAGGCGGGGTTAGCCGCGCCCAGCTCGATGAGTGCCGGCAACGTCGAGTCGAGGACCTGGACATCGGCGGACTTCGCGTCAACGCCATAGCGCGAGGCCCGTACCTTGCCGGACTTGGGGTCCAGGATCGCCAGTGTGCCACCGCGCAGCTCGAGTTGGCTGTCCTGTGCCGCGGGAACGGCGCGGTCACCGATCGCGACGCCACGCTCGACGTCAACCGGGAGCAGGCGTCCACCGGAGCGGTCCCAGGCCACCACGACACTGCGGTCCTGGCGGATGTCGAAGGCGAACGGCGGAGTGGCCCCGCCCGGGGTCGTGAAGTAGGCGTCGATGCTCCCGGCGGCTTTGTTCACCCGGCCGAAGTAGCCGTCCAGGTCGTTGGTGACCCAGATGCCCGAGTCGTGCACATCAAGCTGGCGGACCGGGTTGCCGTCGGACAGGACCGCGAAGGCGACCAGCGAGCTGACCGCCAGGATGAGGACCGAAACGGCGGCGACGAGACGCGCACGATGACCACGCCACATAGTGCATTCCCCCCTGTCGGGTGTTCGCCTCGAACTCTTCCAGCCGCCTGGCTTGGAGGTAACCCGGTATTACCCGGGTCCTGGCGACGGGATCCCCCGATCCGTCGTCCGCGCAGAGTCGCGACTCTTGTCATCACGGCTCTTCGAACTTGACCGGGCACGGGTGCCCTGCGTGGTGACGGGGTAGGGCCCGTGACCTCGGTGATCATGGCTGTTGTCAAGGCAGTTCATGGTCACGAAGGTGAGGTCACGGGCTTGGTTCAGCGTACGCAGGTTCAGATGGTTCAGGACGACATGAGCGGGCAGGATGCGACCCTGCTCCTCGGGCTGGCGGGCCTGGCGGTGGAGCAGGTCGAGCTCGACGGTGAGGGCACCAGGGTGGTGCACGTGGTCACCGACGACGAGGCCGCGGCGGGCTGCCCCTCCTGCGGGGTGCT
>JAKOZM010000378.1 GCA_029779995.1 Actinomycetes bacterium
CGAGCCTTATCGGTCTCTTCGATGCTGACGCGTCCGGTGGCCTCGCTGATCGGCGCCAAACCCTTGGGGGTCCGTGCCTCGAACAGCTCGGTCACACGCGGCAGACCGTGGGTGATGTCCTCACCGGCTACCCCACCGGTGTGGAATGTACGCATCGTCAACTGGGTACCGGGTTCACCGATCGACTGCGCCGCGACGATACCGACGGCCTCGCCGACGTCCACCAGCTTGCCAGTCGCCAAGGAGCGCCCGTAGCACAGTGCGCAAACGCCGACCTTGCTCTCACAGGTCATCACACTGCGCACGCGGATCTTCTCCACGCCCTGAGCCGCAAGGCTCTGGATCAGCGGTGTCGCCAGGTCGGTACCGGCCGCAGCCAGGATCTGACCGTCGACCACGACATCCTGCGACAGTGTGCGGGTGGCTACAGAGGTGTCCACGAACTCAACGACGATGCCGTCCTGGGCGATCTCCACCTCGATGGAACGCTCGGTGCCACAGTCACTCTCGCGGATGATCACGTCCTGCGACACGTCCACCAGGCGCCGGGTCAGGTACCCGGAGTCGGCGGTGCGCAGCGCGGTGTCGGCCAGACCCTTGCGAGCGCCGTGCGTGGAGATGAAGTACTCCAGCACGCTCAGGCCTTCGCGGAAGTTGCTCTTGATGGGACGCGAGATCGTCTCACCCTTGGTGTCAGCAACCTGCCCACGCATGCCCGCGATCTGACTGATCTGGTTCATGTTGCCGCGGGCACCTGACTTGACCATCATCCAGACCGGATTGCGCTCCGGGAAGTTCTCGGCCATGGCGACCGAGACCTCGTCGCGGGTATCCCGCCAGATCGCTTCGAGGTCGCGGCGACGCTCGATGTCGTCGAGCTGACCACGGTGGTACTGGGTCTCGACCTTGGCCGCCTTCTCCTCGGCCGCGGCGAGCAGTGCCGGCTTGGCGTCCGGCACATGGAAGTCCGAGATGGCCACGGTGACACCGGATCGCGTCGCCCAATGGAAACCGAGCTCCTTGAGCCGGTCCAGCGTCTCGGCCACAACACCCTTGCCGTAGTGCTCCGACAGGTCGTTCACCAGCGCCCCGAGGCGGCCCTTGTCGACCTGCTCGTTGACGAAGGCGTAGCCCTTGGGCAGCGACTCATTGAACAGAGCGCGACCCAGCGTCGTCTCGAACGGCTTGCCGTCGTTGATGTCGGGGATCCGCAGCGTGATCTTGGCCTGCAGATGCAGTTCGCGAGCATCGCGGGCCATCAGAGCCTCAGCCACCGTGCTGTACGCGTGTCCTTCGCCGGCACCGCCGTCACGCTCACTGGTCAGGAAGTAGATCCCGAGCACCATGTCCTGGGTGGGCGTGGTGATGGGCTTCCCGTTGGCCGGCGAGAGGATGTTGTTGCTCGACAGCATCAGGATCCGCGCCTCAGCCTGCGCCTCTGCACTCAGCGGCAGGTGCACAGCCATCTGGTCGCCGTCGAAGTCGGCGTTGAACGCGGTACAGACCAGCGGGTGGATCTGGATGGCCTTACCCTCGATCAGTTGCGGCTCGAAGGCTTGAATACCAAGACGGTGCAGCGTGGGTGCCCGGTTGAGCAGCACGGGGTGTTCGGTGATGACCTCTTCGAGGACGTCCCACACCTCGTGGCGCTGCTGGCGTTCCACCATGCGCTTGGCGCTCTTGATGTTCTGGGCATGGTTCAGGTCGACCAGGCGCTTCATCACGAACGGCTTGAACAGTTCCAGCGCCATCTGCTTGGGCAGACCACACTGGTGCAACTTCAGCTGCGGGCCAACCACGATGACCGAGCGGCCCGAGTAGTCCACGCGCTTGCCGAGCAGGTTCTGACGGAACCGCCCCTGCTTGCCCTTGAGCATGTCGGACAGCGACTTCAGGGCGCGGTTGCCAGGTCCGGTGACCGGGCGGCCACGGCGGCCGTTGTCGAACAGCGCGTCGACCGCTTCCTGCAGCATCCGCTTCTCGTTGTTCACGATGATCTCGGGTGCACCGAGATCCAGCAGCCGCTTGAGCCGGTTGTTCCGGTTGATGACGCGGCGGTAGAGGTCGTTCAGGTCCGAGGTCGCGAAACGGCCACCATCGAGCTGCACCATGGGGCGCAGATCCGGCGGGATCACCGGCACCGCGTCGAGCACCATCCCCAGCGGGGAGTTGCTGGTGTTCAGGAATGCGGCGACCACCTTCAGTCGCTTGACGGCACGCACCTTCTTGGCGCTGCGGCCAGTCCGGACGATCTCGCGCAGCTTCTCGGCCTCACCCTGCAGGTCGAACGTGCGCAGCCGCTCCTGGATCGCCTGGGCGCCCATGTAGCCCTTGAAGTAGTTGCCGAACCGGTCGCGCATCTCGCGGTACAACATCTCGTCGCCCTCGAGGTCCTGCACCTTCAGGGTGCGGAACCGCTCGAACACTGCGTCGAGGCGGTCGATCTCCTTGTCGTAGCGCTTACGGATCTGGCTCATCTCGCGCTCGCCGGCATCGCGGGTCTTCTTCTTGACGTCCGCCTTGGCCTCAGCGGCCTCCAGCGCGGCGAGGTCCTCCTCCAACTTCACCTGCCGGCGGTTGATCTCGTCGTCGCGCCGGTTCTCCAGCTGCTTCTTCGACATGCCGATCTTGGTCTCGAGCGACCCGAGGTCCCGGTGCCGGGCCTCCTCGTCGACGCTGGTGACCATGTAGGCCGCGAAGTAGATGACCTTGTCGAGGTCCTTCGGCGCGATGTCCAGCAGCAGGCTCAGCCGGCTCGGAACACCCTTGAAGTACCAGATGTGGGCGACCGGAGCGGCCAGCTCGATGTGGCCCATGCGTTCGCGGCGAACCCGCGAGCGAGTGACCTCAACGCCACAGCGCTCACAGATGATGCCCTTGTAGCGGACTCGCTTGTACTTCCCGCAGTAGCACTCCCAGTCGCGAGTCGGTCCGAAGATCTTCTCGCAGAAGAGACCGTCGCGCTCCGGCTTGAGCGTGCGGTAGTTGATGGTTTCGGGCTTCTTGACCTCGCCATGTGACCAGGCCCGGATGTCCTCACCAGTGGCTAGGCCAATCCGCAGTTCGTCGAAGAAGTTCACGTCCAGCACGTGGTGGTCCTTTGCTGTCTCGTTTTAGTGGACTGATTGCTCATATGTCGCGGTCCGTCAGACCTCTTCGACGCTGCTCGGCTCCCGCCGGGACAGGTCGATACCCAGTTCTTCCGCGGCGCGGAAGTACTCATCATCGGAGTCCTTCATGTCGATCGCCGACCCATCGCGGGCCAGTACCTCGACGTTCAGGCACAGCGACTGCATCTCCTTGACGAGCACCTTGAACGACTCGGGGATACCGGGTTCCGGGATGTTCTCGCCCTTGACGATGGCCTCGTAGACCTTCACGCGGCCAGTGACGTCGTCACTCTTGATCGTGAGCAGCTCCTGCAGGGCGTAGGCGGCGCCGTAGGCCTCCAAGGCCCACACCTCCATCTCCCCGAAGCGCTGACCGCCGAACTGCGCCTTACCACCCAGCGGCTGCTGCGTGATCATCGAGTACGGACCCGTCGAGCGCGCGTGGATCTTGTCGTCCACCAAGTGCAGCAGCTTGAGGATGTACACGTAGCCCACCGAGACGGGATCCGGGAACGGCTCCCCGCTGCGGCCGTCGAACAACCTGGCCTTCGCCTCGGAGTTGACCAGCCGCGGGGCATCGCCCTCGACCAGGGTCGAGTCCAGCAGGCCGGAGATCTCGAACTCCGCCACACCGTCGAAAACCGGCGAAGCGACGCGGGTGTCCGGCGGTGCCGAACGGGCTTGCTCCGGCAGATTCTGAGCCCACTGCGGATCGCCGATGACGTTCCAGCCCTGCTTGGCGACCCAGCCCAGGTGTGTCTCCAGCACCTGACCCACGTTCATCCGGCCCGGCACACCGAGCGGGTTCAGCACAATGTCGACCGGCGTCCCATCCTCGAGGAACGGCATGTCCTCGACGGGCAGGATCTTGGCGATGACACCCTTGTTGCCATGGCGGCCTGCGAGCTTGTCGCCCTGGGTGATCTTGCGCTTCTGAGCGACGTAGACCCGCACCAACTGGTTCACACCACCGGGCAGCTCGTCGTCCTCTTCGCGGTCGAAGACGCGGACATCGATGACCACACCGCTCTCGCCGTGCGGCACCTTCATGGACGTGTCGCGCACCTCGCGGGCCTTCTCACCGAAGATCGCGCGCACGAGCCGCTCCTCCGGAGTCAACTCAGTCTCGCCCTTCGGCGTCACCTTGCCGACCAGGATGTCGCCGGGCCCGACTTCGGCCCCGATCCGCACGATTCCACGCTCATCGAGATCCGCGAGGACCTCCTCCGGCACGTTCGGGATGTCCCGGGTGATCTCCTCGGGACCCAGTTTCGTGTCGCGAGCATCCACCTCGTGTTCCTCGATGTGGATGCTGGTCAGGACATCGTCCTGCACCAGACGCTGGGACAAGATGATCGCGTCCTCGTAGTTGTGACCCTCCCAGGGCATGAACGCGACCAGCAGGTTGCGGCCCAGTGCGAGCTCTCCGAGGTCGGTGCAAGGACCGTCGGCGATCACGTCGCCGGCCTCGATCCGCTGCCCCGCCACGACGATGGGCTTCTGGTTGTACGACGTTCCCTGGTTGGAGCGGCGGAACTTCAACACCCGGTAGGTGAAGATCTGGCCGTCATCCTGGGTGACCTCGATGGCATCCGCGCTGACCGCCGACACCACACCACCCGTGTGTGCGACGACGACATCGCCGGCATCCTTGGCGGCGCGGTACTCAGTACCGGTGCCGACCAGTGGCGCCTCGCTGCGCATCAGCGGGACGGCCTGACGCTGCATGTTGGAGCCCATCAGGGCGCGGTTGGCGTCGTCATGCTCCAAGAACGGGATCATGGCGGTGGCCACCGAGACCATCTGCCGCGGGCTGACGTCCATGTAGTCCACGTCGTCGGGCAGAACGTAGTCGACCTCGCCATCCTTGCGGCGCACGAGGACGCGGTCCTCGGTGAAGTTGCCGTCGTCGTCGATCGGAGCGTTGGCCTGCGCGATGACGTGCAGGTCCTCCTCATCGGCGGTCAAGTAGTCGATCTGGTCGGTCACCCGGCCCTCGACGACCTTGCGATACGGCGTCTCGACGAAGCCGAAGGCGTTGACCCGCGCGAACGTCGACAGGGAGCCGATCAGGCCGATGTTCGGGCCTTCCGGGGTCTCGATCGGACACATCCGCCCGTAGTGCGACGGGTGCACGTCGCGGACCTCGAAGCCCGCCCGTTCGCGCGACAACCCACCGGGGCCGAGCGCCGACAGCCGCCGCTTGTGGGTCAACCCCGCCAAGGGGTTGGTCTGATCCATGAACTGCGACGACTGGGAGGTTCCGAAGAACTCCTTGAGCGCAGCGACCACCGGGCGGATATTGATCAGGGTCTGGGGCGTGATCGCCTCGACATCCTGGGTAGTCATGCGCTCACGCACCACTCGCTCCATCCGGGAGAGCCCCATGCGGATCTGGCCCTGGATGAGCTCTCCGACAGTGCGCAGGCGCCGATTGCCGAAGTGGTCGATGTCGTCGACCTCGACCCGGGTGCCATCAGGCAGCGCGGGCTCGGCGGCGTGCAGCGCCACCAGGTACTCCACGGTGCGCACGATGTCCTCGTTGGACAGCACGGTCATGCTGGGGTCCTCGCGCAGGCCCAGCTTCTTGTTGACCTTGTAGCGGCCGACCTTGGCAAGGTCGTAGCGCTTGGGGTTGAAGTAGAAGTTCTCCAGCAGGTTACGGCCAGCCTCGATGCTGGCGGGCTCGCCCGGGCGCAGCTTGCGGTAGATGTCGACGAAGGCCTCGTCCTGGCTACCGATGGCGTCCTTCTCCATCGTGAGCTGCATGGACTCGAAGTGGCCAAACCGCTCGGCGATCTCCTCCGAGGTCAGACCCAGCGCCTTGAGCAGCACGGTGACCGGCTGCTTGCGCTTACGGTCGATCTTGACGTTGACGATGTCCTTCTTGTCGATCTCGAACTCGATCCACGAGCCGCGCGACGGGATGATCTTCGCCGAGTAGATGTCCTTGTCCAGCGCCTTGCCGACGGTCCGCTCGAAGTAGACGCCGGGCGAGCGCACCAGCTGGGACACGACGACCCGCTCGGTGCCGTTGACGATGAACGTGCCCTTGTTGGTCATCAGCGGGAAGTCACCCATGAAGACCGTCTGGGACTTGATCTCGCCGGTCTCCGCGTTGAAGAACTCAGCGGTCACGAACAGCGGCTGTGAGAAGGTCATGTCCTTCTCACGGCACTGGGCCTCGGTGTACTTGGGCTCCTCGAACCGGTGCTCCCGGAAGGACAGCGACATCTGACCGCTGAAGTCCTCGATCGGGCTGATCTCCTCGAAGATCTCCTCGAGACCGCTGGTCATCGGGAGGTCCGTGCGCCCGGCTTCCACCGCCTCTTGCACCCGGTCCTGCCAGGTCTGGTTGCCGAGCAGCCAGTCGAACGACTGCCTCTGCAAGTCCAGCATGTCCGGGACGGCGATGGGTTCGCGGATCTTGCCGAATGAAACGCGGTGTGGGGCTTGGGGGTTAACGCTGGCGGCCAAGTGAGGTCCTTCCGTGGCTCGCAAAACTGGTCCTTCGCGCACCGGAGACAACCCTGCACAAAGTGCTGGACGCCGAGCATCCAGGCACAGTGAGACGGTCGAGACAAGGCATGCGTGTAAAACCAGAGTATCTGACGTGATTGGGGATCGACATAACGGGGGCCAACTACTAATGATGATCCTGCGCCGAGGATTCGTCAAGCACCTCAGCCGCAGGGTCCTGCGTGCGCCTCACACTGCTGCATGGGATGGGCAAACACGAAGCCAGCCGCGACGGGTGACCCGTCGCGGCTGGCCGCAGAACTGCTGGGTTACTTCACAGAGACGCTGGCGCCGGCACCCTCGAGGGCTTCCTTTGCCTTGTCTGCGGACTCCTTGTTCACCTTCTCGAGGATCGCCTTGGGGGCGCTCTCGACGAGGTCCTTCGCCTCCTTCAGGCCGAGGCTCGTGAGGGCGCGCACCTCCTTGATGACCTGGATCTTCTTGTCACCGGCGGACTCGAGGACGACATCGAACTCGTCCTTCTCCTCCGCGGCTTCCTCGCCCCCGCCAGCGCCAGCCGGAGCAGCGGCAGCGACCGCGACCGGGGCAGCGGCGGTGACGCCGAAGGTCTCCTCGAACTGCTTCACGAACTCGCTGAGCTCAAGCAGTGTCATCTCCTTGAATGCGTCCAGCAATTCGTCGGTGGACAGCTTCGCCATGTTCGGCGTCCTTTCTTCTTGCTCCGGTCGGACCGGAAGTTCGGTGTAGGGGTGGGTCAGGACTCGGGTGTTTCGGCGGGCTCCGCAGCAGGTTCGCTGGCGGGTTCCGCGGTGGTCTCGGCAGCCGGCTCGGCAGGTGCCGGACCTTCCGCTTCGACCTTCGCCCGCAACGCCTCAACGGCGCGTGCGGTCTGCGACAAGGGGGCAGCGAACAGCGAGACGGCCTGCTGCAGCGAGGCGTTCATCGCACCAGCCAGCTTGGCGAGCAGCACTTCGCGGCTCTCCAGGTCGGCCAACTTGTTGATCTCCTCGGCGGACAGCACTTTGCCGTCCATGAAACCGCCCTTGATGACCAGCGCTGGGTGCTCCTTGGAGAACTTGCGCAGGCCTTTGGCGGCTTCGACCGGGTCACCATCGACGAACGCGAGGGCGCTGGGGCCCACGAGCAAGTCGTCCAGACCGTCGATGCCGGCCTCTTGGGCGGCGATCTTGGTCAGCGTGTTCTTCACCACCGCGTACGTGGTGTTCTGCCCCAGGCTGCCGCGCAATTGCTTGAGCTGTGCAACCGTCAGCCCACGGTACTCGGTGAGCACTGTGGCCGAGGAGTTACGGAACATCTCCGTGATCTCGGTGACGGCGGCGGATTTGTCAGGCCGTGCCATGGGTTTCCTTTCGACGAAAGGCGCCGGACACGAAGAGAGCCCGGGCGCAAACGCAGGCCCAGGCTCCGAGGAGTGCACCTGCGCAGGAATTACGCCCGAACGAACATCGGCGACCGGCGGTCTTTGGTTCTCCTCCAGAGTACACACCGGTGCTCTGAAACCAAGAAGGCCCCCGCCCGGTTGTCGGGCAGGGGCCAATCTGGCAGTGCGTCAGCTGGTCTCGACCGGGACCCCCGGGCCCATGGTCGTGGAGACGGTGATCTTCTTGATGTAACGACCCTTGGCCGCAGAGGGCTTGAGGCGCTCGATCTCGTCCACGGCGGCGGTGTAGTTCTCCACGAGGGCGTCCTCGGTGAAGCTCACCTTGCCGATGATGAAGTTCAAGTTGGAGTGCTTGTCGACCCGGAACTCAATCTTGCCGCCCTTGATGTCGGAGACGGCTTTCGTGACGTCCATCGTCACGGTTCCGGTCTTGGGGTTGGGCATCAGTCCGCGCGGACCGAGCACCCGGCCGAGCTTGCCGACCTTGCCCATGAGGTCGGGGGTGGCCACAACCGCATCGAAATCGATCCAGCCGCCAGCCACCTTGTCGATGAGCTCGTCTGAACCCACGAAGTCGGCACCGGCGGCGGTGGCCTCCTCGGCCTTCGCGCCCTGGGCGAAGACGAGCACGCGGGCGGTCTTGCCCGTGCCGTTGGGCAGGTTGACCGTGCCGCGCACCATCTGGTCGGCCTTGCGGGGGTCGACGCCGAGGCGCATCGACACCTCAACTGTGGCGTCGAACTTCGACGGCGAGGTCTGCTTGGCCAGGGCGATCGCCTCGGCGGGGGTGTACTGGTGGTCGCGGTCGATCTTCTCGAGAGCGCTAGCGAACTTCTTACCGTGTGGCATCGAAAATCTCCTCTTCGGATCTGTGGTTGAGCGGGGCGATGCGGCCCCTCCCACGGTGGAACTTCGGTGGTACGTCAGTCGGTGACGGTGATGCCCATCGACCGCGCGGTGCCGGCGATGATCGCTGATGCTGCGTCGAGGTCGTTGGCGTTGAGGTCGGCCATCTTGGTCTCGGCGATCTCCTTGACCTGGGCCTTGCTGATCTTGCCCACCGGCTGCAACGGGTTGCCTGAGCCCTTGGGGACTCCAGCCGCTTTGAGGATGAGCTTGGCCGCCGGCGGGGTCTTCAGGACGAAGTCGAAGGACCGGTCCTCGTACACCGTGATCTCGACCGGGATGACCTGGCCGCGCTGGCTTTCGGTGGCGGCGTTATAGGCCTTGCAGAACTCCATGATGTTGACGCCGTGCTGGCCTAGGGCAGGACCCACCGGCGGAGCCGGGTTAGCCGCACCCGCCTGGATCTGCAATTTGATCAGGCCGGAGACCTTCTTCTTCTTGGGAGGCATTGTGATTCCTTAGCGTTTCTGGTCTAGTTCTTCTCGATCTGGCTAAAGCTGAGTTCCACCGGAGTCTCCCGGCCGAAGATCTCAACGAGACCAGTCACCTTCTGGGCATCGAGGTTGATTTCGCTGATCGTTGCGTGCAACGTCGCGAAGGGTCCATCAATAACTGTAACCGAGTCGCCAGCGGCGAAGTCCACCTCGGTCAGTCGGGCGGCCGGAGCCGATGCCCCACCGCCGGCGCCCTGCTCGCCACCGGCCTTCTTCGGCTCAGGCTTCGGCGCCAGGATATGAACCACCTCGTCGATGGTCAGCGGAGTCGGTTCGTGCGCGCTGCCCACGAAACCGGTTACTCCAGGGGTATGTCGCACGGCACCCCACGAGTCGTCGGTGTAGTCCATCCGAACCAACACGTACCCGGGGAACTTGTTGCGCTTGACGGTCTTCTTCTGACCCTGCTTGATCTCGGTGACCTCTTCGGTGGGCACCTCCACCTGGAAGATGTAATCCTCCATGTTCAACGTGGTCATGCGGGTTTCGAGGTTGGTCTTCACTCGCTTCTCGAAGCCTGCATACGAGTGAATGACATACCAGAGGCCGGGCAGGCCGAGCTGCTCGTCACGGAAGGCCTCAACGGGGTCGATCTCTTCCTGCTCAACCTCGATGATCTCGCCGGTCTCCTCATCGATGACCACACTCTCGGTCAGATGGGCAGAGTCCTCGACCACGGTCGTGTGCCCGTGAGCGTCCTCGAAGATCTGCGTCTCGTCGATGTGCACCGAACCATCGGGCTCAGCGAATGTCTGTACCTCGTCACGAACGACACTGCCGTCCGGCTGCTCGGTCGTAACGGTCTCGTCGAGGGTCACGGTGCCGTCGGGCTCGCTGATCGCCTCGGTCTGCGTGGTCACGACGCTGCCATCGGGCAGCCGTTCCACATCGACCTGCTCGACGATTGTGGTGCCATCCGCCAGTTCAATGGCATTGAAGGCCTCAGTGCCTTCGACGTCGAGATCCTCGCCCTCGCTCGCCGACCACTCGTCGGGGGTCTGTATCGACATATCCTCGCTCTTCCTCAATTGCCGTAGAGGGTCAACACCACACGCCCGATGCCCAGATCGAACAGCGAGATGACCGCGGCCATGACGACCACGAACACCAGAACCACCC
>JAKOZM010000382.1 GCA_029779995.1 Actinomycetes bacterium
ACGCCGCGCAGGATCTCCTTGGCACCGGTGTCGGCGTCCACTTCGACGTGCAGGTCCTTGATAATCAGTTCGCTCATCGTGCCTCCTCAGGAATCGCGACGAGCACTACTGCGTCGTCGCCGTGGCCTTCAATGTGTACGGGGTAGGTTGCTATGGGTTCGAACGCCGGAGGGCCAGACGGCTCGCCGGTGCGCAGGTCGAAACGGGAGCCGTGCAGCCAGCACTCGATCTCGCAGCCGGAGACCTCGCCTTCGGACAGGGACACCTCGGCGTGGGAACAGTGGTCGTCGATTGCGAACACCTCGTCACCGACGCGCACGACAGCCAGCGGTATGCCAGCCACGATGATGCGCCGCGGCTGGCGATCACGTAGTTCGCCGAGCCGCACAGAGACGTCGGCCATCAGGTCTCCAGATCCTCGTAGCCGAGTTCCGCCTCCACAGCTCGCATGAGTTCGCTGCGAATCATCGGGACCCCGATGCTGTCCAGGACATCCGCGAAGAAGCCCAGTACCACCAACCGGCGGGCCTGCTCCTCGGTGATACCCCGCGACATCAGGTAGAACAACTGCTCCTCGTCGAACCGGCCGGTCGCGCTGGCGTGCCCGGCGCTGATGACGTCACCAGTGAGGATCTCCAAGTTGGGGATCGAGTCCGCGCGGGGGCCGTCGTCGAGCAGCAGGTTGCGGTTGATCTCATAGGTCTGGGTGCCGATCGCGCTGGGCTGGATGAGGACGTCGCCAACCCACACGCTGCGCGCCCCATGCCCTTGCAGGGCACCCTTGAACACCACATTGCTCGCGCAGTGCGGCTCACGGTGATCGACGAAGGATCGGTGTTCGAAGCGTTGGCCGGACCCCGCGAAGTACAGGCCTCGCGCGTCGACGCGTCCGCCGGGACCCGCGTAATCGATCGTCTGGACCAGCCGGACCGCCTCGCCACCCAGCGTCACGATCACCGTCCGCAGGCTCGCATCCCGGCCGACCCGGGTCGCGAAGTGTCCCGCGTGGACCGCATCGGCGTCCCAGTTCTGCACTAGGACCAGTTCCAGTGATCCGCCATCCTGCACCACGGCCGATACGTTGCCGCCGTAGATGGCGCTGCCACTGTGCTTGACGACGACCGTGGCCCGGGCATCGCGGCCGACCTCGATGAGGGTCTGTCCCCACACGACCTCGCGGCTGCTGCCTGTGAGATCCAGGATGATCGGCTCGGGGTGCGTGGCACCGGCCGGTACTTCGAGCAGCCAGGACCGTTGGGTGTGTTTGGCCGCCAGTGCGGAGATCCGGTCGACGGGTGCGCTCGCGACCCTGGCCCGAGCCTCCTCGGAACTGATCTCGCGCAAAACGGCCCCGTCGGACAACACCGTGGACAACGACAGCCGACCATGGGACCCGGCGTCCTCGAAGAGCGGCTTGAGGGCGGCGCGCGGCGCGAACCGCCACACCTCCTCGCGGCCGGTCGGGACCGGGAAGTCGGCCACGTCGTGGGAACGTCGGCTGGTCATGGACAACTGCGCCATCAGCCGACCGCTCCTTCCATCTGCATTTCGATCAGCCGGTTCAACTCCAACGCGTACTCCATGGGAAGTTCGCGGGCGATCGGCTCGATGAACCCGCGCACGATCATGGCCATCGCCTCGTCCTCGGTGAGACCACGCGACATCAGGTAGAACAGTTGGTCCTCGCCGATCTTGCTGACCGTGGCCTCGTGTCCCATGGCGACGTCATCCTCGCGGATGTCGTTGTAGGGGTAGGTGTCGGAGCGGCTGATGTCATCGACGAGCAGCGCATCACACTTCACCGTGGACCTCGACCCCTTGGCACCGGGGTTCACTTGGATCAGACCGCGGTAAGAGGTCCGGCCGCCGCCTCGCGCCACCGACTTGCTGACGATGGTCGAGGAGGTGTTGGGGGCGGCGTGCACCATCTTCGCGCCTGCGTCCTGATGCTGGTCCTCGCCGGCGAAGGCCACCGACAAGGTCTCCCCCTTGGCGTGCTCGCCCATCAACCAGACGGCCGGGTACTTCATGGTGATCTTCGACCCGAGATTGCCGTCGATCCACTCCATGGTGGCCCCGGCCTCGGCGATCGCACGTTTGGTGACCAGGTTGTAGACGTTGGTCGACCAGTTCTGGATGGTCGTGTAGCGGCAGCGGGCATCCTTCTTCACGATGATCTCGACCACGGCGGAGTGCAGGGAGTCCGTGCTGTAGATCGGCGCGGTGCAGCCCTCGACGTAGTGCACGTACGCGCCCTCGTCGACGATGATCAGGGTGCGCTCGAACTGGCCCATGTTCTCGGTGTTGATCCGGAAGTAGGCCTGCAGCGGAATCTCGACGTGCACGCCCTTCGGGACGTAGATGAACGAGCCGCCGGACCACACTGCCGTGTTGAGCGCCGAGAATTTGTTGTCCCCCGTGGGAATCACCGACGCGAAGTGCTCGCGGAAGAGGTCCTCATGCTCCTTGAGTCCCGTGTCGGTGTCCAAGAAGATGACGCCCTGCTCTTCGAGATCCTCCCGAATCTTGTGGTAGACCACCTCCGATTCGTATTGCGCCGCCACCCCAGCGATCAACCGCTGCTTCTCCGCCTCGGGGATGCCGAGCCGGTCGTAGGTGTTCTTGATGTCACTGGGCAGCTCATCCCAGGAGGTGGCCTGCTTCTCCGTGGAGCGCACGAAGTACTTGATGTTGTCGAAGTCGATCGTGCTCAGATCCGCACCCCAGGTCGGCATCGGCTTCTTCTCGAACAGGCGCAGACCCTTCAGCCGCATCTCGAGCATCCATTCGGGCTCGTTCTTCAGCGCGGAGATCTCCCGGACCACAGCCTCGCTGAGGCCACGCTTGGCCACGGCGCCGGCGTCGTCGGAGTCCGCCCAGCCGTACTCGTAGCGGCCAAGATCGGCCAACTGGTCCACATCGCTCATGAAGAGATCCTTTCGGTGGCATGTGTCGGAGAAACCAGACAGGTGCAGACCCCGTCGCCGTGGGCGATCGTGGCCAGCCGTGTCACATTCGTGTCGAGCAACCGCGCGAAGGCCGCCGCCTCCGCGTCACACAGTTGCGGGAACTCATTGGCGGCCTGGGCCACCGGGCAGTTGTGCTGGCACACCTGCAAGACCGCGGCCGGACCCTCTTCGACGGTGGCGGCGTACCCGTCGGCGGTGAGCAACTCAGCGAGCCGGACGGCCCGCTCGTGGGGATCGTGGATTTCGTCGAGTTCGAGGCGGTACCGATGTTCGAGTTCCGCCGCCCGCCGATTGGCGAAGTCCGCCAGTGCCTGCGGATCCATCTGACCCATGAAGCGCAGGGCGCTGACGGCCAGATCGTCGTAGGCCTGCTCAAAGCGGCTGCGGCCGGCATCGGTCAGGGCGTAGATCCTCGCTGGCCGGCCGCGACGAGGGCCCGGCATCGGGCCGAAGGGGGGCCGGTCGCCAGCAACCACATCGCCGCTGTCCGCAAGGGCGTCGAGGTGCTTGCGTACCCCGGCGGCTGTGATCCCCAACCTGGCCGAGAGCTCGGCGGCGGTCGCAGGACCGGCCGCGAGCAGACTGCTCACGACACGTTCCCTGCCACCACCGGAACTTTTCACAACTCTATTGTTGCGTAATTCTCGAGATCTGCAAACAACCGGGGTCCTCACCTTGCGGATGGTGCCGACCTGACGGACGGTGGAAGCATGGCTCACTACCGCACTACCGTGACATCGGCCGCGAGCGCCGACGACGTGTTCACGTATCTGGCTGACTTCGCCACCGTCGCCGAGTGGGATCCCGGCGTGCGGGAGGCATGGCTGGTATCCGGTGACGCCGCCGAGGTCGGCGCCGTATACCGCGTGGTCACCTCGACCTTGGGCCTCACGCTGGCCCTGGATTACCGGATTCTTGAGTCGGTGCCTCCGGTGGCAGGGCGCCCCGGCCGGGTGGTCCTGCAGGCCGATACCCGTGACTTCCGCTCGTATGACGTGATTCTGGTCGAGCCGACCGCCACGGGATGTGCGCTGACCTACGACGCTGACCTGGCCCTCAAGGGCGTTCGCCGCCCGTTCGACCCCTTCCTGCGCGTGGCCTTCCAGGTCATCGGTGGCCGCGCCCGGGCCGGTCTGGAATCTGCGGTGCAGATGCGGCAAACCGCGTGAAGGGCATCGTTGACGGTCTGCTGGAAGCCAGCGTCGTGGGTAGCTTCAGCCGCCTCGGCTACGAGACGCGCTCGCGCATGCAGCCCTGGGACACCCACTACCGGTTGGCCGGCAACCGCATGCTGATCACGGGTGGCACAACCGGTCTGGGCTATGCCGCTGCCCGCGAGGCGGTCGCAGCAGGAGCGGTCGTGGCCATCACAGGGCGCGACCCCGGACGCACTGCCGCGGCAGCCGCACGAATCGGGGCAGTGCCCCTGGCCGCGGATGCCGCCGATCTCGATGCCATGGCGGGCCTCATCGACCGGGCCTCGAGCGAATTGGGTGGACTGGACACCCTGGTCAACAATGCGGGAGCCCTCGATGCGGACTACACGCTGTCGCCGCAGGGGTTCGAGACCACGTATGCGGTGCACGTGCTGGCGCCATTCCTGCTGACGGCCCTGGCCCGCGAACGGGTGCAGACGGTGATCGCGGTGTCCTCAGGAGGCATGTACTCCCAGCGACTGGATTCCGCGGTGGTCGAGATGACCGCCGAGGACTATGACGGGGTCACGGCTTACGCCCGCGCGAAACGGGCGCAAGTGGCGCTGACATCCGAATGGGCCAGACGCCACCCGGGCAGGCCCACGTTCGCGGCCATGCACCCGGGTTGGGCGGACACCCCTGGGGTGCAGCGCTCCCTGCCGACGTTCCGGCGGGTGACCGGGCCGATCCTGCGCACGCCGGAGCAGGGCTGCGACACCATGCTGTGGCTGGCCGGGCACGCGGTGCCCAGCGGTCTGTTCTGGTTGGATCGCGCCCCGCGCAGCACCGTACGACTGCCCTGGCTGCGATACGGACAGGACGAGATGGCCACGTGCTTCGACATGGTCGCCGAGCAAGTGAGGCCGTGGCTGGGCGCAGCCACGCTCTGACGTCGGGGTCGGCGATGGCCGCGCCTACGATGGGCACTGTGAATCCCGTCCACGTCAGCGGTTTGGTGGTCGCCTTCGGGGATCGGCACGCCGTGGACGGTTTGGATCTGGACGTGGCGGCGGGCACTGTCTGCGTGCTACTCGGCCCCAACGGCGCCGGCAAGACCACCACACTGAGCACCATCCTTGGTCTGCGGGCTCCCGATGCAGGGACGGTGCGCGTGCTCCAACGGGACCCACAGGACCCGGTGTTGCGCAGCCAGGTCGGTGTCGTCCTGCAGGACGGTGGCCTTCCCATGGCTGTCCCCCCAACCCAGATCGTGGCGCATTTTGCACGGTTGTACGCGGACCCGATCCCCCCGGCCGAGCTGGTGTCGCGACTGGGATTGGAACACCTCGACCGCCCCTACCGACGGTTGTCCGGTGGTGAGCAACAGCGGGTGAAACTGGCGGTGGCACTGGTCGGCAAGCCGCGGCTGCTGGTGCTGGACGAGCCGACAACCGGCATGGACCCAGCGGCCCGGCGAGTGTTCTGGACGTTGCTGGATGAGGTTCGGGCGCAGGGCGTCACGATTCTGATGACCACCCACCAGCCCGACGAGGCCGGGACCCGCGCGGATCAGGTCGTCGTCATCCACCGCGGGACGGTGATCGCCGATGCGACCCCCGCGGACCTGATCGATCGGGCACCGGTGTGGTTCACCTGTGCCCGCCACCTGGATACCCGATCCCTGCAGCAGGTCCTCGGCCCCGGTTTCGAGATCGCTGAGGTCGAGCCCGGACGCTACCGGGTGCACGGACAGGTCGGTGTGAGTGAGGTCAGCGCCATCCGGTCCTGGGTCGCGGGGCACGGGGACGGTAGCCAGGAGGTGACTGTCGTGCGGACCCTCGAAGAGGCCTATCTGGACATGACCGGAGGTGCGCCATGGTGACTCTCGACCTGAGCCAGGGCACGGTGGCGGCATCAGCGGGCCGGCGGGTCTGGTCGCAGGCCCTGTTCGACACCCGCAACGCCCTGCGCAACGGGGAGAACCTGCTTCTCACGTTGGTCATACCTGTGGCTGTGCTGGTGCTCGTGCTGAAGACGCCGTTGGGCGGCGATCGCAGTCCTGCCGACGCGCTCATCGCGGCACTGAGCCTCGCGGTGCTGGCCACCGCATTCACCTCGCAGGCCATCGGGACCGGATTCGATCGCCGCTACGGCGTCCTGCGCATGCTGGGCCTCTCGCCACTGGGTGTGCGAGGCCTGCTGGCCGCCCGGGCGATGGTGAGCTTGCTGATCATCGGTGGCCAGTTGGTCCTGCTGCTGGGGCTCACCCTTGCCCTGACAGGTTGGTTTCCCACAGATGCCGCGGCGATCGCGCAGGCCGTCCTGACGATCCTGCTCGGGGTGTGGGGCTACACCGCATGGGCCGTGCTGATCGCGGGCGGTTTGCGGGCCGAAGCCACGCTGGCAGTGGCCAACGCGGTGTTCCTGGCGCTCATGTTCGGCGGTGGCCTGGCGATCCCCCTCGACGCACTGCCCTGGCAGGGGGTGGCTCAGTGGTTGCCGACCGGGGCCATGGTGCAGGCGTTGTCCACCTCGCCAGTGGCCTGGCTGCCGCTGGCCGTGCTGGCCGGCTGGGCTGTGGTGGGCACGGGGTTGGCCACTCGCTTCTTCCGCTGGGAGGTCTGACCCGCCCCACGGCGGGTACAAATCGTGCGCGTAGGCTCAGAGCGTGGCAGTTGACACAGCACCGGAGGCGGTGGGTGTGCCCGTTACCGCACCCGCCCCGCGCTGGTTACGCAGAATCTTCTGGGCAAACCTGATCGCTCAGATCGGCATCGTCATCACCGGCGGCATCGTGCGGGTGACCGGCTCCGGCCTGGGCTGTCCCACCTGGCCAGAGTGCGTGGATGGCTCCATCACACCAACCGCCAGCCAGACCGAAGGCGTGCACAAGCTCGTCGAGTTCGGCAACCGTACCCTGACCGGTGTCCTGATGATTCTGGCTGTGGCGGCCATCATCGGCGTCTTGGTCTGGCGTCGTCGCAGCGGTGTGCGCCGGCCGTGGGTGTTCACGTTGGCCGCGGTTCCGCTGGTGGGCACCCTCGCCCAAGCAGTCCTCGGCGGCGTCACAGTGCTTGTCGACCTGCACCCGCTGGCCGTGGCCAGCCATCTGCTGCTGTCCATGGCCGTCATCGCGGCCTGTGTCGCCCTGGTCGAATTCGCGAGCGAGTCCGCTGACCCGCCGGGAACCGCGCTGACCCGGCCAACGACCCGCTACGTGGGTAACGGGCTGATCGCCATCACCAGCCTGGTCATCGTCATGGGAACCGTGGTGACCGGGGCGGGGCCCCACGCTGGGGATTCCCGCACACAACGTCTGGACATCGATCCACGCCTGGTGAGTTGGCTGCATGCCGATGTCGTGCTGTTGTTCATCGGTCTGCTGATCGGAATGTTGGCCCTTCTGTACGTCGACCATTCGTCTGCCGTGGCACGGCGGCGAGCGTGGTGGGTCGTCGCCTTCGCCCTGCTGCAGGCCAGC
>JAKOZM010000395.1 GCA_029779995.1 Actinomycetes bacterium
TACAGCCCCGACCGCAAGGTGCCGCTGCACCCGCAGTCGCTGAGCGAGGGTGCCGCCAGCCTGCTGCCCGATCAGGACCGGCCGGCGCTGGTGTGGCAGATCGACCTTGACCAGCAGGGGACCATCGACGACGCGACTGTCTACCGGGCGACTGTCCGATCCCGCGCGAAGTTGTCCTACGCCACAGTTCAACAGGGGCTCGACGCCGGTACGGCGCAGGAGTCTCTGCACCTGCTGCGCGAGGTCGGCCTGCTGCTGCAGGCGCAGGAAGCTGCCCGCGGTGGGGTGTCGCTCCCCGGTGCCGAACAGGAAATCGTCGCCGAGGGGAACACGTTCCACCTGGTGCTGCGTGAGCCACTGCCCGTTGAAGGCTGGAACGCCCAGATCTCACTGTTGACCGGCCGGGCCGCCGCGCAGATCATGCTCGAGGGCGGCATCGGGATCCTGCGCACCATGCCGGATCCCGCTCCCGCCGACATCGGACGCGTGCGGGCCGTGGCCCGGTCACTGCATATCGACTGGCCGCGTGATGTGACATACCCGCAGATCATCGCCACGATGGACCCTGAGGTCCCGGCCCAGGCCGCACTGCTCAACGCGGTCCCGGCCCTGCTGCGCGGTGCGTCGTACACCCCCTTCGACGGCGAGCCGCCAGCGCTGCGCACACACTCCGCAGTCGCCGCCCCCTACGCCCATGTCACCGCTCCGTTGCGGCGGCTGGTCGACCGCTGGGGCCTGCAGATCTGCCTGTCCTTGTGTGAGGGCCGCGACCAGGCCGCCTGGGTGCGCGACGGGCTGGCCGACCTACCCGATCAGATGGCGACCGGCTCCCACCGGGCCCGTGCGCTGGAGCGCGCGAATGTCGACCTGGTCGAGGCCTTCGTGCTGCAGGATCAGGTCGGTCAGGAGTTCGTGGCGGCAGTCCTGGAGACCCGCGGCAACACGTCGCTGGTGCAACTGACCGATCCGCCGGTGATCAGCAGAGTCCAAGGGGTGTTACCGCTCGGGGAGCGCACCACAGTGAAGTTACGCGCTGTTGATGTTGCTGCCCGGTCCGTCACCTTTGTTCCCGCCGATCAGGTGGCCAAGAAGGTCTGAAGGGATGATTGTGGGCGTCCCCGGTTGCCAGTGAACAGCCCCGGGGATAGAACTTAGGTACACGTTCAGCACACAGGAAGGCAACCCGGAAACCGAGAGCCAAAGTCACCACTGAGGACGAGCACCACGCTCACCACATGAGGAGAAATCCGACTAGACGAGGCAGCAGGAATCCACCCCGAGAGTCCGAAGATAAATCGCATATAGCCGATCAATTGTGACGAAAGAGCACGACCACAGGACACTCACTACTCACCGCCTGACTTGACGCGGAACGTGCCGAGGGACTCCTCTCACCCATACTGAGAGGAGTCCCTCGACCTATGTACGGCCCACTAGGCGGCGACGGTGGCGTGCATCTCCCACACGAGAATCTCGGCCGGTTCCGTGGCTGTGACCGCCTGCCCGCCGGTTGCGGTGAAGCGCACTGCGTCACCCGTACCGAGGTCTCCGGCCCCTTCCAGAGCCACAGACCCGCGGGGAATGAACAGGTGCAGGAAGGGTGCCCCGGGCAGGGTCACGGTCTGCCCCGGTGAAAGGCGCGCGGCATGTAATGCGGCGTACCGGTTCTTGATCCGGATGGCCGCTTCCTCAGCGTGCTTGCTCATCCCGGAGGCGACAGTGACCAGTCCGGCGGCAAGTCGCTCCGGTTCGATCTCGAGTTGCTCGTACCCGGGGGAGATGCCGTTCTCGTCGGGCACGACCCACATCTGCACGAAGTGGACGGGGTCCGTGTGCTCCGCACCCGACAGCCGCCAGGAGTCGTTCTTCTCGCTGTGCATGATTCCTTTGCCGGCGCTCATCCGCTGGGCCAGCCCTGGGTAGATGACTCCGCTGTGGCCCTCGCTGTCCTGGTGGACCAGCGATCCAGCGAGCACCCAGGTCACGATCTCCATGTCGCGGTGGGGGTGGGTGTCGAAGCCGGTCCCGGCCTTGACGACGTCCTCGTTGTTGACCAGCAACAAACCGTGGTGGGTGTTGGCAGCGTCGTAGTGCCGGCCGAAGCTGAACGAGTGTCTGCTGTCCAACCAGTCGATGCGGGTCGTGAAGCGCTGGGAGGCGGAGCGGACATCGACCCGGGGGGTCATAGGGGTGGACATGGTTGGGCCCTCACTACTAGTTGACAGGTCAAGTAACGACGCCTCGACGGTTCGTATTCCAGATCCCTCACAGGTCGTTGTCGCAAGGTTCGTTCTTCTGGGCGACACCTGCCGTCCTCCCCGAGGTTTAGACTGATCTTTCGAGGGAGGTCGCTGCGACCGTGAACCTCGCAGCGAACACATGATGTGGGGAATCCGTCGTGGGGGATTGATTTCGGTTGTGCTCGCGGTGATGGTGGCTGGGGCCAGCAACGCCCCGGTTTATGCGGCAGTGGGGGCAGACCTGCGTCCAGGGGCGGAAGCGGCCTTCGTCCAGCTGGATCCCATCGATTACGAGTTTGTCGTCCGCAAGGGTGGCGAGGACATCACAGTCCCGTTCACCACGACCACGTCGCGGCTCTTCTACACATTGCAGCCGGCCGAGGTGAATGCCGAAACGGCGCCACTTTTCGTTTTCCTCAACGGCGGTCCGGGGGCAGCCACCACGGCGAACTTCTTCGCGAACAACACCGCTCCGTACACACTGAACCGGGCCGCGGTGGGCAACGATCCGGCTGGCGTGGTCAAGAATCCCAATAGTTGGACGACGATCGCGAATCTGCTCTACATCGATCCTTCCCAGAGCGGCTTCTCGTACAGCGTCTCCGACCAGGTCTTCGCCGACCCCGAGTACGGCAGCATCCTGCAGCAGTTGTGGCAGGAGTACTGGGCCAGGGGCAACCTCAACCCCTTCATCGATGCCGACCAGATCCTTCGCGTGATCCTCACGTTCTTGAAGACCCATCCCGAGTTCGCGAACCGCGAGGTCGTCATGGTGGGGGAGAGCTACGGCGGCGTCCGCGTCTCCACCATCCTGCATCTGCTCATGAACTCAGGTATCTACGACGAACGCGGTTCGAGTTTCTTCCACGACCCAGAGCTCGCCGCGTTGATCCGCGAGCACTTCGGCAGTGGGCAGTACCCTCCCACCGCGGAGGCGGTCAGTGAACAGTTCGACCGGCAGATTCTCGTGCAGCCGCAACTGTCCTCCTACCAGGACGACGAGCAGGGCAAGCTCTATTGGGACAAGAAGGACTCGATCATCGATCAGGTGGCCGAGGCCGCGAACTCCCATCATGGCTTCACTCGGAGTTGGGTGCGGTGTGCGGCGCACATTCCGCCGATGATGTCCAAGTCGACGTGCCCGACCATGGTCTATCTGCCGCAGTTCAACCGCGATCGTTACGACTATGCGATGCCTGCCGATTACTCCGATAAGCAAGATGCCTACACGAACAAATCGATGCGTAACGTGAGCATCCTGCGCACCATGCTGGGTGTCGAACCCTCTGCGATCAAGGGCCTGCCCAAGGCGGAGCGAGGATCGGCCTACCACACGATGGGATTACCGGCAGTCGGTGACGACGAGCGGCCGACGAACGACAAGAACACGCTTGCGGGCCTGTTCG
>JAKOZM010000396.1 GCA_029779995.1 Actinomycetes bacterium
CGTGGACGACATCCCACAGCTCGTCTGGCCTTGCGCGCTGCCGGAGCACCTACGCGACTCCACCCGGCCCGACCAACGGATACTCCGCGCCGTGGTCTCGATGATCCTCGTCCGCATGTGCACGGACGCAAAGGACTGGGTGGAAGTGGGCGCAGCTCTTCGCTTCCCGCCGGACAAGTCCCGCAACTGGAGCCGCTACGCCTTCTCTGCGAAGTTGGCGATCAAGGCCGACCTGGTGCTCGCCGCGCAGGCTCTTGGCGCGAAGCTAGCGAAGGAGTCCGACAGGGTCACGTTCCAGTGTCGAAGCCAAGTGAATGGTTTCGGCAGCGGGGCACTTCAGGATGTGCAATCTCCAATGTGCCTTGACCAAGGAGGCAGCGACTGGTGTCCCTGCCATGTCTAACCGGCTGCAGGAAGTGGCGCCTGAACGGTCATGCGCGTCGCATCGATGAGCGGCGCTTTCCGCATGGAGGTGCGCCCCCTTCCCGGAAGGAGGCCGGCTGGCACCCTCGTGCAGCTCAGCCCTCGCATGTTACGGACGGCTGCGGTGGGGCAACCTCGTTCGGCGGCGCTTCGCCAGTCGGGGGCGCGTTCAGCGAATTGTGAGCGATCAGCGCCTCACGGAGATCTCGGGTGAGGTTTGTGGGTGTTCCTCTATGTCGCGGAGGGCGTGCCGCAGGAGCGCGTCCAGTACTTCCGTGTCTCCCGGGCCCACGTGCCCGAGTGCGTCGGCTGCCAGCGTCCTGATGGCGGTGACGGGTAGCCAAGGAGGAATCTCTCGGTAGGTGCGATCAAAGCCGACAAGGTTCCAAGTTGAGGAGTCAAGCTTCTCCACCCACCCTGCGCAGGAGACGACGATGGACATCAGCAGCTGAGGCTCCGTCTTCAGTACGTCGGTCAAGCGATCGCGCACCTCCGCATCTGAAGTAGCGCGAGCGAAAGCCCACATCATCGACTGCCCATTGACGTCGTTACCCAGCCATGAGTCTTTGCTCGCCCAGTCGGTCTCCGACCACAAGCTGAGCAGGTGCTGACTCGCGGTAACAGCGGCAATGTCCTGCTTGTTGGGCTGGCGACTGGCCTCTTGAAGGAGCGCCGCGGCGGAGCAGATGGGAAGCCGTCGTCGATCCCGCTCCACAAGGTCGAGACGCTCGTCTTCGGGGGCGTTGCCCGCTACCGCGACCGCGAGAGCGGCTGTGGTGTCAAGTCCGATCGCCAGAAAGTGCGCGGTCGGTGGTATGCCTGCGGCTCTGCTGGTGGCTGCTGCGACCCGCTCGCGAAGGTCGGGGTCGTATGGCCGGTGGCTGACTCGATGAAACGGCCGGGCTTCGTCGAGGAGGCACCGGTGTTCGGCAAGTGGATCCACGTCTTCGACAACGGTCGCGACCGGTAGAATGTTCGGCGGTTCCACATCCTCGCCGCGCGTCGCGCGCACGAGATCGTCAATCGATCGCTGGAGTCCCCGCAGCGCGCTCTCGAACGCGTCGTCGGACGCCGACTCTGGGCCTCCCGCCCAAGCAGAAGCCGTATCGATCAACTCTGTGATGGCCCAAGCTAGAGAGTCGCACCATGGGGCCAACTGTTTGCGCGTCACTTTGACAGCAGCGAGTTCGATCCGAGCCTTCTCGGCGGCAGGACCAACTTCATCCAGTGCTTCTGTCAGAGCGGCCTGGATGCCCTCACGCATCGGGCGAAGTTCCATCTCCGACGGCTCCGCATACAAGGGGTTGCCGTCTTCGTCCCATGCGGTGAAGGATCTGCGCGTCTGCTCTCTCAGTTGTTGCCAACGCCGTGCCCACGATCGAGCGGGTTGGCGAGTCCGCTCTGCCACAAGCCGAAGCGCCTCGACCCGTCGCACCAGCTCGATCGTTGCCGGTGCGTGGAAGGCGTCAAACGCCTCTGACGCGACGAGCACCTCAGTTGCCTCATCGTCGCTGATCGGCCAGTTGCGCTGGAGCCGGTCGTACTCTGCGATCTGTGCTGTCTTCCACTCGCGAAGCATCTCGGCTGGATACAGGTCCGGCGCCTCGTCAATCTCGTAGGAGTGCTCGATGCACAGCAGGACAAGGTTGTCGAACGCCCGATTCTCCGCGGCAGACATGGCGACCCACCGGGGCCCGCCCTTGCGCCGTGCGTGGATGTGCGCGACTCGGCTGTTCAGCAGCCGATCACCAGTGTCGTCCGAGAGCTTGTACAACGGTCGGCTGCACTCCGGATGCGCGCACCGAAATGCAGACCCGTATAGCTGACGCACGGTGGACGGAGTCGGGAGCGGGTAGACGGTGGATGTCATTCCTGCGAACCCGGGTCGTGAGTCGCTGGGAATTGCACCCGGAGGCCGGCGAGTACACCGTCCGCTTTCGTCAGAATCTCGGAGGCACAGATGGTGCAGTACGTGGTCTGGCTCTGCGGTCCGTCTCGGACGACAAGACACGGGTCCCCCTTGAGGATCTCGTGCGACTTCTTTCGGTAGCACTTGCGTCGCCGCCCCGCTACCTCCGTGCTGACGTGCTTCAGGATGTTCTTTACCGTCGCCATGTGGTCACTCCTCGATCGCCGTCTTGATCGTGTCGGCCACCTGGTCTCCGATCTCGTCGAGCGAGTCGTAGGCAGCTTGCAGCTGGTCGAGTGTCCACTTGTCTCTACTCTTCTTGCCCTGGCCGGCGAAGGCGTTGATCTCCCGATTGAGCAGGACGTAGAGAGCATCGGCGTTGTTGCCCCGGGCTCCCTTGATCGATCGGCTGACGTCGAAGCCTGCGCGGGGCAGCCCGAGGTCAGCAAGGATGCGTTGATGGATCGACTTTGAGCGGCTGTCGAGCCGGCTTCGCAGCGTCTGGCGTCTGACTTGCGGCTGGACAGGCACTGAGTCGGCGGGTTCTTCCTCGTGCTCCTTGCGGTGGGCCAGCTGTGCCCGGAGCACGTCCGCGGTGATACCGAGTTCGCGGAAGGAGAAGCCGCCCGGTCCCTTGGCGTCCAGCATCTCCTCGATGACTCGGTCATCGTTCGGGTCTAGGAACGAGCGATTGAGAAAGTGGCTGAGGCGCTCGTCCTGGGCCACGGGGTCGTCGAAGCGTTGCGCCGTCTGTTCGGGATCGCCGCTGCGGTTTCGGCTGGTCGAGTCGGCCCCTTCTCCACGAGTCCAGCCGCGGACGATCTGCTGGTCTTGGGTGTCGAGGTCGCGGAACTCATCCCACTGCTCTTCGTTGTTGAGGCCCACATGGGAGACGACGAAGCCCTGGTTGTTCGGACTGTTCGGATCGTTCAGGTCGACTGTGCGCATCACACGGCCGACGAACTGGATGTAGGGCGACAACGAACGGTAGGGGCGGAATATGGCCGCCACGCTCAGCGGAGGATGATCGAAGCCTTCGCCGAGCATGGCCACTTGCACGATGACGTCGATCTGGTTGTTGCGGAGTTTGGCCAGCACCGCTGCCTTCCTTTCGTCAGCGAGGTTGCTGTGGATGGTTTCGGCTTGCAGACCCATCTCTTGGAAGATCGCGCGCACTTGGTCGGCGTGGTCGATCGACATCGCTGACGCCGCGATCTGGTGAGGGAAGCCAGTCGCCGCCCGGAGGGATTGGAGCTTCTCGCTTGCCTTCTCGGCGATGTGGCGGTTGCACTCGTCAGAGAGCGCCACACCACGACGGAACCAAGCCTCCTCCTTCAATTCAAGGATTTGCTCCAGTGTGTAGGTGTCGCTTTCGCCGCGCGCGGTGAATGTGATCTCGGCAGGATGCGCTGAGGCCGAGACGATGTGCTTGATGTAGCCGTTGAGCATGGCGCGGGCGAAGGGGTAGCGATAGATCAGCTCACCGAGTAGTTCCTTGTTGTCGGCGCGGAAGGGCGTCGCGGTCAGGCTGACGAAGCGCGCTTGGGGGAACGACCGCACGACCTTCTGCCAGCTTTCGGCGGCGACGTGGTGGCCCTCGTCGATGACAACGAGGTCGAAGAAGTCGCTGGGGAACTGCGACAGCCAGCGGTCTGCGCTGCTGGCGAGCTGTTGGATATTGGCGACGACGATGTGGCTGTTGACGCAATCGTCCATGTTCGCCTTGGGGCCGTCGACCAGCGCCGTGAAAGGCCCGGCCGTGAAGGAGTCGAGGACGCCAGCCTTCTTCCAGAAGCAGGAGGCGTTCGAGATGTTCAGGTCGGCGTAGAGGCCCTGGCGAATGGTGGTGTTCGGCGCGATGATGAGCGTTCGCTGGTGGGAGAGGCGGAAGGGCAGGATCGCGGCGACGCCCGTCTTCCCACAGCCCACGGGCAGCTGGATGATCGCCGGTGTCGTCTTCCGGGAAAAGTGCTCGACAGCGGCCTCGTAGGCCTCCTTCTGAGGCTCGCGAAGCTGCGGGTTGCCGTCGATTGCGGCGTCGGACGTGTCAAAGAATCCAGCGACCAGGCCCTTGGCCTTCTCGGCGGTGTTGTACTCAAGGCGGAAGGGTTCCAGGTCGGCGATGCGGTAGAAGCGGTACTGGCTGCCAGGGCGGCGCACCGCGGTGAGGGTTCCTGCTGCGTCCCATCTGCGGAGCGTGGCGGCCGAGACACCCACGTAGGCGGCGGCCTGGGCGATGGTGAGGTAGTCGTCGTACGAGTCGCTCATGGCTATACAGCATAGCGCAAGACATCCAACCTTATGCAAGTCTGTCGATCACGAGCTTGCTTGAATGGTCGAGGTGCCCGGCGTTCCGCGCCGTCCTATGTGTCGTCGCGGTCGAGTCCGAGGCTCGAGGAGGTCGATGCGTCTCAGGATCCCCCGCGGAGGATGTCCCAGAGTCCGCCGTGCGAGCGTCTGTTCCGTCTCAAAATCGCTCGCGCCTGACAGTCGCGCCCTGACCTCGCCGCAGTTGCCTTGCCGGAGAAGGAGCGCGGCAGCTGCGGCGAGTTCGAGGCCCGGACCTTTGGCGGGCGGCCTAGCGCGTCAGCCTTGGCAGAGGCAGAAGGGATGGCCTGCCGGGTCGAGGAACACCCGGAAGGTCGTCCCCGGCTGGTGGTCATGCTTGGTGGCGCCCAGCCCGAGGACGGCCGC
>JAKOZM010000402.1 GCA_029779995.1 Actinomycetes bacterium
GAGGGGCTTGCGGCGACCCGGGCGGCGTTTGATGCCGGTGACGTGTCTAGCCGGAGTGCGGGGATCATCGCTTCGACGATGGACAAACTCCCCGAGACCCTCACGGAGGTGGAGCGGGCCAAGGTCGAAACCTCCCTGGTCCAGAAGGCACGAGTGTTGAATCCGGGCCGGTTCTATCGGGCTGCGAAGTTCGCCCTCGCCGACGCCGAACGCTCCGCCCAAGAGGTCGCTGAGCATGTCGAAGCGCAACTGCTCGATCAAGAGACCCGGGCGTATCGGTTGGCGACGGTCACCATGCAAGACCTCGGTGATGGCACCACGAAACTGCAGGCGTTGTTGCCGACGTTCACCGCGCGGATGCTGGGCAAGGTGTTGCAGTCGATGACCGCACCCCGGCGTGATCACCTCCGCAAAGCCGCCGAAGCGGCGTTGGCGGATGGTCAGACTGCTGCCGGTGACTTGGCTGACGGGTCGGTCGCGGCCGACCTGCACGCCTCCACCCGCCCCGCCCAGAACTCGGGCAACACCGCGGGTGCGGCCTTCGGGATCGGCGCGCCAGCCGAGTCGGCCGAGACCGCCGGGCAGGCGACCGCTGGAGCGGCCGGGTTGGCGGCGGCTGGTGTCAGCGCGGGTCGGGGTGTGGGTCGGAATGCCGACTGGGCCGACATCGACTGGGCCCACCGCCGCGGACGGGCCTTGACCGAGTTGATCGAACACCTCGACACCGAACGACTCACCGGGAAAGTCGCCGCCACCGTCATCATCACGATGACCATGGAACAAGCCGTCGGCGCTGCCCGCACCGCCCAACTCCAAGCTTCAGTCCGGGAGGCGACCGGGACGTTGCTGGAGATGACCCCCAGCGCCGGCGCCGCCAGCACCGACATCGGCACACTGCTATCGGCTAGTGCTGCGCGGCGGATCGCCTGCCAAGCCGGGATCCTCCCCGCAGTCCTGGGCGGCCCCGGACAGATCCTCGACCTCGGCCGACATCACCGGTTCTTCAGCGACCCACAACGCACCGCCCTCGCCGTCGTGTACGACACGTGCGCCGCGGACGGGTGTGACCGACCCTTCGCGTGGTCGGAGCTGCATCACCAGCATCCTTGGTCGAAAGGCGGGTTGACCGATCTGGACCTCGCGATCCCGTTGTGTGGCTACCACCACCGGCTGATCCATAACCCCCACCACCACCACCACATCACCACCGACAACCAAAGGGCGAAGACCGTCCACTTCCACGAACACGCAAAGCCCAGCACGACGGACCAGCTGGCAACGGGGACGAAGCCTGTCCACGCCCGGGGCCGGGCATGACGCCCACCGTCGAACCGGCTGGCAGTGTCCACGTCTCACAGCCACGTCCACAGCCAAGCCACAGCCACGATCACCAACGCAGCTGAAGAGCCGAGGGGCGGCGGGGCATGAAGGCGCGTGCCACCCGGGGCTACCCCTGTGGAGGGCCCGTGGCTCCAGCAGCCCGTTCCTCGTCAGGCTGCACCGACAGGCCAGGAGCCAGACCAGCTGCGGCCGCGGCTGCCTCAGCAGCGGTCAGCACCTCGCGCACCGGCCGG
>JAKOZM010000404.1 GCA_029779995.1 Actinomycetes bacterium
CATTACGCACCTCCGTGTTGTTTCTTCAGATCCGCGAGCGACACGGCCGCCCCGGCGTTCTCCGGCAGTGCGCCATCCCACGGGGCCACCGGATCCGGCCGCGCCTCGCGCTCCTGATCGAGGCCCTGACGCTGCCACTGCGGTAGCACCTTCACGCCCACATCCTCGGCGACCCAATCCGTACCGACCCGAACGCCGGTCGACAGCTGCCGTTCGGCCATCCGCTCCAGCACCGGACCCGGCACCACCAGCGGGATCTCGCCCGCCTCGATGTCCGGGGTGTTGAGCAGGGCGTCAGCGAGGGCGCCCATGATCTTTTCCCGCTGCCAATCCTTCTCAGCAGCAAGCCATTCCGTCTGGTCGTCCATTGCCTCTCCCATCAGCCCATTAGACCGATCTGCTGCAGCCCGGACATGGCCTTGCCGATCAGCTTCAGCATCCGGTCCAGCGGATCCTGCTTCGTGCGCGGTGCCCCGAATGTCGCCTCGATCGACCCCGACATCTCCAGCGGGATCGACAGCGAACGGCACCGGTTGACGTAGATGCGTTGCGGGTCATAGCGACTCGTCGCACCGACCCGATCCCCGAGCCACCAATGCCCGCGCCCCTGATCGCCGATCAGCCACGGCCCCGCATCCCTGACGGACACGTTGAACGCGGTGTCCGGATCGGTCTCGCGTCGCCGGGTACGCAACGCGATCAGCGCTGCCGGGGTGTACGCCTGCACCGCACCCGTGCCCGTCGTCTCCAGCCGGTGACCCCAGCCCTGGCGCGCCACACGATCGAGCAGCGGCAAGCTCATGTAGCTGAGCAGGGTGTCCTTGTAGATCGGTTCGAGGAACGTGTTGATCGAGCTGCCAAGCGATCCCACGCCATAGCCCGCGATGACCAGGTTGTCACCCACCACATCACCGAGGTAGTTCACGGCCGCCTTGATGATTTCGTTCACGCCGGGCATCGACGCGCCGCCGACAGTGATCCGACACGGTCCGCCCTGGATGATGCGGAAGTCGTACGTCTCGATGCCCGTGATGTCGCCGTCGCGGTAGATCACGTACGGCATCGACGGGTACGTTCCCAGCCAGTTCGCGACCTGGTACCCGGACGGGTCGGGCGTGCCGGTGAACAGGTTGTAGGCGTCCTCCGACGAGTTCCCGGCAGTCGTGGCGAACATCCTGGTCAGCCCCGAAAGGAGGTTGCCGCCAATGGATGTGCCGGTGCGGTACCCCGACTTGTCGACCACATCCACGATCAGGGTGCCGTTGCGGAAGTTCGTTCCCGCGCCGGGCCACGGCTCCGGGTCGCCGGTCAGGTACCGCCGGCGTTCCAGGAACAGCTCGGCGTCCTCCATGACCGGCTCGGCGACGTCGGTCCACGAGTCCATCGCCGCGGTGATGATGGTGGTAGGCGAGATGTCGGCGGCCACATGCATCGGCTTCACGACGATTTGCGACTGCGCCCAGAACCCGGACGTGCCGGCCGGGCCGGACGGGCTGAGCGGATCGGAGCCGAGGTTGAAGTTGGTGAGCTGCAACCTCATAAGGTTCAGCATCAGCGCGAGCTTCAGACCGTACATCGAGCGGCACCACAGGAAGAAGATTCGGGGGAACTGGATCAGCCACAACGGCAGGAAAGGGTTCGGCGCGACATGCACGTTACGCAGCTCGGCGAAGTCCTCAGCGAACGTGCACGACACGTAGTCGCCGCCCTTGTCGCGCTTGAGCGTCGCCTCGACCAAGAACCCCGAGACCCGGCCGCCGGACTTGTCTACGGTGACGTGGACCGACTCCTTGCGCTCGTACTGCTTGAGGATCCAGTACGCCAGGAAGTACTTGCGCCGGTCGTCACGCGAGATCGGCAGGTCGAACGTGATTGAGCCGTCGGCGAAGTCGTTGATCTCGGCCTTGCCGCCCGGCCTGAGGTTGGTCGCGGTGCCCCGATAGATCCAGTCCCCATCCCACAGCCGCACCCGAGCAGGCTTGTGGGACTGCTCGATCCGGTAGTCACGCACCTCGCGAGACCACAGCTTGAAGTCCTCCAGCGTGCCGCCGGGGAATGTGGCGGGCATCAGGCGAACCCCGCTTCCAAGCCGGATTCGGCCGACCAGAACCGGCGCATCGTGCACATCATCTGACGGCCCGCCGGACCCGTGCCGAACACGGTGACCTCAGTCGGCGGGGTGTACGGCGGCAGCCAGTACAGCGGCTCGACGCCGTTGAACAGCCCGGCCGCATTCGACAGGTTCGCCGAGATGTAGGTGTCGTACTGCGGGTCAGCCATCACCGACAACCGTTGTGACAGCGCCGGAGTCGTGATCATCCGATCATGATCAGCACCTGTCACCCGGTCGTACTCGGATTCGAGGCCGAACGACCAGTCGGGGAACGCCCATGTGCCGGGGTCGATATCCCATTCGAGATAGCACCGCTGGTCGGTGGGATTCCACAGCTCGACCGTCCCGAACTCCGCCCCCGAGGTTTGCTTCGTCCACGTCTGCACATCCTCCGGCGACTGGTAGTGCGGCTGCACCGCGATCGCAGTAACGATCGCGTGCGCGTGCCCGTCCATATTCCAGTCCTGCTCTTGCACGAACTGAATGGACTTCGACGGGCGAATCTTCAACCACCGCAACCCAGAACGCTCCGAGGTGTACTTGAAGGTGACAGTGTGCCCCATACGGAACATGTGCCGCACCCGGTTCACGTTCGCCTCAATCCCTGCGCCCGCATCCCAGATATCGAGCGGCAGAATCACCTCACGGATCGGTATCTCATCGCCTACCGCATCGCCGCCGATTTGGAACGCACCCGACCTGGTGATGGTTGTGTACCCGGTCGAGAAAATCCCATCCGGTGACACATCCAGGATGATCCCGTCATCGAGCGCCTGCTCGGTGCCCGACACCTCGATGTAGTCGTCATCGGACTCGAACGCAATGACCGCGTTGTCGCTCATCCGCCGTACTTCCCGAGCTTCACCAAGGCACGCTCCTTCTCCTGCCTCTGCGCCAGCGCGAAAGCATCAGGCACACGGGCAGTCTCGATGTGGTAGTTGATCGTGTCGCCAGAGCGCCCCGGACCCGGCACTAGTCGAGCGCCCCGGTTCATGGCTTCCAGCGCACCCGCATTCGCATCCGCCGCATCCGCATTCATCACGAACTCGCCATCGGACACAGCGATCAGGTTCGAGTCACTGCGCCGCGTGCCCCTGCCGCGAACCCACCCGCCATCGCGGTACCAGCCGTTGAGCTCCCAGAATGCCTTAGCCTTCTCCGGATCCCCGTACCTGTCCTTGATGTACTGGCGACCCGCCTTACCCTGAACGAACGGGTCTGGATTCTCGTCCGGCAGGTACTGGTCCTTGGTGGAGCCGAGGAACTGGAACAGCCCAAACGCACGCGACGAGGGGTTGCGGGCAACCGGATTCCACCCCGACTCCTTGCCAACGATCCAATCGGTAGCAGCCCACGGCGCGCCAACATTCCACCCGAGCGACTTGAAGGCGGCCTTGACCTTGTCCTTGACACTCGCATTGCCCGCGGGTGCGTCATCATCGTCGGCACGGTCAGGGACAGACGACTTCTCGCTCTTCGTCACTACGCCCGCGTTCGGGTCACCCGTAGGCGACTCGGTCTTGGGCTTACCTGTGGTGTCATCGGTGGAGTCATCCCCGGTGGTGGTGTTGGTCTTGTTCTCGAACTCGCCCGTACCAGTCTCGAACTCTTTCTGCCGCTTCTTCATCTTCCGGTACTCGTCCTGATCAGACTCGAACTGGTTGTATGCGGCGAGCAGTGGTGGTGAATCGCCGATGGACAACACACCGAACAGTGACTGGATCTGACCCTCGACCGCGGCCTTGGCAGCGTCACCGAACAGTCCAGAGATGGTGTCAGCCCGGCTCTTCTGGTACTCCGCCTCGGGACTCAACGACGGTTCGTCGCCATCGCCGGTGGTGGTCTTGTTGCCCTCGTCCTTGTTGTTCTTCTCCCCGCGCTGGTCGGCGTCATGCTGGGCAAGCGCATTCTTGTACGCCGTCTCTATGGTCTGCTTCTTCGTGTCGTTCGAGCTGCCGTCATTGTTGTGCTTGTAGTCGTCGGCGAGGGTCTGCTTGCGCTGCTTGTAGTCGTCGTCGAGCTGCTTCTTTCGTGCCGTGTACGTGTCGGCGTCGATCTGCTTGTTCTTCTTCTGCAGCTTCAGCGCGTCGACCTGGGCGTCATGGTCGGACTTGAGCCGTTCCTTCTGGCTGTCGTAGGCGTCCTTCGATGCGGTCTTCGTGTTCTTCGTCGCCGTCGAAAGATCCGCCAGCGCCCGCGACTTCGTCTGTTCGATCCCGAGCTTGCCGGTCAGCGCCTTCTTCACATCAGAATCAGAGGCGGTGATTTCCAGCTCCTGATTGCCCTTACCCTCGGCGACGGTCTTCTTCCACTCGTCCTCGGTGGTCTTGGGCAGGTTCAGCGACCGCACAGCGTCGGCAAACGTCTTGCCGTCGTCCATCAGATCCTTGACCTGGCCGAGCTGCTCCCAGTTCAGCACCGCCTCAGGTTTGCCGGTCTCGTTACGCACCAGCGACATCCCCTTTGGGATGTACCCGCCCTGGTCACGGAACAGGCCACCGACCCACTTCACCGGTGCCGCCGCGCCCTTGTACAGCGTCTTGGCGACAGACTTCATCGCCTCCTTGCCGAGGTCGTACCACTTGCCGATGTCCTTGAGGCTGGTGATGACCTCCTTGGCCTTCGTGAGGATCTTCGAGAAGCCTTGCGTCATGAACTCTTTCGGCACCTGCGAGATCGCATCGGCACCGCCGGGAAACTTGCCGAGGGCAGCCGACTTGATGCCGCCGAGTAGCTTCTCGACGACCTCCTGGACCTTCTTCATCAGCCACGAACGCTTGTCCTCTGTGGACATGCCGCCGAAGTCTTTGAGCTCCATGCCCTCGGGGACGCGGGACGGGTCGACGTTCTTGTTCTTCCAGTACGCGTGGACGTGGTCCATGTGGTTCTGGGTTGGGCTTCCCCGGTCGCCCATCGGTTCCGACCGCATGTTCGGCGGGTACCACATCTTCTGCTGCCAGATGGACCAGTTCAGCGGGTAGTTCTTGTTGTTGGCGTGGGCGAACGCATTCACGTTGTCGCCCATCTTCTTGTCGCTGCCGGGGATCATCACGTCGAGCGTGGTGCCGGTGTCATGCTCATGGAACGAGTCGACGCGGTACCCGCCAATGTCCTTGATCGCCGGCCACAGCGCATGGATCAGGCGCTTCATCAGCTGGCCCATCGGCAGCAGGCCACCCTCGCCGCCGGACGGTGCGAGCCTGTCGCCGGCAGATACCTCACCACCGGTGGCGAACGCCTTGCTGATCGCACCCTCTCCGAGATCGCCGAGTCCGCCAGTGGGGGACCACGCGAACGGCTCACCGGACATGACGCGCTCACGCATCCCGTACATGGTGCGTTGGCCGCCCGCGCGGGAAACATCGTCTGTGTCCCATACGTGTTCTCCGGGCATCAGCATTGCCCGGACCGAGTCCTTGCCGCGCTTCGCGCCGTTGCCGAACGGGACCGCACCGCCGACCGCGAACCCGATCGACGACTCCGGCGGAGCCTTCGGGATCGGCAGGAAGTTGTCCAGCTTGTCCCAGACAGCGCGAATGCCCTTGTTCCAGATGGTGCCGACCACGAAACGGATCGGGACCGCGGCAGCCTCCTTGATCTTCCCCCACGCGGTGCCGATGCCCTTGGCGATCTTCGAGAAGAACGACCCGACGCCCTCGATGCCGGTCTTGAGCGCATTGAACGCCACCTTGATGACGTGCTCCCACACCCACTTGATGCCGGTGCCGAGTGCATCCCATGCGGGCTTGATGACGTGCTCCCACACCCACTTGATGACCTTGCCGATGACCTCGATACCGAGTTTGATCCCGTCCCACGCCGGTTTGATGACGTTATTCCATGCCCACGAGATGATCTGCCCGATTCCCTTGAAAGCAGGTTTGATGACGTTATTCCACAGCCACGAGATCAGGGGTCCGATCACCGTCTGGAAGAGCAGTACCCAGCCATCGAATATCGGCTTGATGACGTTATTCCATGCCCACGAGATGATCTGCCCGATTCCCTTGAAAGCAGGTTTGATGACGTTATTCCACAGCCACGAGATCAGGGGTCCGATTACGTTACGGAAGAGCAGTACCCAGCCATCGAATATCGGCTTGATGATTGTGTTCCACACCCACGAAATCACGGCGCCGATTCCCTTGAATGCGGGTTTGATGACGCTATTCCACAGCCATGAGATAACTGGCCCGATTACGTTACGGAAGATCAATACCCACCCGTCGAACGCGGGTTTCAGGATGGAGTTCCACACCCAGGAGATGACGGCACCGATCCCCGCGAAAGCCGGGCTGATCACGTTGTTCCACAGCCACATCACAACCGAGGCGAGGGACCGTATCGCAGTCATGGCGACGTTGAAGTACGCCTGCACTCCGGTCCACCACACGCCGATCACGGTCTTGATCGCGTTGAACGCCGGGGTGATGACGCTCTGCCACAACCATATAGCGACGTTCGCGATGGCCGTGAACACTCCCTTGATCGCGGGCCAAGCGGTGCCGGTGAACCACGACGCCACGGCCGAGATCGCCGTCTTGATGCCTTTCCACGCGGCCTGGACGATGTTCCGGAAGGTCTCGCTGTTGCGGTACGCGATGACCACAGCGGCGACGAGAGCACCAATCGCCAGCACCGTCAACATGATCGGGTTGGCGTTCATCACTGCGACGAGAGCACCATGAATACCCGCCCACACCTTCGTCAGCCGCGACGCCTCAAGGATCCACTTCAGGAACCCGCCCGCCGCCGCGATCTTCTGCTGGAGCACGAACGCCTGCCACACCAACACCAGAGCACCCGTCGCGACAGCCAGATCACGCACGAGCGGCAGGTTCTTGCCGAGCCACCCACCGAAAGCGCCCAACGCCGCACCGATGCCCTTGAACGCATCCCCGAGCGCCACTGCAACAGGTTTCAGCGGTGCCAGTGTCGACCCCAAATCCTGCAAGATACCGACACCCTCGGTCCGCATCCACAGAATCGCTTCGGTCATCTTCGTGAAGATCTTCGACGCAATCGGCTCCATCTGGATCATCACGTTGTTCTTCAACATGTTCCAGGCACCGGACATCGTCACAATGCCGCCGCCGGTGTCGAGGATGCCGTCCTTCTGCTTGTCGATCGCAGCCGTCATTAGATCGACATTCAGCTTGCCCGACTTGAGCGCCTGGATGAACTGGCCGGCCGACTTCGTGCCGAACAGCTTCCCGGCCATCGTCGTGGCCTCAGACGTGTTGCCCGACTTGATCAGTGCCTGGATCTCGGTCAGCGCATCCTTGAGTCCCTGCTTTGCATCCCCGCCGCCCTTGGCGAGTCCGATCATCGCCTTGTTCAGGCCGGTGGTGACCTGCTCGCCGCGGAGTCCCGACTGGTACAGGCTCCCCATCAGCGATGCGGTCTGGTCCATGGTCAGGCCGAACTGTTGAAACTGCGGGGCGCCCTTGTTGACGAGGTCAGACAGCTCCTGGATTCCCATGCCCGAGTCACGCGACACGCGGTACAGGGTGTCGAGTTGATCAGCCATGCCCGTAGCGGGTGTTCCGAAAGCGCGCATCGCCTGCGTGAGAGACCCGATATCGGCCTGCACGCCCATCGTGTCGAGCTTGATCATCCGCTTGGTGACATCTTCGAGCGGTTCCCCGGTGAGCTGAGTAGCCTTCGCAACCTCACCCATCGCGGTAGCGATATCGGTCAGCGCCTTCGGGGACGACTTGCCGATGTTCTTCACCGACTCATTCAGCTTGTCGAGCTCATCGCCCGTCGCGCCCGTCGCGAAGCTCAGTGTCTTGTTGACCTGGGCGAAAGTCTCACCAGTGTCGAGAAGCGTCTTGCCGATGCCCGCGATACCAAGCCCCGCACCGAAACCGAGACCCTTGGTGATGGTGGACCCGAGCAAGGAGAACTTGCCCTTGACCTTCTCCGCCGCCTCGCCGGTCGCGTTGACGTCGGTCTTCATCGACCGCATCATGCGCGAGAATCGGCCACCCGACGACGTCGCCCCGTCGGTGGCCTTCTCGACCTTCTTCTCAGCCTCGGCGAGCTTGGCCTGCGCCTTCTCCTCCGCCGTGACGGCGTCCTTGGTGGCCTTCGACGCACGCGCATGATCACGCTTGGCCTTCTCGACCTTCGCCTCGGCGCCGGCGAGCCGCCCTGCGTCGGTGATGCCACGATCCCGCAGCGTCTGAAGCTGAGCCTCAGCAACCTTCACCTTGTCGGCGGCATCGGCTTCCTTGTCCCGTACCTTCGCGACCTGCTCAGCCGCTTTGGCGACGGCCGCTTTGTTCGCGTCGATCCCGTCGACCATGCCCTTGCCGATCGAGTCGCCAGCCTTCTTGCCCGCAGCCTCGACACCACCAAGAGCCCCCGACAGTGACCCCTCGATCCCCTTCAGCGAGGGGATGATCTGGAGAGTCGCGAAACCGGCGTTTTCGGCCAACGCACACCCCTTTCGGGTAGATCGGATGATCGACTACGGCCACGCAGCGGGCCGGGTACGGTCGCGGGATGGGAAAGCTTGCAGAATGGCGCAGCAGCGTCGGCGCACTGGGGTCACACCGCCGGCTGACGGGATGCCCGGCGGCGGTGAGCGGCTGCTTCGAGCTTCGCCCGCCGCGCATCCTGCCGGGGCCGGTCCTGCCGCTGGGCCTCTTCCTCGCGCCACGGATGACGCTTCGGCGCATCCGGGGTGAGTTGGCGAGCAGCCAGCACCCACAGATCCGACAGCAGATAGTCGGTGCGGGTCCACGGGTCCACGCCGTCTACAGAGCGCCGCGTCCGTGACTCACACGGCAGCTCAGACACCAGCACGCACAGTTTCCGGATCGACATCCGGCCGCGATAGAAGTCGACTAGGTCACGCCGATAGTACCGCTCCAAGTCCGCCTCCACCTGATCGCCGAACTCATCGA
>JAKOZM010000407.1 GCA_029779995.1 Actinomycetes bacterium
GCCCATGTTCCCGCTGGGTTCGGTGCTCTTCCCGCACATGCCCCTGGCCTTGCGGCTCTTCGAACCGCGCTACCTGCAGATGCTCGGGCAACTGCTCGAGAGTCCGGCGCCGGAGTTCGGGGTGGTGCTCATCGAGCGCGGCCATGAGGTCGGCGGCGGTGACCATCGGTTCGCGGTCGGCACGATGGCCGAGGTGCTCGAGGTGGACGCCCGCGAGGGTTTCGTCGCCCTGGTGGCCCGCGGCGGGCGCCGCTTTCAGGTCCGCGAATGGCTGCCCGAGGATCCGTACCCCCGAGCAGACGTGGAGTTCCTGCCGGATCTGGTCTGGGATGACACGCTGACACCCGCCCGCGAGGCGACCGAGGTCGAAGTCCGCAGGGCACTCGCGGCCAGCGCCGAGTTCGGCTCGGCGTGGCCTGCGGATGTGGAACTGTCAGCGGATCCCGTGCAGGCGTGCTGGCAACTCAGCGCGCTGACCCCCGTGGGAACCCTGGATCAGGTTGCCTTGCTGCAAGCCGCCAGCACGCAGGAGCTGCTGGCGAGGACGACCGCCGCGGCTCGGGATGCTCGGCAATCCATGCAGATGGGCTGGGGTGGTCTGTGAGGCCTCAGGCTTCGATCGTGAGCGTGATCGGGACCGCCTGCAGGGCTTGACTCACAGGACAGTTGACCTTGGCGTCTTGCGCCGCTGCGGCGAAGGCCTCGGCGCTCAAGCCGGGAACATCCCCACGGACCGTGAGCCGGATGCCGGTGATCCCGGTGCCCGGCTGGAAGTCGACTTCGGCGTGCGTCTCCAGGGAAACCGGCGGGGTGCCACCCTTGGCCAGGCCGTTCGACAGTGCCATCGAGTAGCAGGCGGAATGCGCAGCCGCGATCAATTCTTCGGGACTCGTCACGCCGTGGGGTTCCTCGGCGCGGGCGGGCCAGGACACATCGAAACTGCCGATGCTCGAGGAGTCCAGAGTGACCCTGCCCTCGCCCTCGAGGAGGTTGCCGTTCCAGTTCGTGTGTGCATGTCGTGTGGTGGCCATGAGTCCAGACCTATCGCGGAATTCGGCTCCTGTCCACGGCAGGTAAGGTCATCGATGTGCAAATGCCTTTGGGATGGTGGACGGACCTCGAAGTGGCTCGTCGGAGCGGTTCGCAGGTCGCCCAGCGCGAAGGGATCACCGTCGTGCGCACCCCGCAGAATCCGCAGTACTACTGGGGCAACTTTGTGCTGGTGGGTGCCGACGTGCCGGCTGCCGCAGCTCAGGCCGCGTTCCATCAAGCGTTTCCCGCGGCGGACTATGAAGCGATCGGGCTGCTCGGGGAGCCGCCGGCCGGACAGTGGGCGTCCGTGGAGGTCAATGAGGTGCGCAGCACTCGCAGCTGCCCCCAGGCAGTCCCGGTGGACGGCTACCGGCTGGCACCCCTGCGCGGCGACGACTGGCGGCAGGCCTGGCGCAACGAGGTGGCCGATATGCCCAGCTCATATACCGACTTCGCCTGGCGCCGGATCCAGGCGCGTGAACGCATGACCACAACCGGCGACGCGTGCTTCGTCGGTGCCTTCCTCGATGACCGGCTGGTGGCCGACCTCGGGATCGTGGTGTGCGGATCGATCGCCCGGTACCAGAGCGTGAGCACGGTTCCCGACCACAGGGGTCAGGGCCTGGCCTCCTGGCTGTTGGCCTGCGCGGGCAGGTGGGCGCAGCAGCGGGGCGTCGATCAGTGGGTGATCCTCTCCGAGCCGGACAGCGCCGCCTCCCGACTGTACGGGCGGCTTGGCCTCACGCTCGTGGAGCGCGCGTACCAGGTGGAGAAAGTGCCGGTGCAGTGATGCGGTTCAGCGCCGGCCTGCTGCCGGTGCGTGAGGGGCAGGGAACTTCGCTGGAGGTCTTCCTCGTGCACATGGCCGGACCGTATTGGGCGCACAAGGACGACGGTGCCTGGTCGGTTGCAAAAGGTGAGTATGACCCGGCCACGGAGGATCCGTGGGAGGTTGCCCAGCGTGAGTTCCACGAAGAAGTCGGGATTCCTGCGCCGCCCGGCGAGCGGTGGGACCTGGGGGAGACCCGGATGCCAAGCGGTAAGCGGGTGCTGACCTACGCCGTGCAGACGCAGGCGGATCTGGCGTTCGTGTCCAGCAACCTGTTCGAGATGCAATGGCCCCCCGGGTCGGGCCAGTTGACGCAATTCCCGGAGACCGACGATGCGCAGTGGTTCACCATGGCTGAGGCCGCCATGAAGATCGTCAGTGGACAGCGACCGATCTTGACCAGACTCCTACAAAGCCTTACCTGAATCCTGCAAGGACGAACGAGAAAAGGCCCGACATCGTTGCGTACCTTGGACTCATCGAGGTGCAGGTGGTGATCGACGACGATGGCAGGTGACAGCGGCTCCGGGACTCCGGACCCGATGCTGGTCGACATCGAGACCTTCCACAATCCCTACGCGGTGCTGACCAGTGTCCGTGACGAGGCGGGGGGCATCGTCGACTTCGCCTTCGTCGCCGTGAATGAGGCCGCGGTGGCCGACTACGAGCTGTCCCGGGAGACGCTGTTGCAGTCGACCCTGCTCGGACTGTCCCCCCTGACCGGCGAAGCGGATCTGTTCCCCGACCTCGTGCACGTGGTGCAGACCGGCGAGCATCTGTTGAAGCTCGACTACGAGTATCCCGCGGTCGAGCCCGGCGACACCCCCGCCTATTACGACATCAGTGTGGCCCGCCGGGGGGACGGCTTGGGCCTCACCTGGTGGGACGTGACCCGCCGGTACGAGGAGGGTCGGGCGGTGGCGCACGCGGAACGTGAGATGCGCTCGATCGTGGAGTCCCTCTTGGACCCGTTGAACGTCTTCGAGGCTGTCCGGGACGCTACCGGGCGGATCATCGACGTGGTCTTCGTGCGTGTGAACGATGCGAGCTGCCGGTATCTGCGCCTGAGCAGGGCTGCCCTGGAGAACCGACGGCTGCTGCAGACCACGTACGGCGAGGCGGTGGAGGTGATCTTCGCGTGGTGCCGCCATGTCCTGATCACCGGCGAGCCGGTCGTGCTGGATGCCGTCGCGTTGGTCCTGCCCAACGGCCACCGGCGCCAGTACGACATCCGGGCCGTCCCGTTGGGGGAAGCGGTCAGCATCACCTACCGCGACGTCACCGACCGCGTCACCGCCGCCCAGACGATCGCCGAAGCCAAGGAGCGCTACCGCCTGGTCGCCGAGAACGCGTCGGAGATGGTGTTCCAGAGCGGCACGAACGGGCAGATCGAATGGGCCAGTCCGTCGGTGCAGTGGGTGCTCGGGTGGGCGCCTGAACAAATGATCGGCCGGCGCTTCTCGGACTTCATCCACCCTGACGACTTCGCATCAGCAGTGGCGGCACAAGAGCAGGTGCTGACCGCCGGGATGCGTCAGGGCCGGGTGGAGGTGCGCCTCGTTGGCGCAGATGGGCAGTTCCGGTGGATGAGCGTGCTGGGCAAGGCCATCAGCGACGACAAGGGCAGACTGATCGGCGGCGTGGATGCCGTGCGCGACATCCAGGACAGCAAGGATGCCGAGGCGGCACTCATGGAGTCCGAGCAGCGATTCCGCCGGGCGATGGACGACTCCGCCATCGGCATGGCCATCGTCGCCGCCTCCGGGCGCTACCTGCGGGTCAATGCGGCGATGACCGTGATCTTGGAGCGGACCGAGGAGCAACTGCTCAACTGCACCTGGCAGGAGCTCACCCACCCGGACGACCTGGGCGATGATCAGGACCTGGCCGATGGGATCCTGCGTGGCGAGCGCGACAGCTACCGGCTCGACAAGCGATATGTCACCCCGGACGGGGCGGTCATCTGGGCCGACCTGGCCGTCAGTTGCGTGCGTAACGCCGACGGTGAGGTGATGTACTACCTGTCGCAGATCGTCGACATCACGGAATCCGTGACCGCTCGCGAGGCCTTGGCGACCAGCGAGGAACACTTCCGGCTGATCGCGGAGAACTCCCTTGACGTCGTCTTCCGGGCCAGCCGGTCGGGCCGCGTGCTGTGGATCTCGCCGTCCGTCAAGGAGGTGCTCGGATGGCGTCCCGCTGAGGTGCTCGGGGAGCCGGTGCTCAGTTTCATCTGGCCGCAGGACATCCCGGAGGTGGCATCCGACCCCGCCAACACCGAGCGGCTGGAGTTCGAGGGCCGGGTCCTCAGTGCCGACGGCTCCTACCAATGGGTCGACATCACCTCCCGGCCGGTGTTCAACGACGATGAGCAGATGGTCGGCAGGGTGGGGCGTCTGCGCGACATCGCCGCGAAGAAGCAGGCCGAAGAGGCGCTGCGCCGCAGCGAACAGCGGTTCCGAACCGCGATGCAGAGTGCACCCACCGGTATGGCGGTGGTAGGCCGCAACCGACAATTCCTGCAAGTCAATCCGGCGTTGAGTGATCTGCTGGGACGTTCCCAGGAGTGGCTGCTGCGCCACGGTCTGCGGGACGTCCTCGACCCGGTCGGCGACGGCATCGACCAGGCACTGCGCGAAAAGCTCCTCGTGGGCCAGTCGCCGTCGGTCACCGGCGACCACGAGATGATCCACGCCTCTGGGCGACGGGTGCTCGTTGAGCAATCCATCGGCCTGTTGCGTGACTCTGTCGGACGGCCCTCAGGATTTGTGTCCCAGTTCGCCGACGTGACCGAGGCCCGGCGGGCCCGCGACCAGTTGAGTTTCCTGGCCACCCATGACTCCCTGACCGAACTGTTGAACCGCCGGGAACTCGTCGTGCGTGTCGCCGGCATCCTGGCTCAGATGCCACGGACGGGGGAGAACACCGGCATCCTGTTCATCGACCTCGACGGTCTCAAGCCGATCAACGACACCTACGGGCATGCCATGGGCGACGAGGTGATCGTCACCGTGGCCCGGCGCATCCGGGACCAACTGCGCGGCGCAGATGTGGTGGCCCGGTTCGGTGGCGACGAGTTCGTCGTGGTCCTGCCTGCGGTCCACTCAATCGATGACGTGGAACGGTTCGCGGGGCTCTTGCATGCCGCGGTGCGGGCGCCGATCCCCACCACAGCGGCCGCGATCGAGCCGTCGGTGAGCATCGGAGCCGTGGTCGTGCCACCGGGCTCGGATCCGGATCAGGCCATGCGGCACGCGGACCAGGCCCTGTACCAGGCGAAACGGCAGGGCAGGGACCAGACCGTGGTGTTCCGTGATGGTGGTGCGCGCAAAGATGCGGCGGGATAGATTTCCTCCTATGCGCCCATTGCGCCTCGCGCTCGCACCTGTGATCATGTCCACCGCGCTGTTGGCCGCCCCAGCGGTCAGCCACGCCGACACGGTGTGGCTGTGCCGACCCGGTGCCAGCCCCAATCCGTGTGAGGGGTCGCTGAAGACCACAGTGCGGACCTTTGGCAAACCCGCCAAGGTGGTGACGGGCAAAGCGGCCACGGACCCAGCGTTCGACTGCTTCTACGTCTATCCGACGGTCAGTGGGCAGCCGACGACCGTGTCCAATCTCGCGATCGACCCCGAAGAGATCTCCATCGCGCAGTATCAGGCCGCGCGCTTCAGCGAGGTGTGCAAGGTCTACGCGCCCATGTACCGCCAGATCACCCTGTCCGCGCTCCTCTCGGGCAGTGCGACCCAGCAGGACCGCGACAACGCCTTCGCCGATGTGCGGGCTGCCTTCGAGGAGTACCGCGCCGCCAACCCCGGGCGACCGTTCACCCTGATCGGGCACTCGCAGGGTTCTGGCATGCTCAAGCGCCTCATGAAGGAGGTCATCGAGCCGGACGCCCAACTGCGTTCGCAGATGGTGTCCGCGTTGATCACCGGCAGCACCGTGGCTGTTCCCGTAGGCCAAGCCGTCGGTGGCGATTTCGAGAACATCCCCGTGTGTACACGTGGGGGTCAGGTCAACTGCATCGTCACGTTCGCGACCTTTGGGTCCAAGGTTCCGGACAGCACTCTGTTCGGGCGCACCAGTCTCGGAGCCGGCTTCGAGGCGGCCTGCACCAACCCGGCCGATCTGACCGGCAACAAGCGTTCCAAGGCGGTGTCGTATGTGAGGGGGAAGCCCGCCCCCGGGGCAATGGGCTTCATCGCCTCGACCATTTACAGCGGCAAGGTCCCGACGGCGAAGACCGCATGGCTGCGGCCCAAAGACCGCTACAGCGTGCAGTGCGTGAAGAGCAATGGCGCCCATGTGCTGCGGGCCAAACCCATCGGGAAGTCCATGAAGCTCAAGCCGGCCCCCTCGCCGGGCTGGGGACTGCACCTGCTGGACATCAACCTGCCCCTGGGCAACCTGGTCGATGTCGTACGTGCCCAGCAGAAGGCGTACGCTGCCACTCCGTGAGGATACGTTCCCTGGTTCGTGCCGAGATCGAAACCGTCCTGCAGTGGGCGGCCGCCGAGGGGTGGAATCCCGGCGACGACGCCGAGGTGTTCTGGAACACCGACCCGGGCGCGTTCGTCGGGGTGGAGGTCGACGGGCAGTTGGTGGGATCCGGATCGATCGTGTCGTACGGCGGCCGGATGGGATTTGTGGGGTTGTTCATCGTCCGGCCGGAATTCCGCGGGCGCGGCTATGGCAAAGCCCTGTGGGATCACATGCTCACAGCGCTCCCCGAACGCCTCGACCCAGGCGCCCCCATGGCCCTGGACGGGGTCAAGGACATGGAGGACCGCTACCGGCTCACCGGGTTCCGCAGCTCCCACGACGACCGCCGGATGCGCCTGATCAGTACGGCGGCGCAACGTCCTGCGTCGGTGCGACGGATCACCGCGCCGGTCGGAAACATCGCGGAGTGGGACAGTCAGTGTTTCGGTGTGCCCCGGCCGACGTTCCTGACCGGTTGGCTGGCGCACCCGGACCATGTCGCGCTGGCATATGTGCGCGACACTCTGCAGGGTTACGCGGTGATGCGGCCGTGCCAGACGGGCTACCGGATCGGACCCCTGTTCGCCCACGACGTGCCAGCCGCCCAGGCGCTGCTGACCGGCCTGTTCGCGCACGTCCCGCCGGGCACCGAGCTCTTCCTCGACGTCCCCGACAGCAACGCCGCGGCGATGCGCTGGGCGCAGAGTCTCGGCGGCACTGAGGTGTTCACGTGCGCCCGGATGTATACCGGGACACCGCCCCGCACTGACTGGTCGCGGGTGTTCGGGGTGACGACACTCGAACTTGGGTGAGGTGGGTCACCTCTGCGGCGTGAGGCGAGTCACGCTTGATCCACATGTGAGACGGGCATGACAGGGGTGTCAGAGATTCCCCCCTCAGGAGTTGAAACCCCGTCATGCGTTACAGAACCCCGCTTGCCCTTGCCCTGGCCGCCCCAGTGCTATTGACGGGCTTCGCCGCCGCTCCGGCCAGTGCGCTCGTCCCCTCCGAGACGACCGCGGCAGCCGCCTCGCCGAAGAAGGCGAAGCCGGCCAAGAAGTCGAAGTCCGCGAAGACGAAGGCCATGGGTTCAGTCGCCATGCGCACCAGGGGCACCACGTACAGCCCGACCCGGGCGGCCGACCGTCTCGAGAATTGGGCGCAGAAGGGCGTCAGCGGGTACCACAATGGCTGCCTACGGCTGGCCGACAACGCATACCAGCCCAAGGGTGCGCGCACGGGTACTGCGCTGTCGCAGTGGAAACGGGCCAAGAACCACGGCTACGCCCATCCGGGTGACCGCAAACCACCTGTCGGTGCTCAGATGTTCTGGAGGACCTCCAACCCGGCTGGGCACATCGCCACGTACGTCGGCAACGGCAAGGCCGTGACGAACATGCCCGGCGGCGCTGTGAAGAAGATCGACTGGACCCGGATGAATGGCTGGGGACCCTACCTGGGCTGGGCCGAACCGTACTACGGCTAAGCCACCCATAGAGCTGGCGAAGGGCTCGGTGTTGAGGGGCACCGGGTCCTTCGCCGTGTCTGCTGCAGTCGTCAGAACCTATTGACGATCAGGTGATTCATTTCACGCTTGGCCGTGCAGTGGTGCGGGCATCACCACTCTGCGGGAGACCGAAACGACTACAGGAGTTGATCACCGTGAAGCGCAGCACCGTATCGCTGATCGCGGGTGCAGTCGCCGTGCCCTTGATGGCCACGAGTGTCGCTGCCGTGACCCCCGATGAACCCGTTCTGCCGCTGACGGCCCCCTCGGCCGCCGCAGCCACCGCCGCCCCCCGATTGCAGGTGGCCGGTGACACCGACTTCGCGTCTGCTGCGCAGTGGGCCAAGCAGGACCGCGTCCGGGCCGCCGAACGAGCGGCCAGAGCCAACGGCATCCGGACCTTCGGCACCACCTACACGTCCAAGGAGGCCGCGGCCCGACTGGTGTCGTGGGCCCGTTCCGGCGTCGGCGGCTATTCCAACCAGTGCCTGCGCCTGGCCGACGATGCATTCGGTGCGACGGGCGCCCGTACGTCCACGGCCCTGGCCCAGTGGAGTCGCGCGCAGGGCGCCGGTGTGGCTCACCCCGGCAGCAAGGACATCCCCGTCGGAGCTCA
>JAKOZM010000410.1 GCA_029779995.1 Actinomycetes bacterium
GCGCCGAGATCCTGGCCTGGCACACCACCAGAGCCAGCAACGGACCCACCGAAGGACAGAACAACCTCATCAAAGCCACCAAACGCGTCGGCTTCGGATTCCGCACCTTCGGCAACTACCGAATCCGAGTCCTACTCGACGCCGGAGGCGTCAACTGGAACCTCCTCCCAACACTGACTCCCCCCTAGATTCCGAAGGACCCCTAATGGACCGTTCGATCGTCATCTTCGGGTGCGGCAAGGTGGGCAGCGGCGCGGCTGCTCAGGTGATGGGCGCAGGCGCCAAGGTCATAGTGATCGACCGTGACGTTGCCAACCATTCACCCACCGGAGCCGACTTCATCGAGGCCTCCGACCAGGACGGTGTCCGAGCGGCCGTGGCCAGTGCGTGGTGTGTCGTCACTGCAACCGGGTTGGCCGGTGCCTTGACCCCCCTGGTGGATGACCTGCGCAACTCTGGGGCGATCCTGGCCAACCTTGGTGCGCAGGACGAGTTTGGTCTGGGCATGCCGGCGTCCCGGGTCCGCATCTGCGCTATCTGGACGCGACGATGGCATTGGTCAACGCATGCACTCGAACAGCGAATCCTGGAAGTGGCGACGATGTCTGATCGGATCGCGGGCGGTTAGTCGCGCTGGGGGATGCGGCCGCGGCGGGGGTGGTGTTGGGTGCTGGGTCTGTAGTCGTGGGGTCGGGTGGTGGCGGTGGTGCCGAGAGGTCCGCGCCAGGTGATGCTGTGGGCGTAGGTGTCGGTGGTGCTCAGCCGCCAGTTTTCGAAGGTTTTTATGCGGTGGTGGTGGCGGCACAAGCAGACCAGACCGTCGGTGTGGGTCAGGCCGTTCTCACGGTGGGGGATGACGTGGTCGGTGTCGGTGAATTCGGCGAGGCGGGTGCAGCCCGGGAACCGGCACAGCCGGTCTCGCAGGCGCACGGCTGTGCGCACCTTGGCGGGGATCTCGTATTTGTGGGTGCCGGTGTCCATCAGGACCCCGGTCAGCGGGTCGGTGACCAGCCGGGTCCAGCGGGCATCCGGGGACCAGGCCAGTTGCAGGGCCAACCGGCGGGTGCACGGCGACCCGTTGAGGTCGGCGCCTTTGGTTTCGACTCCCATGAGCATGTCGGCGGGGATCTGGACCTGCACGGTGACGTCCCAGAAACTGTGGTCGTTGATGAACCCGGTCAGGGCATCGGCGCGGCGCTGGTCGAGGCTGCGCGCCTCGCCCTGCTGGTAGGGGTCGGCGCAGGCCGGGCGGTCGGCCAGGTCATCGATGCCCTGCATGAACGCCTGCGCCGTTTCCAAGCTGGTGTACACGCTGACGTAGGCCATGCCGTGCCCGGCCAGGATCAGGCTGACGTGGCGGCGGGTCAGGGCGTCCTGGCGTTGTTTCTCATCGGGGTCCTCGTCGCAGGTCATCCGGATCAGGCGGCGGTGCAGCTGGGCGGGGGTGTGATCGGTGGCGTACCCGATGGCGATCTTCTCCAGGTCGCTGCGTTGGGGGTCGGGGACGTCATCGAGCAGCGCCACGATCTTGCGGGCTTTCGCGGTGTCGATCAGCCCGTCGTGCAGCGCCTGCCACACCAGGGGCCGGGCGGTGAGCTCATAACCGGTCTCGACCAGGTATTCGGCTGACCTGCCCGAGATCCCCAGCATCAGCCCGATCTCGGCGGTCGCCCCGTTCACGTAGCCGCGGTTGGCGTCGATGATCCGGCTGTGCAGTACCCGCATGAACGCCGCGTCCTCGGCCTCGGCGCGCCGGCGGGCACGCACCCGGGCCTGCAGCGCGTCGGTGATGTCCTGGTCGTCGAGGCTCTCAAAACGCGCGCACAGCCCGGCCAGGTCCGGTTCCGTGGGTGTCACACTGTCGATCACACTTCATTGTAGAACACATGTTCGATATATGCAAGCATTAATCTGGCCCTGTGCAACAGTCCCGACTGCTACTTCTTCTTCTTGGGCTTCACCGTCCACTGCTTCACGGAGACGTACGCGTTTGCCTGCGCGGTGGCTGGGGCCGACAACGTGAGTACGACCATCAGTTTCCGTTTGCCCTTCGTCTGTATGACGACCTTCCCACTCTTCTGCTTGGATACCTTCGCGTACTTCTTACCCTTGGGCCTCACGACGACCTTGACCGCTGCCTTGTTTCCCGCACTGGTCACGACGGTGCTCTTGAGCAGCGTTGTCTTGCCCTTGTAGGCGATCTTCTTCGGGAGTTTCACCGACGCCGTCTGCGAGACCTTGGCCAGCGAGACCGGAGCGGATACACCTGGCGCACCCGTCCCCACGGCATTGGCCGCCACCACCGCGAAGGTGTAGGTGCCACCCGGGGTAAGCCCGGCCACGGTGCAGCCAAGCCCCGACGTGGTGCAGGTGGCACCGCCCGGCGAGGCCGTAACGGTGTACCCGGTGATCGCTGATCCGCCATCGCCCGGAGCTAGCTACGTGACATCCACGGAGTTCGCCTGGGAACTGAGCACTGCAGACACCCCCGTTGGCGCCGAGGGCGTCGTGGCTGGAACGACGGGCTGCGAAGCCGGACTCACGGGACTGTTGCCCGCCTCATTGCTCGCCACCACTGTGAAGGTGTAGGGCTGACCGTTGGTCAGACCAGGCACGACACAGGTCAGTGGATTGGTATCGGCACCGACCTGGGTGGTGCACGTGCCACCGCCGGGCGTGGCTGTCACGGTGTACTTCTGAACCGGGTAGCCGACCGGTGCGGTACTCGCGGGGAATGTCACCGCGGCGGAGGCATTGCCCCGGGTAGCGGCTACTGCGGTCGGTGCTGCTGGCTCCTGACCGCAACTCGGATACCTGAAACTGGCGATGCGCGTCTGCCAGTTGGCTAGCCCGGTGGTCTGCACGTACTCGGTGGTGTACCAGAAGGTGCAGTCATCGAGCGGATCGACATTCATCGACGAGTAATCACCCCAGCGGCCAGCTTCTCCCTCTTGGAACCCAGAACCACTGATGATCGTCGATTCTGCCTGTGGCATCTGGTTCAGCGGGTCAGTGTTGCGCCGTCCCGTGTACCGGATAGACGGATAGCCGTCGGCCCCAGCCGCCTTGACGGTGCTGTAGCCCAGCGCCATGTTGCCGGAACGGTCCATGGCCACCGATCCCATCCAGCGGTAGGTGATTCCGTCGACGTCTGCCGAAACCCCCTGCTGGTGGACAGTCGGCGTCGCTGCTGACGGGTCCCGCAATTCGAAGAACTGAATGCCGGTCTGGGCCGTCGGCCCCAGCGTCCCGTCCATCGCGACGGTGTTGTTGGTGACCAGGGACTCGTGGTCACCGAAGTTGCGGTAGGCAAGCCGGTACATCATGCGGTCCCCGAGCGCGTCGAGTCTCTGGTCGGTCCCGGGCTGCGGGATGCATAGCTCTGCGGGACACGCGTAGGTGAATGGATCCACCGGCACCGAGATCGGGTCGCTGAGAGTGCTGCTCGCCGGATTGCTGAAATTGGGCTTCATCTTGAACATCGCCAACTTGTCGTTGTCTGCCCAGTGCAGGCCAAGGAAGTAGCCCGGCGACCCCACCGGGGGTGGCGCCGAGCCGTCGACGTCAGCCGGCAACATGCCGAACTGCTCCGCGAGGGTGTAGCAGACCTCCGTCACGGCAACACCCGCCAGCATCGCCGCACGATCCCACGCGCACAACTTCTGCCCGGCGAAAGCAAACGTCTGGGCCGCGAACATGTTGTACGAGGTGAGATAGGCGTCCGGCCAGACTCCGATCTTCGGGTAGTCGGGGAGGTCCGGATACTCGAACGCGTAACGCTGATACGTCCCGGTCGGATCGGAACTGGTCGAGATGGCGACACACTCGTAGAACGGGGCGCTGCGCCCATTCGGGAGAGAGAACTGCGATATCAGCCAGCGTTGGGCCAACTGGTCGTAGAGAACGATGGGGTCGCCGTTGTTGGTGGTTGCGCAGGCACTGCTCGTACCGGCCCAGAGAGTGTTCGCGTCGACCGGGCCGAAGACGGAGTTCCCGTCCTTGGTGAAGATCTGAATGGACAGGTTGACCATCTGCACGTAGTGATTAGGCCCGACGTCACCGACGGTGTCCGGTGGGTACACACCGTTGAGATTGTTGATTCCCTCCCACTGGCTGAGCACACCCGGCATATCGAGGCCGGGCAGGGGTGCGTCCGGACTGATGGCGGGTCCGGGACCATTGGCGATGATCTGCTGCAGGCGATCGCCCGGACTCTTCTTGCGCACAGCAGGTGCCGGGCGGGGGTTCATGGGCGCCAGCTGCATCGGGGGCGCGAAGCTGCTCAATGGCGCCGAGATGCCGAGCGGTTCGACGGTGCTGACTTCGGGCTGCGGCCCTTGGTCAGCGGCCACAGCCGCTGAAGAGACGGACAGCGTCGAGAGGGCCAGAGCCCCCGTGACCAGAACAGTGACCCACCGCGGACTCATGGCCCCGCCTTCCGTTGGCTTCGCCTGACAGCGTAGACCCGGCGAGGAGCGGTATGGGGCGCGCGCGTACGAAACAACCTGAACGGATGTGTCGAAATGCCGAGGAACGCGACTTTCGAAGGTCGTGAGGTTGATCAGATGTCGTCTGACCCAGCCCAGGTGGCCGGCGGATCACTAGATGGGAAGGATTCCTGACTGGCCTCATCGACCTCGTCCGACTGCACATCCTCGGGCGGGCTGCAGTGAGGACCGCTCCGGTCCTCGGTGTTGTCGTGGGTCATCGCTACCTCCCGAGTCAAACTGCATCTGCCCCGGTCGCGCGCGGTTATCCCTGGGACCCGTCGGAGCACTGGGTGGCCCTGAGACACTGACGTGGTGTCAGATGCGGCCTTCATCCTCGACGGGGTCACAGTGGAACGCGCGGGGACCCGGGTGCTGGACGGCATCAGCGATCACATCCATCGAGGCGCCACTACCGCCATCGTCGGGCCCAGCGGCGCCGGCAAGTCAACGCTGCTGCGCCTGTTGAACCGGTTCGAGGAGCCCACGTCAGGCAGCATCCAGCTCGACGGGCGGCCACTGACGTCATTCGATGTGCACGACCTGCGACGTCGCGTCGGGCTGGTGGCCCAGCACGCCACCATGCTCACTGCCACCGTGGGCGAGGAGGTGCGGTTCGGCCGGCCCGAACTCACCGACACCGATGTGCTCCGGCTGTTGCAGCGAGTGGCACTAGCGGAGGTCAGCATGGAACGGGCGGCGGCAACGCTGTCCGGTGGTGAGGCACAACGTGTGGCGCTGGCGCGGTCGCTGGCCGTGCTTCCCGAGGTTCTGCTCCTCGACGAGCCCACGAGCGCCTTGGATGAGGTGTCGGCGCTCGCGGTGGACGCTGTCATCGAATCGCTGGTGGCCGACGGCCTGACCGTCGTACTGGTCAGCCACGACCTGGAGCGGGTGCTGGATCTGGCGGACGCGGTGGTCGTGCTCGACCATGGTCGCCTCGTCGAGCGGGGATCGCCGCACGAGGTTCGGTACCTGGGATGAACACCGCGGTTAACGTGCCCGACTGGCTCGGCGTGGGGGCCTCGGTTCTCCTGGTCGTGATCGCGGTGCTGGTAGCGGGCTGGGCACGGCTGCGGCTGACGCGGGAGCTGCTAGTGGCCTCCGTGAGGGCCTTCGTGCAACTGCTCATCGTCGGCGCCCTGCTCACGTTGCTGTTCACCAAGGCGGGCCTGCTGGGGGCGCTGGCGTGGGTCTCAGGAATGGTGGTGGTGGCTGGGTTCGTCGCCGCCGGGCGCTCCCGGGAGTTGCCCAGAGCGCACTTCACGGCGCTCATCGCCATCGGTGTCGGCGCGGCCACCACGCTCGGCGTGCTGCTGACCGTGGGAGTCATCGAACCCGTGCCGTCAGTGGTGGTCCCGGTGGGCGGCATGGTGGTCAGCGGCGCGATGACTGCCACCAACCTCACGATGCGACACGTGGCCACCATCGCGCAGCAGCAGCGCGCAGATATCGAGGCGCGCCTGGCCCTGGGACTCACCGCCGACGAGGCGTTCCGCCCCCATCTGCAAGGTGCTGTCCGTACCGCGCTGCTCCCGGCGATCGACTCCACCAAGGTCGTCGGCCTGATCGCCCTGCCCGGCGCCATGACCGGGCTCATCCTGGCCGGAGTCGAG
>JAKOZM010000416.1 GCA_029779995.1 Actinomycetes bacterium
AGGCCTCCACCGGGGTTCGCCCGGCCAGGCCCGAGTGCGGACGCTGGGTGTTGTAATAGGTGATCCACCGGCCAAGACCAGCCCGCAGCTCCGATCCGGTCTCGAAGGCGTGGAGATAGACGCACTCGTACTTCAGGGAGCGCCAGAGCCGCTCGATGAAGACATTGTCCATCCACCGGCCTCTGCCATCCATGCTGATGCGGACTTCGGCGTCGCGCAGCACGCTGGTGAAGGCGTAGCTGGTAAACTGGCTGCCTTGGTCCGTGTTGAAGATTTCCGGCTTACCGAACCGGGCCAGCGCCTCCTCCAGCGCCGCGACGCAGAAGCCGGCATCCATCGTGTTCGACAGCCGCCAGGCCAGCACCTTGCGGGTCGCCCAGTCCATGATCGCCACCAGATAGAGGAAGCCACGGCGCATGGGGATGTACGTCACGTCGGCGCACCACACGTGATTGGGCCGGTCGATCGCCAGCTTGCGCAGCAGATACGGATAGACCCGGTGCTGCGGGTGCGGATCGCTCGTGCGTGGCCGCTGGTAGATCGGCGTCAGGCCCATCTTCGCCATCAGTCGTCGCGCCCGACGGCGACCGACCTCCTGTCCGGCACGCCGCAGGTGCCGCGCCATCTGGCGGCTGCCATACCACGGGCACTCCATGAAGGTCGCGTCGATCACCGTCATCAGCGCCAGCGTCTCGTCCGTTTCCGGCACCGGGGTGTAGTAATAGGACGAACGACTGATCCGCAGCAGGCGGCACTGCGTCGAGATCGACAGGCGGTGGTGAGCAGGTTCGACCATCGCCCGCCTCCGGTCCACGCTCATCGACCGAAGGCTTTCGCTAAAAAATCCCGCTCCACGACCAGTTGCCCGATCTTGGCGTGCAGTTTCTCCACCTCGCCCTCGCTGACCGCCTTGGCCGCATCACCGGCCCCGGAGAAGGTGCTCGCCATCCCGTCGATGGCCTGCCGTTTCCAGGCCGCGATCATCGTATGGTGAACGCCATGCTTGGCGGCCAGCTCCGCCAAGGTCAGGTCACCCCGGATCGCCTCCAGTGCTACCTTGGCCTTGAAATCCGCGCTGTAGCGCTTCCT
>JAKOZM010000552.1 GCA_029779995.1 Actinomycetes bacterium
CCGAGACCGATCGCCATCGCGGCGACACCGTAGGCCACCACGGAGGTGAACAGCGAAGCCCGCAGGAACGAGGCGGTCATCGCGGTTTGCCGCAGGGGATCCTCACGGTCCAGTTCGGCGTAGGTCTTGCCACCCGTCGCCTCTAAGGCGTGCCTGTTGATGATTTGAGCCTGTGAATACGCGGTGAACGGTCCAGCGACTGTCTGGCCCGCGAACATGTCAGCGTCCTCGCTCACGACGATGTTCTCTGCCCGCAGCTGGCTCGAGACGGTTGCCCAGGTCAACCCTCCCCCGATGATCATCACGATGCCCGCGATCAGCACCAGAATGCCGACCACCTTCACCGCCCCGTCGGAACGTTGCTCAGTCACTGTGTCAGCTGCCATGGTTTCCTCCCAATTGTGTGACGACTCTGACCTTTCAGAGGTTGAACGGTCAACTCAAGGGTGCTTGTCCACATCGATGTCATCTGCCCGAAAGGGCATGGGTTAGTCTTGGAGAGCGCAGTCGATGTATTGCGCAGACGCCTAGACCTCCTGTCACGGAAAGACCGTGGCCGCCTGAGTCCAAAGGAGGTGGTCGCAGTTGCGTCCCTATGAAGTGATGATCATCCTCGATCCCAATCTCGAGGAGCGGACCGTCCAACCCACTCTGGAGCACTTCCTGAAGGTCGTCCGTGATGACAAAGGCTCCGTCGACACCGTCGACGTGTGGGGCCGGCGTCGCATGGCTTACGAGATCGACAAGAAGTCCGAAGGCATCTACGTGGTGCTGCACTTGACGTGCACGCCGCAGACCGTGGCCGAAATGGACCGCCAGCTCAATCTCAACGAATCTGTTCTGCGGACCAAGGTTCTCCGGCGTAGCGCCTGAGCCCGCCTTAAGGAAAGGTCGAGACACACATGGTCGGTGAACCCCAAATCACACTGGTGGGCAACCTGGTCGCGGATCCGGAGTTGCGGTTCACGCCCTCCGGCGTCGCAGCTGCCAGCCTGCGCCTTGCTATCACCCCTCGTCAGCGCGACAACGCCACTGGTGAGTGGCGCGATGGGGAGACGGTCTGGCTCAACGGCACCGTTTGGCGCCAGTACGCCGAGAACGTTGCGGAGTCCCTGCAGAAGGGTATGCGCGTGATGGTCGTCGGGCGTCTCAAGCAGCGTTCCTACGAAACCAAAGAGGGCGAGAAGCGCACCGTGATGGAGGTCGACATTGACGACATCGGTCCGTGTCTGCGCAGCGCGACCGCCAAGGTGACACGTGCCTCGCGCGGCGGTTCCACCTTCGATGGTGGCCAAGCCCCGCAGGCTCGCCCCCAGCAGAGCCAGCAGCCCGACCCATGGGGTAGCCCGCCCAGCAGTGGCGGGGGCGACTCGTGGGGCGGCGGAGCCGTCGACGAACCACCTTTCTAAATCCATCTATCCACCCCATTCCGGCGTGACAGCCGGGCCCGACACATCGGAGCACCACAATGGCGAAGCAGCCACCTCGGCCCGTAAAGCCGATCAAGAAGAAGGCCAACCAGCTCAAAGCGGCTGGCGTCGACAGCGTCGACTACAAGGATGTCGCGTTGTTGCGCAAGTTCATCTCTGACCGCGGCAAGATCCGTGCTCGCCGCGTGACGGGTGTGACGGTGCAGCAGCAGCGGGAGATCGCCAAGGCGATCAAGAACGCGCGCGAGATGGCCCTGCTGCCGTACTCGTCGACGGCACGCTGAGGAGACTAACGTGAAGATTATTCTGACGCAGGACGTCGACAACCTCGGTGGACCCGGCGACATCGTCGAGGTCAAGGACGGCTACGGACGGAACTACCTTGTGCCTCGCGGATATGCCATCCGCTGGACGCGTGGCGCCGAGAAGCAGATCACTCAGATCAAGCGCGCACGCGGTGCCCGCGAGATCCGGGGCCGTGAGCACGCGGACGAGGTTCGCGGGCAGCTTGAGGGCCTGACCGTGAATGTCACCGCCAAGGCGGGAGACTCGGGCCGGCTGTTCGGATCGGT
>JAKOZM010000553.1 GCA_029779995.1 Actinomycetes bacterium
CAGGGAAGGTAGATCATGCGCATACTGATTCTCACGTGGCGGGATCTCCGCCATCCTCAGGCCGGTGGGGCGGAGCTCTACACCGAGCAGGTGGCCAAGCGCTGGGTGGAACGTGGTCATGAGATCACGCTCTTCGCCGCGGCGGTCGAGGGGATCCCGGCGGTGGAGAAGGTCGACGGCTACACGGTGGTGCGTGCGGGCAGCCGGTACACGGTCTACCGCAAGGCGCGGTCCTGGTGGCAGCACGTAGGGCAGTACCAGAACTTCGACCTGGTCATCGACATGATCAACACTGTGGCCTTCGAGGCCCACACCTGGATCACGGATGTGCCCATCGTGGGTTTCATCCACCAGACCTGCGAGGAGATCTGGGCCCACAACGCCCCGTGGCCGGCCAGCCTGCTCGGCCGGCACGTCTTGGAGCCCAAGTGGCTGCGTTCCTATCGCGGTCGGCATGTCTTGGCGGTCAGCCAATCCACCAAGGATTCCATCGCCCGCTTCGGAGTCACCGATGTCACCGTCGTACCCGAAGGCTTCGACCCGCCCGCCGTGCTGCCGGATGTCCCCAAGGCGGACCGGCCGACCTTGGTCTGGTGTGCCCGCCATGTGCCTTATAAGCGCCCCATCGACGCCATCGAGGCATTCGAGGTCGCCCAGCTCGTCGTCCCAGATCTGCAACTGTGGATGATCGGAGGCGGCCCGGATCTGGACACCGCCAAGGCGCGGGCAGTGCCCGGCGTGGAGGTGCTCGGCAGGGTCAGTGAACAGGAGAAGCTGGATCGGATGGCTGGCGCGCACATGCACGTCGCCACCAGCGTGCGCGAGGGCTGGGGCCTGGTGGTCACCGAAGCTGCCGCTGTGGGCACGCCGACCGTCGCCTATGACGTGCCGGGCCTACGCGATTCGACGCGAGCGGCGCAGGGAGTAGTGGTCCCCGCCACCCCGTTGGCGTTAGGTCGATGGATCCCGCCCATGCTCGATCACTGGGCCAAGCACCCCTTCTCGCCGCTGGCCTACGGTGGCGCACACTCCTGGGACGATGTGGCCACGGCCGTGTTCGCGGCTGCCACCCGCGATCTCCCGGTGGCCA
>JAKOZM010000556.1 GCA_029779995.1 Actinomycetes bacterium
ACGGCTCGATCAACCCCACCCACACATCCCACGGAATGGTCTCGTCCATCGACTCCAGAAACTGCTCCCGGCGTGACACCCGACGCCGATTCCCGTACTCCAGATCCGTGAACGAAGGCTGCTCAACACCCATGATTCATTGTCCCGGAAACCATCCATCCGAAGCACCCAGGACGAGCGAGTAAATCAGCGTTTCCCTAAAACACGCAATTGCGACACTGTAACCCGAGATCATTCGCCGGTGAGGCATCATCAGAGGTATGGCGGGTGTCGATCTGGTCGATGAGAGTTTCATCGTCGTCCCCGCCGATGTGCTGGCGCCAATCGTGGCCGATCCCGCCTATCAGCGGCGCTGGTGGCCCGATCTGGACCTGACCGTGTTCATGGATCGCGGGCTGCAAGGACAGCGGTGGTCGGTGTCCGGAGCGCTGGTCGGATCCCTCGAGATCTGGATCGAGGAGTTCGCTGACGGGTGCATCGTGCACCACTATCTGCGCGCGGAGCCGACCAGTGACGCGCGCACTCCTGATCCGTGGCCCGATACCCCCGCCGGGTGGCGCAAAGCGGCGGCCGCTCGAGCTGAGCGGGCGAAGGCATGGAAACGCAGCATGTGGGCACTCAAAGCGGAGTTGGAGGGCGAGCGCCCGGCCGGGGTCACCGCGTAGGGGTGAGGCGTACGCTGGGCACCGAGGAGGTGCGTGTGGCAGAGCAGACCGAGTCCAGCATCGTGATCGCGGCGTCGGCCCAGCGGGTGATGAATGTGATCGCGGACCTGCGCACCTATCCGGAGTGGGCCGGCGTGAAGTCCACAGAGGTTCTTGCCGAGTTCCCCGATGGCCGCCCGCAGAAGGCCCAGATGGTCATCGACAACGGCCCGATCAAGGACACGTACACCATCGAGTACGAGTGGCAAGCCGATCAGCGGGTCACCTGGCAGCTCACCGAGTCGGAGGTGTTGCGCGATCTCGACGGCACCTACATCGTCACGGATCTCGGGGATGGAACCAGCGAGGTGAGGTATCGGCTGGTGGTGGATCTCATGATCCCGATCATCGGCACGATCAAACGTAAGGCGGAGAAGGCCATCGTCGATAGCGCTCTCAAGGGCCTGAAGAAACGGGTGGAACAGTGACGCAGCCTCCCGCAGACCCATGGTGGCACTCCACACCCGAACAACCGCCCGTCGACTCCGTGCTGGAGGAAGGCGTGAAGTTGTTTGGCGCCCTGCGGGACTGGGCGGTGGAATCAGGTGCGGTGGCAGCCGTGACAGAGATGACGACCTCCGCAGCGACGTCCGCCAGCGCGTATCTGAGCCATATTCAGGACAACTCTGAGGTTCAGGTCGAGGATGAGGATGTAGCGCCCGGAGCACGCTGTTCTGATTGTCCGGTTTGTCTGGGCCTGGATGCCCTCAAGGCCAGCAATCCGCAGATGGCGCAGACGGCGCGCTCGGCCTTGAGCCAGGTCAATGCCCTGATAGCGGGCCTGCTTCGAGGCTGAAAAGGCTCTTGCTCAGCAGATACCGTGAAACCATGGGTCTCACAGTGGGCGTTGACATCGGTGGCACGAAGATCGCGGCAGGGGTCGTGGACGAGCAGGGTGAAATCCTGGCCCGCAAGCGCGTCGCCACGGCCGGCCGCAGCGCCGAGACCGTGGAGCGCACCGTCAGTGACCTCGTCAAGCAACTGCAGCGGGACTTCGACATCGAGGCGATCGGGATCGGAGCGGCGGGTTTCGTCGACGAGAAGCGGTCGCGGGTCAATTTCGCGCCCAATCTCGGATGGCGCGACGAACCGCTGCGGATGGCCGTCGAATCAGCCACGGGGCTGCCGGTCGTCATCGAGAACGACGCGAATGCCGCCGCCTGGGGGGAGTACCGCTTCGGGGCCGGCCGCGGGTCGGACTACTTGGTCGCTATCACGGTCGGTACGGGAATCGGCGGCGGCATCATCACGGAAGGGGCTCTGTATCGCGGACGCTATGGGGCCGCCGCGGAGTTCGGTCACTTGTCCGTCGACCCCGGCGGCCGCCCCTGCGGCTGCGGGAACCGGGGCTGCTGGGAGCAGTACGCCAGCGGCAACGCTTTGGTCCGGGAGGCGCGCTACCTGGCCTCTGAGCGGCGCACGGAAGCGGAGAAGATGCTGGATCTCGGTGATGGCACCCCGGAGGGTGTGCAAGGGGTGCATGTGAGCACGGCGGCCCGGGAGGGTGATCCGGTGGCCCTGGCCGCGTTCGATTTCGTATCTCGCTGGTTGGGGCAGGGCATGGCAGATGTGGCGGCGATCCTCGACCCGGAGTGTTTTGTCATCGGTGGTGGCGTCAGTGAGGCAGGAGACATCCTGCTCGGGAGCACCGTGCGGGCGTTCGGCGAGTCGGTGACGGGCCGTGACCACCGGACTCTGCCGAAGATAGTGGTGGCACAACTCGGGAACGCCGCGGGTCTGGTCGGCGCGGCCGATCTGGCCCGCTACCGCTGAGGCAGGGGTCAGCACTAGCAAACGGGCGGTTGTTGCTGCGACACGCCGTGGCGAATCGCAACGAATGCCCATTTGCGCCGTCGCGAGTCCAAACGTCAGGTGAGCTCTTGCGCCAACTGTTCGAGGAACAGGCCGATGTCGGTCACCACACCCTGAGCCTGCGCGCTGCCGCGGTCAGACAGTTTTGTGACAGTGGACGGATTGATGTCCACACACACCAGCGGAATGGCGGCAGGCAGGATGTTCCCGGTAGCGATGGCATGCAACATCGTGGCCACCATGATCGCGAACCCGACGTCAGCCAACTGCCCCCGCATGGCGCGCTGCCCCTCGATCACGTCGGTGTAGACATCAGGCAGCGGGCCGTCGTCGCGCACCGACCCGACCAGCACGAAGGGTTTGTCGTTCTTGACCATGGTGTGCATGAGGCCACCGGTGATCACCCCTGCCTCCACCGCGCCCGCGATGCTCCCGTGTGCGCGCACCCGGTTGATCGCGCGGATGTGGTTCTCATGGCCGTGTTCTACGCCGGAGCCCTTGCTCAGGTCCACGCCCAGGGACGTGCCGTACATGTTCGACTCGATGTCATGGACGGCCAGGGCGTTGCCGGCGAACAGGACATCGACGTAGCCGGCTTCCACCAAAGCACTCAAGGCCGGCGCTCCGCCGGTGTGGACGATCGCCGGTCCGCCGACCCACAGCACACGCTTGCCCGCCTGCTTGCACTCGCGCATCTGCTCGGCGATCTGGCGCACCTGCAGCGCTTGCGGCTTCTCACTGGACACGACCGAGTTCATGAACTCGAAGACGCTCTCACCCGACGGCTTCGGTGGCGGCGGGACGACGACCTTCACACCCAGGAAACCGATCACGACCGGCTCGCCCTCGCTGACGTCGGACATGGGGACGGTGGTGATGACTCCGTCCCGCAGAACCAGACCGCAATCCATCTCCGGGTTCTGGACGAGCAGCCAGTCGCCGTCGACACGCACGTAGGTGTCGAAGTTGGTGCTGGAGTGGAAGCCCTCCGGGAAGACGCCGTCCATCGGGGCGAGGATGAATTCGGCGTCGGAGGTCTCGACCGGGTTGGCGCCATGGCTCTGCAGTCTGACCAACAGGTCATTGAGGACCAGCGGATCATCATGGGAGATGACGATGCGCGCGCGAGATTCGTCATTCTTCGTCTTGCCGAAGACGAGGTCCTGAATCTCGTAGTCGGCCCCCGACTCGAGGATGTCGTCGAGGGTCCGGCTCAACTGCCCGGAGTCGATCAGGTGGCCTTGCAGTTGCACGACTTCAGTCATCATGGCCGCAATCCTGTCACGGCCTGCCGCCTCGTGGCATCACACCGCTGAGCCGTCGTCCCAGCCGTCCTGCGGCTCATGCGGGTCGCGCAGTACGAGGGTGAGGAAGCCGGCGACAAACGCCACGATGCCCACTGCCACGATCCCCGGACCGACCAGCTCAGGCAGCAGCACGCCGACGAACAGCAACAAGGGGCCACCGAGGGTGCCGACCCACGCCAGGCGCGTGACCAGGTCCATGCTCGGCAGCGGGGGTGGGTCCGGCGGGATGTAAGTCTCGTCGGGATCCTCGGCAACCGGGGGCGCAGGGATCACCGGGGGAGGGGGCGGTGCGGAGGGCACCTCGTCACTGAGGTCGGCCACGATCTGTTCCCAGACCTGCTTGTCGTAGGGGACGGGCTCGTCGGGGGTGCCGCTCATGGTGTCTTCACTTTAGGCGCGTGGGTCGGCGCAGCCGGGCGGGTCAGCGCCGACCGGGTTGCGAATCGGCCGGCAGTGGGCTGCGAGCGCATAGTCGATGGTCTCACGCAGGCGATGATCGACATCTCCCGACGACTGCGGTCAAGTGCACCCGCCTGTGGGCCGGACAGTGCACAATAGGACGGTCGGTTCATTGTCCAACGGACGTGAGGCCAATAGGGTCGACAGTGAATCGGTGAGCAGGAGGCCCCCACGGTGTTGTACTGGCTGTTCAAGTACATCCTCTTGGGTCCGTGGCTGCGGATTCTGTACCGGCCGCAGGTGCAGGGGCTGGAGAACATCCCCAAGGACGGCCCCGCCATTCTGGCCAGCAACCACCTGTCCTTCTCGGATTCGTTCTTCCTGCCGCTCGTCTGCCCGCGTCAGATCACGTTCCTGGCCAAGGCCGAGTACTTCAACGGCAAAGGCATCAAGGGGTTCTTCACGCGAGCGTTCTTCGCGGGCGTGGGCCAGGTGCCGATCGATCGCGCGGGCGGATCGGCGTCCGACAACGCGCTGACCACGGCCTTGCGTGTGCTCGGTGAGGACAAGTTGCTGGGGATCTACCCCGAAGGCACCCGTTCCCCCGACGGCCGGCTGTACCGCGGCAAGACCGGCGTGGCGCGGGTGGCGCTGGAGGCAGGCGTGCCCGTCATCCCCGTGGCGATGTTGGGCACCCGTGAGATTCAGCAACCGGGGCAGAAGTTGCCGCGCATCCGCCGGGTGGGGATCAATATTGGTGCGCCCCTGGACTTCTCACGCTACGAGGGGATGCAGAACGACCGTTTTGTCCTGCGCTCCATGACCGACGAAATCATGTACGAACTCATGGAGTTGTCCGGTCAGGAGTACGTCGACCTCTACGCCTCGCGCGCCAAGGAAGTCATCGCCGACGGTGAGTCGGTGCAGGCTGCAGCGGCAGCGCAAGCCTCCTAGCGGCGACCGGCGGTCGTCCGGGCGTGAGTTACCCTTGCTGTCGTGTCTGACCTTCCCTCCCACAACGTGATTGCCTGGCCAGATCTGCCGGCGGCCCAGCAACCCGTGTGGCCCGACGCGGCGAGGTTGGCCGAGGTCACCGCGGAGTTGGCGGTGGTCCCGCCGCTGGTGTTCGCCGGCGAGTGCGACCAGCTCATGACTGACCTGGGCAAGGCTGCTCGCGGCGAGGCCTTCGTGCTCATGGGCGGGGACTGTGCCGAGACGTTTGCGGCGAACACCGCCGATTCCATCCGGGCCCGCCTCAAGACGGTCCTGCAGATGGCGGTCGTGCTCACGTACGGCTCCCGGATGCCGGTGGTCAAGATCGGTCGAATGGCGGGGCAGTACTTCAAACCGCGGTCGAAGCTGCACGAGACCCGTGACGGGCTCACGCTGCCCTCCTACTTCGGCGACGGCGTCAATGAGCAGGCCTTCGCCGCGGCCTCCCGCGAGATCAACCCGCAGCGGCTGTTGAGCGCCTATCACGCCTCGAGTGCCGCATTGAACCTCGTTCGAGCGTTCACCCAGGGTGGGTACGCGGATCTGCACCAGGTCCACGCCTGGAATCAGGACTTCGTGCGGGAGTCCGAAGCGGGGCAGCGCTACGACCGGATCGCCCGCGACATCGACAACGCGCTGGCGTTCATGCGCGCTTGTGGGGCCGACCCGGAGGAGTTCCGCCGGGTCGACTTCTACGCCAGCCACGAGGCATTGGTCATGGACTACGAGAAGCCGTTGGTGCGCATCGACTCCCGAACCGGCCAGCCCTACTCGGTGTCGGGACACTTCCTGTGGATCGGTGAGCGCACGCGCGACCCGCAGGGTGCCCATGTCCATTTCGCGTCAGTGATCCGCAACCCGATCGGAGTGAAGATCGGACCGACCGCCACTCCCGAAGACGTAGTCTCCATCGCGGAGCATCTCAACCCGGAGCGGATCCCCGGGCGACTGACGTTCATCAGCCGGATGGGAGCGGACAAGGTCCGGGATGTGCTGCCCCCCATCATCGAGAAGGTGGAGGCCAACGGTCACCCAGTGGTGTGGATCTGTGACCCGATGCACGGCAATACCCGCGAGACCAGCAACGGCGTGAAGACTCGGCAGTTCGAGGATGTCGCCGCTGAGGTGCATGGTTTCTTCGAGGTGCACGAACGGCTCGGCACGTTCCCCGGTGGTCTGCACATCGAGTTGACCGGCGATGACGTCACTGAGTGCCTCGGAGGCATCGGCGGCCCGCAGGAGCAGGATCTCCCGTACCGCTATGAGACGGCGTGCGACCCCCGGCTGAACCGGGTGCAGAGCCTGGAACTGGCCTTCGAGGTCGCCGAACGGCTGCGCGCCCGCGACTGACAACCTGACCGACGACTCAGGTCACCGTCAGAGTCACGGTCGTGCCGCGCAGCATGGGCGTTCCGCCGCCGGGATCCTGCGAGATCACCCGGTTGGCAATGGTCACGCCGAACTGCTCCTGGGTTGTGACCAGGAAACCTGCGTCCTCCAGTGCCGTGCGGGCGTCGTCGACCTCCATTCCCACCACGCTGGGCACGGGGATGTACTGCGAACCCTTGGAGACGAGGATCCGGACCTTGTCACCGCGGTAGGCGGTGGTTCCGCCGCTGGGCTCGGTGCCGATGGCCACGCCGAGGGCCACGCTGTCGTCGAACTGCTCGACGGTCGTGGTCCGCAATCCGGCGGCGCTCAGGGTGGCCAGTGCCTGGTCAAGGCTCAGATTGCGCACGTCGGGCACGACCACCGGCTCTGGCCCCAGGGACAGCGTCAGGGAGACGGCCGTGCCCCTCTTCAACGGCGTGCCGACCTTGGGATCGACCCGGATGACTTGACCCACCGGCCACTTGCGGCTGTAGTCCTGCAGGATCTGCCCGCTCTGCAGGTTCACCTCCTGCAGCGCTTCACTGGCATCCTGCTGGGTCATACCCCGCACGTTCGGCACCTTGTACCGTTCCGGGCCTTTGGACAGGATCACGCTTACGGTGCCGTCGACCGCCACCCGTCGCCCGGGGCCCGGGTCGCTGCTGATCACCGTTCCGGCCTCACGTCTTTCGGAGTACTGCTCGTCGCTGACCCGCATCGTCAGGCCCATCGACTCCAGCGTGGACAGGGCTTCGGCCCGGGTCATCCCCGCCAGCTTCGGGCTGGACACCGTCTCGGTCATGCCGATCTGCCATCCGAAGTAGCCCACAGCACCGGCAACGAGGGCCAGGACCAGCAGTACCCAGGGGAGTCTGCGCCGCTTCTTGCGCGCCGTCGGTGGTGTCGCCGGTGGTGGCGGAGGTTCCACTGGGGCATCGAGTACGGCCACGGCGGGGCCAGTCGGCGCAGAAGCCACCGGCTGCGGCTCGGGGTCTGCGACGATCGCCGCGGCGTTTGCCACGGTGGCGTCGATGACGAACGGGTTGTCCGTGATGAGGGTCTGCGGGATCGCGGCGGTGGGCGCCACGACGATCGGGGCGGGCGCGGCGATCTGGCGCGGCGGGACGGGGCTGGGGTCGGCGTCGCGGCGCAGAGCACTCACCGCCGCAAGCATCTCCCCGGCTGTTTGGTAGCGGTCCGACGGATTCTTGGCGGTGGCCTTCGCGCACAACTCGTCGATCCCGGCCACGACATCGACGAAGGCGCTCGGGTTGGGCACACGCTGGGTCTGATGCAAGGCGAGTACATCGTCGGCGGAGTCGGCCCGAAAGGGGACGTGACCGGTGAGCATCTCAAAGAGCAGGATCCCGGTGCTGTACAGGTCACTGCGCGGATCTGGCGCCCGGTCGGAGAACTGCTCCGGCGCCAGGTACGCCGCGGTCCCCAAGAGCATCGTGGCCTTGTGGTCGCCTGCCTCGATGGCACGGGCGAGACCGAAGTCGGTGACCTTGATGTCATGGCGCTCGGAGATCAGCACGTTCTCGGGCTTGATGTCACCGTGCACGAACCCGGCGGCATGAGCGGCGAGCAGACCTTTGAGCACCCCCCGCACAGTGTCCAGGGCTCGGGCGACCGACAGCCTGCCGCCCCAGGTGATCTCCTCGCGCAGCGTCTGTCCGGCGACGTACTCCATGACCAGGTAGACCGCATCGGCACTGCGGCCCCGGTCGAAGACAGCGACCACATGCGGGTCGGACAGGCGGGCGGCGGCGCGGGCCTCGGTGGCGAACCGGTCCATGAAGCCGGGTTCCTCCACCAGATTGTCATTCATGACCTTGATGGCGACGACCCGTTCGAGGCGGGAGTCGAAGCCCTGATAGACGGTGCCCATGCCGCCCGTGGCCACGACCCGGTCCACCCGGTAGCGCGCATCGAGCACGCGACCGCACAGGTCCGAAGTGGTACGCACGCTATCGAGTGTACGTAGCCTCGCGCTGTCGCCCTGCGCATTGTCCGGACATGATGGTGCTCATGGCCAACAAACGCAGCGATATCGCCATGACCGCAGCCGAGATCGAGGAGTTCCTCGGCACCGGAGGAACCGTGCAGGTCGCCCTTTACGGACCCGACGGATACCCCGACATCACCCCCATGTGGTACGTCGTGGACGAAGGCATGCTCTGGATGCGGACGTACGGCAAGAGCCAGAAGGTGGTCAACGCCCGCCGCGATCCCCGCTGCTGCGCACTGATCGAGACCGGGGACAGCTACTTGGCGTTGCGGGGTGTGCAGATCACCGGCGATGTGGTGGTCAGCGAGGACGTCGAGCGCATCTGCTGGGTGGCGGCGCGCCTGATGGTCAAATACGAGGGGGTCGAAGCCGAGCACATCCCCGCTTTGGAGGCGGCGTATGCCCCAAGGGCACCCAAACAGGTTGCCCTTGGGTTGCCGCTGGAGCGGCTGGTGTCCTGGGATCATCGCAAACTGGCCGAACAGTGATCTATCTGTTCGTCCTCGCTGGCATCTTCTTGGCCAGCGTGTGGTTGGAGCTGGTCGTGCGTACGCGGGTGTTCCGGCGCTGGAAGCGCCTGCTGTTGACGCTGGCGGGCACGATTCCGCTGTTGGTTCTTTGGGATTGGTACGCGATCAGCGCCAACCACTGGCATTTCCACATGATGACCGGAGTCCAGATCGGGATCCTGCCCGTGGAGGAGCTGCTGTTCTTCATCGTGACGCCGATCGCCGGGATCCTGAGCCTGGAAGCGGTCCGGGGCGTGAAGCGCTGGCCGGCCGGGGATGACGCATGACCTACACGCAGATCGCGGTGATGGCCGTGACGTTCGCGGTGGTCCTGGATTTCGGGTTGCGGACGCGGTTGGTCACACGTCGAGTGTTCTGGGTCTCCTACGCGATCATCGTGTTCTTCCAGTTGCTGTCCAACGGGGTCTTGACCGGCAGTGGCACGGTGCATTACGACGGCGCGGTCATCGTGGGCAATGACAGTCCTGAGGGAGTCCGTCCGCCATTCATCGGTGAGGGCCGGATCGCGTTCGCCCCCGTGGAGGACCTGCTCTTCGGGTTTGCCATGATCCTGTGGTCACAGGTGCTGTGGATCTACGTGGGGCGGCGGGGTGTGCAGCGTGAACCGCGGTCCGGTCCGCCGATCTGGGTGCGGGAGTAGTGAGCCACGGGTTGGAGGTCGCGGTCGCGACGCCACCCGCGCCCCTTTCGTTCAGGATCGCCCTTCCCGGACAGGCGCACCTGAACGAAAACGGCGAATGTGGCAGAAATGTCCGGTCAGCGGCGAGTCGCCACGGCCTTCGCGAAAGCGGGCCCGGCGACCGCCAACCGGCGGCGGATCGGGACGGAGGCCCGGTACCTGAACACGTCGTAGTCGTTGGCCTCCACCTCGTCCACGATGCCGCAGTACAACTCGGAGGCCGCGGAGATGCACGGCCGTGAGGACGGGGCCAGCATCGTAATGCCCGGGTTGGCGCGGGCCTGCAACATCCGGACCCGTCCGATCTGCTCAGCCAGGGCCTCTCGCCAGTTGTCGTCATACCGACGCCTGCGCACATCAGAGGCGGAGATCCCGTGCTCGGCCAGTTCCGCCAGGGGCAGGTAGATCCTGCCGCGTTCGAGGTCTTCACCCACATCCCGGATGAAGTTGGCGAGTTGGAAGGCGATCCCGAGATCGCGGGCGTGGTCGTAGGCGCGCAAGGTCCGCGGCTCCAGGATGGGCACCATCTGCAGGCCGATCACCGCGGCCGACCCATACACATATTCGCTGAGATCCTCGTAGGTCTCATATTCGGTCACGGTGAGATCCATGGCCATGGAATGGAAGAACGCGGCGAAGTGCTCGGAGGGGATCGACCAACGTTGCGCGGTATCGACGGCCGCCGCCGCCACCGGATCGTCGCTGTGCCCACGTTCCAGATCGGCCATGAAGGCCTCACCCCAGGCCCGCAAGGAATCAGCCCGTTGCTGAGAGGTGAATCGAGCATCGATGCGGTCCACGATCTCGTCGGCGTACCGCGCGAGTCCGTACAGCGCGTGGACGTAGGGACGCTTCGCCAAGGGCAACAGGCGGGTGGCCAGGAAGTACGTCTTGCCGTGTTCAGCGTTCAATGCCCGGCAGCGCAGGTAGGAGGCCTGCAGGCCGGGGTCGGTGATCCCTGCCGCCAGCAGTTCACGGGTGGACATAGTGGTCATTGTTGCTCATGGCACCATGGGCAGGTGGATGGTAGGCAGGGGCAAGCGCAGGTGGACCATCCCACCGGGGGACACTCCTTCTTCGTGCACTACGTCGTGGTCGGGCTGGTTGGCTCGATCCTGGTCGCCATCGGGTCCCTGGGGGTCGGTTGGCTGCCCGTGAACACTTCTCTGTACGGCAATCCCATCGTGGTGGCTCTACGGTCACCCGATGCTGGCGTCGCGCTGGCACGGTTCTGCGTCATCGCCGGCATGGCGCTGATCCTGCAGGCCTGGCTCGTCCTGGGATATGACGTTCTGCGCGGGCGCGTCAGGAGTCTGCCGGCGCTCTGGTGGACGTTGTTCGCCTGGTGCGCTCCGCTGCTGCTCACCCCGCCGCTGTTCAGCCGGGATGCCTACGCCTACTTCACACAGGGCAAACTCCTGATCCAGAACCTCAACCCGTACGACGTTGGGGTGGCTGCCGAATCCGGCTGGTTCAACGATGGAGCCGATCCCCTCTGGGCGGAGTCGCCCACGCCGTACGGACCGCTGTTCCTGCTCATCGAACGCGGAGTGGCTGAATTCGTAGGCCCACATCCGGTGTGGGCGGCGATCGCGTTCCGGCTGTGGGCCCTGCTGGCGGTCGCCATCCTGGCCTATACCGTGCCCATGCTGGCCCGCCGGCACGGGATCGGGGAGGCAAAGGCGCTCTGGTTGGCTGTGCTGAACCCGCTGGTCATCATGCACTTCGTCGCGGGTGCGCACAACGACGCGCTCATGGCCGCAGCGGTCGTCCTCGCTCTGTTGCTGGCCGCCGACTTCAAACCCGTCCTGGGAGCGATCGTGCTCGCCATCGCGATCGCGATCAAACCGATCGCATTGGTGGCGCTGCCCTTCATCGGGATCATCTGGGCCGGCCGGAACGGGAACTGGGTGGCACGTGCCAGGGCCTGGCTCATCTCAGGGGTGATCGCTGCGGTGGTCGTGGTCGGCCTGGGCATGGTGTCCGGCACCGGACTGGGCTGGATCGCTGCACTGAGCACTCCCGGCAGCATCCGCACCTGGCTGTCCCCGCCGACAGCCCTTGGAATGATCAGTGGTGGCCTGCTGCGCGCCATCGGCCTAGGCAATCACATGGACCTGACCGTGGCGGTGTTCCGCGGACTGGCCACCATCGCAGCTGTAGTGATTCTGCTGTACCTGGTACTGCGGCCGCAGGGCCGATCCGGGGTGCGGGGCGCGGGTCTGGCCCTGCTGACGGTGGTTGCACTCGGGCCGGTCGTGCAGCCGTGGTATCTGCTGTGGTCGCTGCCGATCCTGGCCGCCGCCGGGATGGCTGCGCGCTGGTTGCACGTCACCTTGCTGCTCACCGCGGTGCTCACGCTGCATGGCGTCGCGGCGACCAGTGCCACCAGCGACGCCCTGTTCGAATTCGGAGACGGCCTCGGACTGCTACTGGTGGCCTCTCTGCTGGCCCTGATCGTCTGGGCCTCGCCACGTGAACGGGTGCTGCTGCTCGGCGATGACGACGATCAGGGGTTGATGCCTGACGACCCGCCGGGGAAAGCCCGTTTCGAGCAAATGGTGATCGCTGGCTGACGTCAGCGCCACGCCTTCGACCGGTAACCCGGCTGGGGTCCGGTCACGCGCTCGGCGGCCAGTCGGCCACTGATCAGCACCATGGGCACGCCCACCCCCGGCTGGGTGCCGGAGCCGACGAACACGACGTTGTCTCCCCAGTGGTTCTTGGGCCGGAAGGGCCCCGTCTGCAGCAGCGAGTGGGACGCGCTGAACGGGGCACCGGCGAACATCCCGCGCGCCTGCCAGTCCGCGGGATCGGTGATGTTCTCCACCTCGATGGCATCGGCGAAGCCGGTGTAGCCGCGCGACTCCATGAGGCGTAGGGCCTGGTCACGGAACTGCGGTTGCGGCCAACTGACCTGGCCTTGCGTGTTCGGGGTCGGGAACAGCACGTAGTACACATGTTTGCCCGCAGGAGCAAGCTGCGGATCGGTGTGGGTGGGTTGGGTTACCAAGAAGCTGGGATCGGACATCATGCGGCCATCGAGCAACTCATCAAAAGTCTGCTTCCACGCGGCACCGAAGTGGATGTTGTGGTGGGCGATCTGGGAATAGCCCTGCGACGATCCCGCGAGCAGCAGCCAGCACGAGGGGGAGTACGTCAACCGCCGCCGCACCGGGTCGTCGAGCAGGTCTCGTCGCGCCACCGGGAGATCAGGATTGAGCACCACCGTGTCGGCGGGGAACCGGGCGCCGTCGCTGGTGATCACCGCAGTGGCCCGATCACCAGCCGTCTCGACGCCGGTCACGTCGACGCCGTAGTGAATCGTGACGCCGTGTTTGGCAGCGGCGTCGGCCATGGCCTGCGGCAGGGCGTGCATTCCGCCTTTGGGCAGATACACGCCAGCGACGGAATCCATGTAGGAGATCACCGAGTAGAGCGCCAGCGCCTTGTGCGGCGACAGCCCTGCATACATCGCCTGGAATGCGAAGATCCGTCGCGTACGCGGGTCGGACAGGAAGGAATTGACCCGAGCCTGCAGCCGTCCGAACCCGCCCATCGCCACCAGCCGCGCCAGGTTCGGGGTCACCAGGTCGAAGGGGGAGTCGATGTTGCGGTCCATGAAGTCGCGGATCTCGACGTGGTACATCTGCGCGACATACTCCACGAAGCGCAGGTAGCCGGCGGCCTCTGCAGCGCCGATCTTCAACTCGATCTCAGCAGCCATCCGCTGGGGGTCGGCGAAGACATCCAAGCTGGATCCGTCGGGGTAGAAGGCCCGGTACGCGGGATCCAAGGGGATGAGGTCGAGCCAGTCGCGGTAGTCCTCGCCGAGGGCGCTGAAGGCGTCGTCGATGAGGTCCGGCATGGTGAGCACCGTAGGACCAGTGTCGAACTGGTATCCGTCGATCTCGAGGCGGCCGGCCCGCCCCCCGGGCCGCTGATCACGCTCCAGAAGCACGACCTCGCGGCCGGCACCGGCAAGATGCATCGCAGCGGCCAGTCCGCCGAGGCCCGCCCCCACGACAACGACGCGGTCGGTTGGCCCTTGCACAGTGAACATCAGGCGCTCCTCTTCGTGGCCAGAATGGTGAGCCTGCGCAGCGCCGTCCGCGTGAGGTCGTCAATGGGCATCTGCGTCAGAATCTGCTCACAAACCGCCAACCGTTCGTCGATCATGTGCTCCACCTGCGCCCGGGCCCCAGTTTCGGTGATGACCCCGCGCAACTGCTCGACCATGGCCGGCGTGATCGCGGGGTCACCCAGGTGTCGGCGCATGAGGTCCTGCTGGACGGGGTGCGCGTTGGCCCAAGCGATCGCCACGAGCGCGGTGCGCTTGCCTTCTCGCAGGTCGTCACCGGCGGGTTTGCCAGTCTCGCTGGGATCACCGAAAACCCCGAGGAGATCGTCACGCAACTGGAAGGCCTCCCCGAGGGGAATGCCGAAGTCGGAGAGCTGTCGCAGCAGGTGGGCGTCGGCGCCGGCGGCGGCAGCCCCGATCTGCAGCGGGCGTTCGATCGTGTACTTCGCCGACTTGTAGCGCGCCACAGTGAGGGCGCTGTCCAAGTCGTACCTGCCCCGCACCTGTTCCAGCAGATCGAGGTACTGACCGGCCATCAGTTCAGTCCGCATCTCGTCATAAATGGGTTTGGCGGCGGCCAGAGCGGTCTCGGACAGGCCGCTGGACCTGAGCAGTTCATCGGACCAGCTCAGGCACAGATCACCGAGCAGGATCGCCGAGCCGACGCCGAAATCCTCAGGTGACCCCAGGTAGCCGTGTGACCGGTGCATGCTGGCCAGGCGGCGGTGAGCCGCGGGCTTGCCCCGGCGGGTGTCCGAACCGTCCATCACGTCGTCATGGATCAGGGCGCACGCCTGCAGGAACTCCAGCGACGAGGCCGCGCGCAGGATCGCCGGGTCGGGTTGCCCGCCGGCCGCGCGCCATCCCCAGTACGCAAAGGTGGGACGCAGCCGCTTACCGCCCTCCAACAGATCGGCCAACGTGTCGAGCAGGGGCAACAGGTCTGCGCTGATGCCGGTCATCAAGTCGATCTGGTCGCGCAGGAAGTCGCTGACGATGTCGGCGACATCCGTTCGGAACTGGCGCAACGCGACGTCGATGTCCAGGGCGGGCGGGCTGGTCATGCTGCCAGCCTAGGTCAGCCCTGGAAACCGGGCATCTCGCGTGCTCAGCAGACCTCGAACTCCCAGATCTGAGATCCGGTGGCCGCCGGCCGCGCGTTGCCATGTCCGGCCGCGAACTGCTGGGATTCCCGCCAAGCCTCGTAGGATGCCTGATCCTCCCACCGGGTGTAGACCAAGTACTCCTGCGTGCCGGAGAGCGGACGCAGTAGCTCAAAATGCTGGAATCCCGGGGCGCTGTCGACCGCGCCCTTGCGGGCGGCGAAGCGAGCCTCGAGCGTTTCGGCCTGGTCGGCGGGCACGGTCAGGACATTCACGACGACATACGACATGGTTCGACCCTACGCCCCGCGGGGGAGCAGGGGTCGGGGTGAGGGATCGGGCCGATTACACTCTGGCGCATGCCTGCCACCCGGTCCACCGTGCGCGAACGGATCGACGGCGGTGGTACCTCATTCTCCTTCGAGTTCTTCCCACCCAAGACGGCTGACGGTCTGCGTCACCTTTGGGACGCCATCAGGCGTTTGGAACCGTTGGCTCCCACGCTGGTATCGGTGACCTACGGGGCCGGCGGCACCACTCGGGATCGGACCGTGGAGATCACCCAGCAGATTGCCCATGAGACGACCTTGACCCCGATGGGGCACCTCACCTGTGTGGGGTCGACGGTGGCTGAGTTACGCGCCGTGATCGCGGCGTACGCCGATGCCGGGGTGCATCATGTCCTGGCCCTGCGCGGGGACCCGCCCGGCGGGCCGCAGGCGCCGTGGGTGTCCACGCCGCACGGATTGGAACACGCCGACGAACTCGTCGAATTGATCGCCTCCCTCGGTGAGTTCAGCATCGGGGTGGCGGCCTTCCCCGATGTCCACCCCAATTCGCCATCGCTGGCGTTCGACGTCCAAGTGCTCAAGGACAAGCAGGACCGCGGCGCGGATTTCGCCATGACGCAGATGTTCTTCGACATCGACTCCTACTTCCGCCTCGTCGATGCGGCCACGGCCGCGGGGGTCACCATGCCTCTGATCCCGGGGGTAATGCCGGTGACCAATGTCCGGCAGGTCGAGCGGTTCGCGCAGTTGTCCGGTACGGCTCTTCCGGGGGACATGGTGCAGCGGTTCGAGGCCATCGCGGACGACGCCGAAGCGGTCACCGAGCTCGGCGTCGAGTACGCCTCCCAGTTGTGCGCCCAACTGCTGGAGCGCGGGGCTCCTGGGCTGCACTTCTACACGCTGAACCGCTCGTTCTCCACGTTGCGGGTGTACCGCGATCTAGGCTTGACGGTGTGACGCGTACCCAGTATTTCGAGCGTTGGGCGACGCTGCACGGAGGTCTGGATCCGCGGACCTCGATCCCCGTCCAGGCCTGGCTTACGATCACCTACCTGCTGGCCCGTCCGCTGGCCCTGCTGCGGTTGAGCCCCAACGCAGTCACGATCCTGGGACTGCTGATCGGGCTGACAGTGCCGGTCTGGGTGCTGCGCGACCAGCTCTTCCTGGCGGGAGCGGTGGCGTTGGCCGCCGGCATCATCGACAACCTCGACGGGGCCGTGGCGATCATGACCGACAAGTCCAGCGACTTTGGGTACGTGCTGGACAGCGTGGCTGATCGAGTGGGTGATGTAGCGCTGCTCGTGGGTCTAGGTCTCGCCGCGGACAACCCCTGGCCCGCCGTGGCAGCCGCGCTGCTGTCGTTCTTGCAGGAGTACACGAGGGCTCGTGCGTACGCGGTGGGTTTCACCGAAATCGGCGTGATCAGTCTGTCCGAGCGCCCGACCCGGGTCCTGATCAGCGGAATGTTCCTCATCGCGGCGGCGGTCGCGGGTCCGTTGTGGGCGCAGTTGGGCGGCTGGATCGCCTTGCTGCTGAGCCTGTTCGGCTTCGGTCAGGTGATGTGGGCGGTGCGCAGCCGGTTGGGGTGAGCAGAACGCTCACGCCCGGCCGATCTCGTCAGCGACGATCTCGGCCCCCATCCCGACCAGCGGAAGGCCGCCCCCCGGGTGCGCAGAACCTCCGACCAAGAACAGCCCGGGCACCGCACTGCGATTGCCGGGTCGCAGAGCCGTCGAGGTGCGCCCGTTGCTCGACATGCCGTAGATGCTGCCGCCGGGAGACACTGTGGTTCGTTCCAGGTCGACCGGTGTGCGGATCTCGCGCCACCGCAGGCGCCCCCGCAGATCAACTCCGCGTCTGGCCAGCACGGCCAGGATGTGGTCGGCGTACGCCTGCCCGCCGTCATCCCAGGACATGCCGGCCGCTGCGTTGATCAGGACGAACCAGGCCTCGCTACCGGCGGGGCGCATCGTGGGATCGTCGGGCACACACGCGTAGATCGCAGGATCGGGTAGCGGCACCGGAGACGAGCTGAACAGGCCGTCGAACTCCGCGTCGTAGTCGGCGGGGAACCAGACGTTGTGGTGGCGGATCCCGGGGGTCGTACCGTCCACCGCCAGCAGCATGACGAACCCGGAGAAGGAGGGCTGCATGCGCCCAAGCCGGCGCCGCGCCGTCTTGGCGCGGCGATCCGTCACGAGGGTGTCGTAGACGGTGCGCGCATCGGCGTCGGCCACCACCAGGTCGAAGCGCTGGTGGCCGGCAGCGATGACTCCTGTGACACCACCGGCGTCGGTGGTGATCTGTTCGACCCACGTGTCGAAATGGAACGTGACACCCAATTGCAGACATCGCTCAAAAAGGGCGGCCGCCAAGGTGTGCAGCCCGCCGCCGATGTGCCAAACCCCGAAGGCCTGCTCGACGAAGGGGATGGTGACCAGGGCGGCGGGGCTTCGCCGGGGGTCCGAACCGGTGTAAGTGGCGTAGCGATCGAGCATCATGCGGGCCCGCGGGTCGGACAGCGTCGCGTTGCCCAGCGACCGCATGCTCTGCCACGGGGCCACCGTCCGCAGACTCTTGCGGGAACGGGCCAGTGGGAGCAGGTCGCGGTAGCCCGTGAGCGCCGTTCCCAGGACATCCTGCCTGGTCAGCGCCCAGATGTCGGCTGCTCGGCGCAGTAGCGTCCGCCACTCGTATTCGCTGTCCCCCCCGAACGCCTGTCCCACAGCATGGGCACACGCCCCGATGCCCGCCCCGGGCAGTGTCGCGCGGCTGCCGTCTGCGAAGTGGTAGGCGAAGGCGGGATCGACCTCCTGCAGGTCCACCGAGTCCTCGAGGCTGCGGCCGGTCTTGAGGAAGAGGTCCCGATACACCGCTGGCAGTGTCAGGGTGCTCGGGCCGAGGTCGAACCCGAAGCCGTCTCGGCGCAGGCCGGCATTCTTGCCCCCGGGGCCGCTGAACTGCTCGAACACCGTGACGTCGTGGCGCTTGGCGGCCAGGCGGGCCGCGACGGCCAGTCCACCCATTCCGGCTCCCACAACCGCCACTTTGGCCACGGTGTCGAGGTTAGCGAGCAGTGACAGGTGAGGTTCAGGGCGGTGGTGTCTGGCTGCGGCACACGGCTCGGTACTCACTATCGTGTCGATGTGGACGACCTACCCGACTACGACTGGGCCAGCTACGAACCTGCGAAAGCGGGGGTGCACCGCGGGTCCTGGCAGGCGGGGCTGGCCCCGATCCCGATCGCCGAGGAGCCGGCTGCGCTGCCGGACGCTCCGAGCGGGGTGGCCGACGATCTGGTGTCGGTGGGCGATCCGCGCATCCGGATTATGGGTGCCTACTTTCACGAAGACTGGCCATACGCGATCCCGGGGGCCTGGCTACGCCCGGCCGCCTGCGAGCGACTACTGGGGGCCGTGCGCTCGCTACCGCGCGACTTTGGACTGGCCGTTTGGGACGCCTGGCGTGACCCCCGGTTGCAGGCCGCCCTTTACAACCGGGTGTACGCAGACACCAGTGTGCCGGCCGGTTTCGTGGCTTACCCCGATCCCGACCCGCGGCACTGCCCGCCGCATGCCAGCGGTGGGACCGTGGACCTCACATTGACGTTCAGACACGTCCCACTCTCGCTGGGAACGATGTTCGACGCCTTCATACCGGACGCGGCTGCTGGGGCGTTGGAGCCCGATGGGCCGGTGCTGGAACGTGATCTGCGGCGCCTGCTGGCCGCGGCGATGAGCGGCGCCGGATTTGTGCAGCACCCCCAGGAGTGGTGGCATTGGGAGTACGGCACCCGCTACTGGGCTGCTATCACCGGACACGACGCGCTGTTCGGTCATGCCGTACCGCCGCGCTGAGCGCACGCGTCACGGCACCGATCGTCCGCTCCACGACAGCATGCCCCGGCGCCGCGCTCGCACCGACCGCCAGTGCAGGTAAGTCAGAGCGACGACCGATCCTGGATGCGCGAACGTGCCGAGCAGGCTCTGCTCGGTGCGCCTGGCCACCAGCAGGCGTCCGGCGACTGCCGCCCCATAGGCCAGCAAGGCGGGCCCGCGGGTGCGCCGGTGCGCGAGTCCGGCCAGCGGCAGCACGTACATCACATTGAGTAGTGCCACGATCGCCGGGCCGAATGCGTCATGCAGCGACTTGGTGTAACCGGCCACCATCTGCGCATCATCGGCGTACATGTGACAGGTGGCGATGTGCGTGCCGTCGGCCATCGCCGCGGTGAAGCCCGCAGCCTTCAGAGCCCGGACCAGGGCCAGATCCTCGAGCACTTCGGCGCGCACGGCCTCGTGCCCACCGGCCGCCTCGTATGCGTGCCGGCGAACCGCGAGGAACTGCCCGTTACCCGCGCTGAGCATCGGGTGGGCACTGGACTCGGCCAGGCGCAGGGGCAGGAAAGTCATCCACGACCACTGCAGCAGCGGTTGCACGAGGCCCTGCAGCGGGCCGGACACGATCTGGCGCGGATAGGGGCACACCAGATCGATATCGGCGAGTAACGCTGCCGCGCGCGCCGCAGCGTCCGGGGCGAGGACGACATCGGCGTCAACGAAGACGAGGACGTCGCCGCTGGCCGCCGCCGCGAGCCGGGCACACGCCCATGGTTTGCCCAGCCAGCCGGGCGGCGGCTCCTGCACACCCCTGATCACAGTGAGACCGGCCTGCTCCACCAGGTCCGCCGTGCCGTCACTGGAGTTGTCATCCAGCACCAGGATCTCGGCCACACCATCCAGCGCGGTGAGGCTGGCCAGGGTGGGACCGATGCGGTGCGCCTCGTCGCGGGCAGGCAGCAGCACACTGATCCGGGCCTCTGTGGTGCCGCGATCGGGGGTGCGCAGATGACGCAGATTGACTGCAGACATGGCGGTGGCCCCGGCGCACATCCCTGCGACCACCATGAGGAACCGCCTCATCGGTGCCACCACCGCCACCCGGCTGGGACAGCCAACACGGCCATACCCACCCCACCGACCAGGGCGACACCGATCCGGTCGAGGAACACGGCATTCGCCACGATCCCCCCGATCCACATCCAGGCGTAGAGCGTCAGCGGAACCCCGAGGTCGACCTGCTTGTGCGGCAACCGGTTGAGGACAGCCATCAGCAACAGCGTGCCGACCAGCCACCCCGCGTAGTTCTGCAGCGGGATGCCCGGGATGCCGGGGAGATCCGGTGTTGTGGTCAACCACACCCAGTAGCCCTCGCCGACCATCTGTGGATCCAGGAAGAAGTCCCAGGTGGTCAGGCCCACGGCCGCCAGTGGCACGACCCAACGGGTGGTCACCGATCGGGCGAGGAGTAACGCGGGATAGGACATCATCAGCCAGGCCAGCGGCACGATCACCGGCACGCCGAACAGTTGCGGTTGCAGTGTCTGGGCGTAGTAATAGTCACCGAAGGGCCAGCCCGTCTTACTACCGAGCAGCTCGATGAGCAGACCATAGGTGGTGGCGATGGCGGCAAAGGCCGCCGTCCAGCGGCCGCCGAACCGGGTCCAGGCGTGGGCCACTGAGGCACTGGTGAACAGCAGTACGACGACTGTGGTGATTGCTGCACGCTCCCCGGCGGGCACCAGGATCCATGCGATCTGGGCCAGGATGCTCAGTCCGGTGAGGGCCCAGGGCAGGCGTCTCACCACAGCGGATTCCCGATGACGTCGATGACGGCGAACCTGGCGAAGAGCTCCTCGGCGTACCAGCCGCTGGCGTGTGTCTGCTCGATCACCGCCCGGTGCTCCGGTACGGCGTAAGCGAACTTCTTGATGGCCGCGGGGTCCGACCAAACGCTGAAGGTGCCCTGCAGGCCGATCGGCGCCTCGCCGATGCCGATGCGGTAGAGCAGTCCCGGTTGCTCATCGAGAATCCCAGCCACCGGCGGCACCGCCTGCTGGAACTGCCGCCATTGCCGCGTCTTGACCCTGGCCCTGGTGATCGCCGCCACCGGACCAGGCCATGTGCGCAGACCCGGGTCGGCGATGAACGGGCTGTGCCCCGACCATTGGCCGTGGCTGGCGATGGTCGACAGTTCCAGGCGCGTGTGGATCGGGGTCAGGCGTTCCCACCGGCGCGTCGTGGGTCGCAGGGGGAGCGGGTCACCGGTCCAGACGGTGAGCAGCGCCCACTGCCGCAGATCGGCGTCGGCGGCGGTGAACTGGCGTCCGGCGCCGGTCCCGAGCGACTTGTGGAAGGCGAGCCCGGGCACGTTCCGCAAAGCGAACGGGTCCCGCGCCATCCGCCACAAGGCGCCCGGGATGCGAGACGTCGGCACCTGCCAGACGTCGAGGAGCACGGTCATTCGGCCGGGGCCTCGCCGACTTCGCCGGCATTGCCGGCAGTGACCCGCAGAATCTCGTCATAACTGGTGTGGAACACATACTGCGGGTGCCCGGCGCCGGCCCAGATCTGGCGTTGTCGCGACAGCGTCACATCAACCAGGGTCGTGAGCGGTTTCGGATGGCCGACCGGGGCGATCCCGCCGGGTAACTGGCCGGTGTGCGAGCGGGTGTAGGAGGCGTCGGCCAACAGCACTCGGCGGCTCTCGGTGAGAGCGGCCAGTTTCAAGGGATCTGGGCGGTGGGATCCTGAGATCACCACCAGCAGGGGTCGGCCGTCGGCCACGAACACCGAGCAGGTGGCGATCGCTGACTTCGGGACCTCCAGCGCCTGGGCGGCAGACGTCGCCGTCGACACTGAGTCCGGCAGGGCGCGGATCCGCTCGTGGATCCCCAAGTCGGCCAGCGCAGCGTCCACCCGCCTGACCTGCGGCGGGTAGGACTGCATGACGTTCAGCCTATTGCGGGACGGCGGATAAGGTGCAGGTCACGGTCGTGAGTGTCCTTCGCCGGTGCGGCGAGGCAGTGCCCCGACTCAGCGCCACCCCACAATTCGGCACTTGTTGTTGCGACACGCCGGGCGGGTTCGCAACGACTGCCGAATACCGCGCTCACCCGAGCCACTGGGCACTTGTTGTTGCGACACGCCGGGTGGGATCGCAACGACTGCCGAATTGGAGTGTGGCTGGGGTTTGCCAGGGGTGATTCGGCACTTGTTGCTGCGACACTCCGCGTGGGATCGCAACGACTGCCGAATGCCTGCGCTGCGTGGATCGCCGGACGAGAAGAGCAGCCAGGTCAGGAAACACGCACGACTGCGGACCCCGAACTGTTGGCCGACCGTCCCGCCTCATTGATCGCGGCCACGGTGAACCAGTACGAGCCCGCCGTCAGACCGGTCACCGTGCACGACAGCGCACTGGTCCTGCAGACCACGCGAGGACCGTTGCCCACCAGGACCTCATAGGCCGTGACGGGCAGACCGCCGTCATAGGTGGGCGGCGTCCACGACAGCGCGACCGTACCGGGGCCCGACACCGCAACAGTGGGTGCCGCTGGGCGCACCGGGACCCGCGCCGCGACCAGCGCGCTGCTGGGTGCCGACGTCGCGGATGTCATCGTCGACGTGCGCAGGACCGCTGTGAAGGTGTAGCTGACGCCGTTCGACAGTCCGGTGACGGTGCAGGTAGTACCGGTGGTCGTGCACGATTTGGAACCCGGCGTCGATCGGACCACGTAGGTGGCGTCGCTGAAAGCGGGATTGGCCGGCTCAGCCAGGGTGACGGCGATCCGGCCGTCCCCGGCGCGTGCGACGGAGGTGATGACCGGCGTGGGCGGGGCGGTGACCACCACCGCTGGCGAGGTGACCCCGGCCGACTCGCCGACCTCGTTCAATGCAGAGACAGTGAAACGGTATGTCCCTGCCGCGAGCAGCAGACCGCAGGTGTTGGTCGTGGTGGTGCAGCTCTTCCCGCCGGGGGTGGCGCTCACACGGTATGTCACGGGCAGGCCACCGCTGTAGGAACTCGCGGGCCAGGTTACGTCGACTCGGTCGCCGGACACCGCAGCGATGGGGGTCCCTGGTCGCGTGGGTTTGACTGCCGGGACGAAGCTGACCGGCTCGGACAGTGTGTCAGCGATATCGTTGCTGGCCGTCACGGCGACTGAGTACGTCTGCCCGTTGGTCAGGCCGCTGATGGTGCAGGAGTTCTCGGTGGACACGCACTGCCGCGATCGGCCGATGAGGCGCGCCGTGTAGGTGACTGGCAGCCGGTCGGCCCATCGCTGCGCAGCCCATGCCACGGAGACTGTCCCGTCGCCGCTGCGGGTGACGGTGACGGCCGGTTTGTCGGGGATATCGGTGGGCGGGGTCTTCTGCCGGCAGGTGGCGCTCCCGGAGTCGGTGAACGTGACGCCTTGCGCCGGGACGAAGTCGAAGCTGTAACTGCCCTCGCCGAGACGCAACTGCAGCGCGCCGAACACGGCCGGGTCCGGATTGGCGCCGATCGCGGCCATCGCGTCCGTGGTGACCTGGTTGCCCGCAGGCACCCGGAAGTTGTTCTGACCGCCGGTGGCCACGATGAACTGCCGCATGCCGGCGCTGGTGACCACCGGATCGGCCACCGCCCCCGTGCTGGTGAGGCTGGCCGGGCCCAGCGGCTCGCTGCGCTGGTAGCTGTGATCGTGTCCGTGCAGCGTCAGATCGGCACCGTAGGAGTTCAGTTGGTTCCACACCGGCACCATCGGCGTGTTGTTGCCGAAGGAGCCGGCCGACCAGACGGGGTGGTGCCACATGGCGGCCAGGCACTGCGCGGGGTTGGCCGCCACCTCGGCTGCGATCCACTTGGCCATCGGACTGCCCGGACCGCAGGATCGGGTCGGTGTGCACGCAGTCGAGTTGATGGCCAGGACAAACCACGAACCGACCCGGAACGAGTAGTTGCCGTTGGTCTGCTGGTTGGCCGCGGCCCCGAAGTACTGGTAGTAGCCGGCACCGCCCGGTGTGTTGTACTCGTGGTTGCCCGGAATGGGCCGGGTGATCGCCTTGAGGTCCCCGAACGTCTTGTCGTAGGACGACATGAACTCCGCGTAGGTGCCGTCATGATGCTGGATGTCGCCGAGGGCCAGGAAAGCCGTCGGGTTCATGCTGCGTACGACCTCAGCCACGGCTTCTTGACGGCAGCCCGACGGACTGCCCTGGCCGTCGTTCCATTCCCGCTCGGTGGGGCTGCATGCGATGTCCCCGACCGCGGCCACCGTCACCTCGCTCGGCGGGGAGGTTTCAGCGAGGGCTGGTGTGGAAAGCCCGCTGACAACGATCACGAAGGCCACCGCAATGGCCCATCTCCCCGTCCGCATGGCACTGCCCTTCGTCTCCCTTGCCACCTACAGTCGCACCCGAAATCCGAAGGTGAGCGGCGCATCGGTGCCGATTGAGCAAATCTTGAGCAACTACTTCGCTGTGTGACCGGTCAACTACGGGCTGTGTCGATTCCCGGCCCCAATCGCAATTGCGTGATGACTGCGCGGACGGACTCGGGGGACATCTTGTGCTCGCGCCGGTCGTAGGTGAGCAGACCGTTTGTCTCGTCCTCGACGTCGCTGAGTTGGGTGTAGACCGTCGCCGAGAGTCCCCGCGGGATCGCCGGGATGATCTGGGTGATGTGCAGTCGTTGGAAGGCCCGCGTGAGGGCAACCATCGACGAGAAGCGCCGGTAGCCGAACTCCCGGCCACTGGCGCTGTGGCCAGTGATGTGGTGGCTGTAGCCGCCGTACTCGGTCAACGCGAGGACCCGGTGGTCGCCACGTCCGGGGATCCGGAACCGCCGGAAGTAGACATGCAGGCTTCTGAAGTCGCCACCACCCTGGTCGTGCCAGCCACTGGCGTGGTCGACCGGCCGACTGGGATCGATCGTTCGCAGATGCTGCGCAACTGCGGTGGCGTCGAACTGTCCCCAGCCCTCGTTGAAGGGAACCCAGACCGCGATCGATACTGCGTTGCCGAGCAGACCGACCATGTCGTCGAGTTCACGCAGCCACCGCTGCCTGGCGGCCTCATCCTGGCGGGCGAACAGGGTGTACCGGTTGTCCTTCAGGCGTAGGGGTGTGACGGCCGGGATCTGGATGACCGGCGCCCGGTAGGTGCCGCCACCATTGACGGCGTCCTGCCACACCAGCATTCCGAGTCGGTCGCAGTGGTAGTACCAGCGCAGCGGCTCGATCTTGATGTGCTTGCGCAGCATCGTGAAACCCAGGTCTTTCATGGCCGTGATGTCGTACTCCAGGGCCTCGTCGCTGGGGGCCGTGTAGAGCCCATCGGGCCAATAGCCCTGGTCCAGGACGCCGGCGTGGAAATAGGGATGGCCGTTGAGCAGAAGGCGCGGCAGGCCCTCGGTATCCGCTCCGACCGTGAACGTCCGCAGTCCCGTGTAGGACTCGACGTGATCGTCACCGGCGGTGATCTGCAGGTCGTAGAGTACGGGGTTCTCGGGGGTCCACCACACTGGATCGGCGATGTCGATGCGGGTGGTCTTGTTGCCGGGCATGGTACAGACGGCGACCTCCTGCTCGGCCAGCGTCACCCTCACGTTGACATCCACAGTGCCTGTAGTCGTGACGGTCAGGTCGAACCCGCTCAGGTCCGGATCGATCCGCAGGTCCTGGACGTGGATGTCGGGGACGGCCTCGAGCCACACCGTCTGCCAGATCCCTGACTGCGGTGTGTACCAGATGCCGCCGTGATGCAGTTTCTGCTTTCCGCGGGCACCCGTGCCAGTGTCGGAGGGGTCGGTGACGATGACATGCAGCATGTTCTCGGTCGGCTCGAGCGCGTCGCTGATGTCGATGGTGAAGGGTAGGTAGCCGCCCTCGTGGGTCCCGACCGGCTGCCCGTTGACCTGAACGCGGCACCATTGGTCGACCGCTCCGAAGTGCAGCAGGACTCGATCGCCGTCGACCGGGGCTGTGAAGGTGCGGCGGTAGTGCAGGTACTGACCCGGTTGCAGATGCCTACCGACCCCGGACAGTGGCGCCTCGGGGGAGAACGGCACCACGATCTGGCCGTCCCATGCGCCCGGGGTGGCGGACGAGGCGGTGATGGCGTAGTCCCAGCGGCCGTTGAGGTTGACGTACGAGCGCCGCCGCAGTTGTGGCCGGGGGTACTCGGGCAGGGGATGGTCGGGGTCGAGGGTCTGCGCCCACGGCGTCAACAAGGGTGGAATCTCGCCGGTCACGCGCGGATCAGGGGCTGCTCGGCGCAGGGGGTTCATGACTCCAGTGTGCGCCGCGACGCCGATGGCGGGGCTGTGGAGTGCGGGCCGGCGGCGTGTCACGAGGGAGGGCGAAAGAGCAGGGAATCTATACGAACAAATGTGCGAATACGCCTTGACGTACCCCTGTGCGAATGTTCTGCTGGTATTCGAACGCGGGTTCGAATATGACCGCTGAGGAGGTATCCATGAGTCGTACTCATCGCAGTGACCGCACCATCCACGTCAAGTGTGCAAGTGGGCGTCCTGCACAGTTCATCTGGCGCGACCGGCTCTACCGCGTCGACGAGGTCCTGCAGCAGTGGGACAAGTCGGCGCTGTGGTGGAAGGACGTGCGCGCGACCCCCACCGGCTGCGATGTGCAGACGTGGCGGGTGGCGGCTTCGGCCGGCCGGTTCGACGGTCATGGGGTCTACGAGCTCAGTTTCGACCCGGCTGCGGATCAGTGGTACCTGGTCCGGACGTTCGACTGAAAGGGGGGGACCACCATGACAGTTCTGACCCCTGCCAGCCGGGACCTGCTGCGGACCGCGGTGATCAGTCTCGATGACGCTTACCAGGCCGAAACCCCTGACCACCGCTACATCGCCGCCCACGTCGCGGCGCTCCGGGCGGGCGCCGCCCTGTTGGCGGTCAAAGCCAGGCCCACGCGATCAGCGCGTATCCGCAGCGTCTGGCACATGGTGCCCGGTATCGCCCCTGAGTTGGGGGAGTGGTGCGTCTTCTTCGATGCCATCGGTAAACGCAGAGTGTTCGTGGAGATCGGCCAGGATCAGGTGACCCAGCGGCAAGCCGATGACCTGGTGCGCGACGCTGAGGCGTTCCTGGACCAGGTCGCCCGGATCCTCAACGTGAGCCTGCCGATCCGGATGGCGGGGTAGGCGGCGCATGTTCCCCCATCTGCATGTCGCCTCCTATTACTCCCTGCGCCACGGGGTCTGCTCCCCGCAGGAATTGGTGCAGCGCGCGGTCGAGTTGGATCTGCCCGCGCTGGCACTGACCGACCGGGACGGCCTTTACGGGGCGGTGCGATTCATGCAGGCCTGCCTTGAGCACGGGATGCCGGGGATCCTCGGAGTCGATCTGGCGATGCCGGAGGAGGCGTTGCCACCCACCCCCGGGACCCCGGTCCGGGGCGGGACCTGGCGTGATCTGCGCAATCCCCGGGTGGTGATGCTGGCACGTGGGGGCAGGGGCTGGGCGGCCTTGAGCAGGGTGGTGTCGGCCGCCCACACCAGTGGGGAGCGCGGTCACCCGACCATCGATGACGCATTGCTGGAGGAGTTCGTCGTTCCGGGCGATCTGCAGGTGCTGCTGGGACCCGACTCGGATGTCGGCAGGGCGATCGCCCGGCACCGCTTCGACCTCGCCGACCGGTTGTTACAGCGCTGGCGGTATCTGGCCGGGGACAACGTGTACATGGAGATCGTCAGCCACCGCACCGCACCGCGTGCCTGGGGTGAGCAACGGCCAGGTCCGGATCTGTCCACACCCATGGCCCGCCGGATGTGGACCTACGCCACCGAACGAGAACTCCCGGCGGTGCTTACCAACGCTGTGCGCTACTGCCATCCGCGGCAGGCTGCCACCGCTGACCTGCTGGATGCCATCCGGCGGTTGGTGCCGATGGACTCCCGGCACCTGGACCGAGAGAACTCCGCCGGTTACCTTGCCCCCGGTACGCATATGAAGGGTGTCGCGGAGCAGATCGCCGGGGATCGGGCCGGGCAGTTGCTGGGGATGACCGCTGATCTGGCCCGGGCGTGTGTGCTGGACCCAGTTCATGACTTCGGGATCGGTGACATTCACGTCCCCGAACTCGACGTGTTGCTTTCGGGTAAACCCCCTGTCGAACTCACCGGGCCGGTGATGGCCGGGTTCGCTGCCCGGCGCCATCGCCACGAGCAGCGCAAGGCAGACGCACTGCGTGCCGACGGATTGCTGCGCACGCGCTGTGAAGCCGCTCTGCACACCCGGTTCCGGGCCCAGGAGGTGCCCGCGGCCAGGCAGCGACTGGATGCCGAGCTTGAGGTGATCTCCACGCTGGGATTCGCCGGCTACTTCCTGACTGTGGCGGAGGTCGTCGACCTGATCCGCGAGATGAAGGTCAGAGTGGCTGCCCGCGGGTCAGGCGCGGGCAGCGTGGTGAACTACTTGCTGACCATCTCCGGGGTGGATCCGTTGCGGCATGACCTGTTGATGGAGCGCTTCTTGTCACCGCTACGCCGGGTTCTGCCCGACATCGATATCGATGTGGAGTCGGCACGCCGCACGGACATCTACCGGCGCATCGTGGATCGCTTCGGCGCCCATCGCAGTGCCTGCGTGAGCATGCGCGACACGTACAAGGTGCGTCACGCCATCCGTGATGTCGGGGCGGCGCTGGGCTTCCCCGCCGGGGAGATCGACGATTTCGCCAAAGCCTTCCCGCACATCCGGGCTCGCGACGCCCGTGCGGCGATCGCAGAACTGCCTGAGTTGCGGACCTCGATCGTGGGCACATTGTCCCAGCGCGGCATGCTCGACGGTTTCCTGCATTTCGTGGAGTCACTGGACGGTCTGCCCCGGCACATCGCGATGCATCCGTGCGGGGTGCTGCTGTCGGACTCCTCGTTGCTGGACCGGACCCCCGTCGAAGCCAGCTGGATGGGCTTTCCCATGAGCCAGTTCGACAAGGACGACGTGGAGGCCATGGGTTTCCTCAAACTCGATGTGCTCGGGATCCGTATGCAGTCGGCCATGGCTCATGCCGTGACCGAGGTGCAACGGGTCGATGGGGTGACGGTTGACCTCGAGGACCTGCCCTTCGACGACACCGACACGTTCGACCTGATCCAGAAGGCGAAGACCTTGGGGTGCTTCCAGATCGAGTCACCCGGGCAGCGGGAATTGATCGGCAAGTTCGGTCCGCGCGACTTCAATGACCTCATCATCGACATCTCGCTGTTCCGGCCGGGACCGGTGAAGAGCGACATGATCACGCCTTTCCTGTCCGCTCGGCATGGCTGGCGGGAGCCGCTGCGTATCCACCCCGACCTGGAGCCTGCGCTGGCCGAGACCCATGGGGTGGTGGTGTTCCACGAGCAGGTGCTGCGGATCGTGTCCGTCATGACCGGGTGTTCGGTCGCGGAGGCCGATGAGGTGCGTCGGCAGTTGGGCAGCCCGGACGGCCAGGTGATGATCCGGGACTGGTTCACGCCGGCCGCGCTGCAGAAGGGGTATGACCTCCCCACTGTGGAGAAGGTGTGGGAGGTGTTGCGTGCCTTCGCCAGCTTCGGGTTCTGCAAGGCGCATGCGGCGGCGTTCGCCCTACCCACCTACCATTCGGCGTGGCTCAAACGGCACTATCCGGCGGCGTTCCTGGCCGGGGTGCTGACTCATGACCCGGGGATGTACCCGAAGCGGCTGATCCTGGATGAGGCCCGCAACATGGGGGTGGAGATCCTGGCGTTGGACGTCAATGTCTCGACCGGGCAGTACCGCTTGGAGAAGACCGGTCAGAATTACGGCATCCGGCTGTCATTGGCCGACGTCAAGGGCATCGCCGAGGTGGAGATCTCGGGGATCGAGATGGCCCAGCCGTTCACTGGTCTGGCTGACTTCTGGACCCGCACCTCGGTGTCGCGGCCAGTGGTGGAACGGTTGGTGCGCGCTGGCGGGTTCGACGCGATGCATGGGATCACCGGTGCGCGGCGCAGTGGTCATGTGACTCGCCGGGACCTGCTGCTGCAGGTCGCCGACCTGCACCGGGCCGGTGGCCGGCGCCGGGTTCGCCAGCAGATCACCGTTGACCAGGGCACTGGGCTGGCTCAGAAGGTCGCCGCGCAGTCAAAGGCCCCGAAGGCGTACGCGGTCCCGCAGGCACAACTGGCCCTGCCACTGATCGAGGAGCAGCCACCCAGTGGTCTGCCCGAGATGTCGGTGGCCGACCGGGTGGAGGCCGAGGTCGAGATCCTCGGTCTGGATGTCAGCCGGCATGCCGTGTCGTTCTATGAGCACATGTTCGCCGATCTCGGGGTGGTCCGTGCCAAGGATCTGCTGACCCGGCGCTCGCATGAGCACGTGCTCGTTGCGGGGATCAAAGTCGCCACGCAGACCCCGCCGATCCGTAGCGGTCGCCGAGTCGTGTTCCTGACCCTGGACGACTCCACCGGGCCGGTGGACCTGACCTTCTTCGAGGACGCCCAAGGTCCCTATGCGCATACCGTGTTCCATTCCTGGATGCTGCTGGCTCGTGGGGAGATCCGGCGCACCGGGCGGCGAGGCATCTCCCTGCGCGCCACCGGCGCCTGGTCACTGCCGGAGGTCCATGCGGTGTGGAAGCGGGGTGGCGCCGCTGGTGTGTTCGACCTGCTCAACGCCCCCGTCGTGGCATCGGCTGGCCCGGACCGTCTGGAGGACCCGACGGTGGCCACCGGGGACACAGCTCCCAGCGTCCGACGGGTACTGGTCCATGCCAGCGGATTCCGGCAGTCCCCATATGCAGACACCAAACCTGCCGGTGACTCCGGGAAGAAGCCGCCGAAGCTGTGGCACTCCAGCCCGGGCAGTGCAGGCTAGGACAGGAGATGAGCAGACGACAGACCGGCAAAATTGACTTCCCAGTGCCGAAGGACGACTCGACCTGCACGGTGCTGCATGTCGATATGGATGCCTTCTACGCATCGGTGGAGTTGCTCAGTAGACCCATGCTGCGCGGCAAGCCGGTGATCGTGGGTGGATCTGGCTCCCGGGGTGTGGTGCTGTCGGCCACCTATGAAGCCCGCGAGTTCGGTGTCCGGGCTGCCATGTCGATGTCGCGTGCCCAGCGGATGTGCCCCGACGCGGTCATCATCAGTCCGGACCACCGGCGCTACGCCCGCGTGAGTTCGGGGGTGATGGAGATCTTCCGCTCGGTCACGTCGGCCGTCGAGCCGATCTCCCTCGACGAGGCGTTCCTGGACATCTCCGGGGCACTGCGCAAGCACGGCAGCCCCACACTGATCGCGGAGTTGTTGCGTGCGCGGGTGCACGACGAGCAGGGCATCACCTGTTCGGTCGGAGGGGCCCCCACGAAGTTCGTGGCAAAGGTGGCCAGTGCCCACGCCAAGCCCGACGGGATGCTGATGATTCCCGCCGATGCGGTCATCGCCTTCCTGCACCCGCTGCCCGTGGGCGCCCTGTGGGGGGTGGGTCCACGCACCGAGGAGCAGTTGCACAGCCTGGGCGTACGCACGGTGGCCGACGTGGCGCACCTGCCCCGCGGTGTCCTGCGCCGAGCGCTCGGACACTCGGCTGGCGACCACCTCGCTGACCTCGCCTGGGGCCGTGACACCCGGGAGGTGCAAAGTGCGGTGCGTGAGCGCAGTGTCGGCTCAGAGCACACCTTCGCCGGTGACGTCGATGATCCCGAGATCATCAGCCGCCACCTGCTGCGCCTTTCCGACCACGTGGCTGCCCGCCTTCGTGCTGCCGGCTGGGTGGGTCGCACCGTTTCCATCAAGCTCCGGTTCGCAGACTTCACCACTATCACCCGGTCTAAGACCATGCCTGAGGCCACCGACGTCGGACGGGACATCTACGCGCAGGCGCAGTTGTTGTACGAAGCCTTGCGTCTGCAACGCGCCCGCCTGCGTTTGGTCGGAGTGCGGATGGAGAAGCTGCAGTCTGTCGAGTCTGCCAGCCACCAGATCCGCTTCGACGAGCCTGAGGCGGGGTGGCGGGAGGCCGAGACGGCTGTGGACCGGGCACGTGCCCGGTTCGGGGACGGCGTGGTCAAGCCGGCCAGTCTGCTCGATCCAGATGGCGACTGACCTGATCACACGAAGGACGCTCGAGGTGTCCTGCCGAACTCGCCCCGCCGGCCCTTTCGTCATTCCGGCCGACGCGAGCCCCCCTCGACATCCCACGTACTGGACTTCCTCGTTCGGCACCCAACCAGGACAAAACGCGCGCTCCCCGCACTCAGTCTCGGCCCTTCGGGGGAGAATCTGTCGTCCGTACGCGCTTTCCGGTAAGTTTGAGGACCCTCCGGGTTTGCAACCGGAGGATAGAGCCGTATCGTTACAAATATCGCCCAACGACGGAGGTGACAGTGCCCCTCTCAGAGCATGAGCAGCGTTTGCTCGAGCAGATGGAGCGGGCCCTCATGGCCGAGGACCCGAAGTTCGCCACGTCCTTGCGACATGGCTCCTCCGGTGCTGACCGTCGCCGCATCGTCGGCGGAGTGATTGGCGCACTCGTCGGGATGGCCATTCTGCTGGCCGGTGTGTCGGCCAATCTGGTTCCCCTTGGTGTTCTCGGGTTCATCGTCATGCTCGGTGCGGTGTTCCTTGTGATCTCGGGTGTCCGCCACGGGGGTCCGGCCAAGGCCACGGCAGCTGGTGCCGAGAAACCGAACCAGGCCAACCCCTCGGCCAAGCAGCCAGGCAAGTCGGGCTTCATGGCCAAGTTCGAACAGCGTTGGCAGGATCGCAATCGTCGCGACGGGCGTGACGTCTGAGCCGGTGACCGTCCACAGGGCGTACCTCGGATAGGTTCTTTGGCGACGTCGTCGTCGGCGATGTCCAGCAGCATCCTGTTGGGCCGCGATTCCGTGAAGCCATGCCACATGGTTCACGCCGCTGACGTGCACCACGAACCAGAATCACGTCAATGCTGAAGTGGCGAGCAGCGATCCATCACTGACGGGCGAATCATCGTCAACTCCCGCTTGACCGTGGCGATCGTCTTGGGTTCTTTCGTGATCGACATCAGCCAGAACATGGTGGCCAATCTCGGCCGGACGGATATGACGCCCCTGCAAGTCGCCGCCCTGTGGAACTGCCGTCGTGGAGCCCCAAAGAACCTGTTCAACGGCGCTTCGGACCAGCTGATGGAGATCTGTGGTGAAAAGTGGAGGGAAATGGAGTACGGTGGGGCGATAGGCCAGACATAGACCAAGGAGGTGGGCCTGATGTTTCTGGGCACCCACACTCCGAAAGTCGATGAGAAGGGCCGCATCATCCTGCCGGCGAAGTTCCGTACGGACTTGGCCGACGGCGTTGTCCTGACCAAGGGCCAGGACCGATCACTCGTGCTGTGGCCCATGGCCGAGTTCGAGGCTGCAGCCACGCGGATTCGAGAAGCGAGCCAATCGAATGCTGCGGTGCGGGCCTACTCGCGGGTGCTGTTCTCCAGCGCCTTCGACCAAGTGCCGGACCGGCAGGGCCGCATCACAGTACCCCCCACTCTGCGCGACTACGCGGGCCTCGACCGCGAGTGTGTCGTGGTGGGAAACCACAAGACGGTGGAGATCTGGGACGACAGTGCGTGGGAGCAGTATCTGGCCACACAGGATGCTGCCTTCGCCGACATCGATGAGGAGGTGGTGCCGGGCTTGTTCTGACCTCACTCTTGTGCGACGTGGCCCCCGGCCGGCATCAGCTTCATCTTGGATCACTTCCCCGGATCCAAGGTGGGCCCCTTCCGCTGCAGTGCGCGGACGGGGACCTCGCGGCACAAACCCCCTACCCAGCAACCCCCAAGGACAGCAATGAACGACCCACGTCACGTGCCGGTGGCACTGGCGCGTGTGCTGGACCTGCTCGAACCCGTACTGACCAAGGAAGCCGTGATTGTGGATGCAACGACAGGCCTCGGCGGCCACACCGCCGCTGTGCTCGATCGCTTCCCGCAGGCATCCGCGGTCGGTCTCGATCGCGACCCGCACGCCGTCGTTGCGGCACGCGAGAACCTGCAGGCGTTTCCGGGTAGGGCCGCTGTGCATCATGCCCGGTACGACCAGATGGGGGAGGTCCTCGATGACCTGCACATCCCCAAGGTCGATGCCGTGCTGTTCGACCTCGGGGTTTCCAGTATGCAGATCGACGACGCGTCGCGCGGCTTCTCCTACATGCGCTCGGCAACCCTGGACATGCGAATGGATACCACCGCATCCTTGACCGCCGAAGAAGTCGTCAACGAGTACGCGCAGTCGGAGTTGGCGCGCATCCTGTGGGAGTACGGCCAGGAGCGGTTCGCCCGCCGGATCGCGCGTGAGATCGTCAACCGGCGCCCCTTGCGCACCAGCGATGACTTGGTCGCGGCCGTCGACGCGGCCATTCCGATGGCGGCGCGCCGCAAGGGCCATCCAGCCAAGCGCACATTTCAAGCGATCCGGATCGAGGTCAATGCGGAGTTGCTGAGTCTGCATGACGCCATCCCGGTCGCGCTCGACCGCCTACGCCCTGGCGGGCGTTTCATCGCTCTGAGTTACCACTCGCTGGAGGATAGAATGATCAAACGTGCCCTCCGGCAGGGCTCCGAATCGACGGCTCCACCGGATCTTCCCGTGGTTCCGGCCGACTCGCTGCCATGGCTTCGCCTCCTAACTCGCGGTTCGGAGGTAGCGTCGGAGGAAGAAATCGCAGCAAATCCCCGGGCACGCTCAGTCCGGATACGTGCTGCCGAGAAGGTGCGGGAGGCATCATGACGGCTGTACCCCACGCGGGTTCGCGCCGCACGGTCCTCCGCCGAACAGCCCCCGTGGTCCACAGCACGCGCACCGGGGTGATGAGCAATGGCATGTTCGCCATGGCCGCCCTGGCTGTGATGAGCATCGGTCTGCTGTCTCTGCTGGTGCTCAACACGGCCTTGGCGAAGGGGAGTTTTCGTGCCCACGAACTCCGCGTGCAGAAGGCCGATCTCGCTCAGCAGGAGCAATTGTTGCGGACCCAGATCGAGAACGCTTCATCGCCGGTGACTCTGTATCGTCGTGCCACCGACCTCGGCATGGTGGAGTCGGTGACGCCGGCGTTCATCCGCCTGGCAGACGGCAAGATCCTGGGCGTCCCATACGCCGCGGGAACCACGATGGACCCGGTCACTGGGCAGCCGATCGCCGGTGACACCCCCACCGATCCCGCAGTCGCCACCGATGGCACCGACCCGGCCGCCACACCGGCCCCCACGGCGCAGGCGCCGACTGCCGCACCGACAACTGACCCGGAAAGCGCCGCCTCACCCGGCGTGGCAACCGAGCCTGGAACCGATACTGAGCAACCCTTGGGTATAACCGGTCGCTAGGTAAGCGCCAGCACCCCAGACGAACAGGACATGCGAAGTGAGTACGTCGACCCGCCCGCCCTCCAGGTCGAGTCTGGTGTTCCATACCGCAGAGGGCGAACCACGCACCTATGCGCGGGCTGACTCCGCGCGTCGCCTGCGTCTGCTCTCAATCGGCCTGGCCTTCGTGCTGAGCATCTTCGCCGCCCGGCTCGTCGATCTGCAATTGCTGAACCGGGAACCTCGGGCCGAGGCGGCTGTGGCCAACCGGACCGCCGTGGTCACATTGCCTGCCAAACGCGGCACCATCTACGACGCGAAGATGAATATCCTGGCCGAGTCGGTCGAGGCGGTCGACGTCACGGCTGATCCCCGGCAGGTGAAGGACCGGGAGGCCACGGCGGATTATCTGGCCCCCATCCTGAACATCCCTCGCGAACAGATCGTGGCGTCGCTGACCAGCGACAAACACTTCGTGTACATCGCCAAGCAGGTCTCGCCGGAGACCTGGGACGCAGTCAGCTCACTGGACCTGGTGGGCATCTTCGGGCAGAAGACCACCAAGCGCTACTACCCAGGCGGCGAGCTCGGGGCCAACATCATCGGCTACGTGCAGGCCGACGGTGTCGCTGGCGCCGGGCTGGAATATGGCCTGGACACCGAATTGCGGGGCACCGACGGCCAGAAGATCTTCGAGAGCGGGATCGGTGGTCGGCAGATCCCCACGGGGTCCGAGCGCGAGCGGGAGCCGGTATCGGGGACCAGCGTGCAGTTGACGATCGACCGGGATCTGCAGTGGGTCGCCCAGCAGGCCCTCGAGTCGCGGGTCAAGGAGGTGCAGGCTGACAGCGGCACGGTGGTGGCCATGGACCCCCGCACCGGCGAGATCAAGGCGCTTGCCTCAGTGCCCACCATGAACCCCAACTTCCCCGCTGCAGCCAGTGACGCGAACCGGAACAACCGGGCGGTGACCGAGGTGTTTGAGCCGGGCTCGACCAGCAAAGTCATGACCATGGCGGCGGTCCTTGACCAGCAAGCGGCGACCCCGCGCACGGTTTTCACCGTTCCTTACACCATTCAGCGCGGCGGCAGCACGTTCCGCGATCATGACGGCCACCCGACGTACCGGCTCACGCTGGCGGGGATCCTGGCGAAGTCCATGAACACGGGCACGATCGAGGCTGCGGAGTTGATCGGTGGCGAGAAACTGTATGAATACGTCAAGAAGTTCGGTGTGGGTGAACCGACCGGCCTGAACTTCCCAGGGGAGTCCGACGGCTATGTGCCGCCGCCATCCGAATGGTCGCCGACGTCCTTCCCGACGATCGCCTTCGGCCAGGGCTTGTCCGTCAACGCCATTCAGGTGGCCAGTGTCTTCGCCACTGTGGCCAATGGCGGGGTCCGGATCCCGGCGACCCTGGTGAAGTCGTACATCAGTCCGGACGGCGAGGTGCAGCCTGCGCAGACGCCCGCCGGCACCCGGGTGGTCAGCGAGGAGGCCGCCGACCAGACGATGCGAATGATGGAGCAGGTGGTCGGCGCGGAAGGTACCGCCCAGATGGCTGCCATCGATGGGTACCGGGTCGCCGGCAAGACAGGTACTGCCTACCGGATCAACGACGACTGTGGTTGCTACGACAACTCCGTGACGGCCTCCTTCATCGGGGTGGCGCCCGCCGACGATCCCGCACTGGTCGTCGCGGTCATCGTGCACAATCCGAAGCTGTCCCGCTACGGCGGGCTCACCGGTGGGCCGGTCTTCCGTGAGGTGATGGTGCACGGTCTGCAGCAGATGAATGTGCCTCCCACCGGGAAGAAGTCCCCGGAGATGCCGATCTACGAAACCGATCTGAAGAAATGACGGCGGGCGTGGCCGACGGCGCGTTCATCAGGAAACCGGCCACCCCTGCCAGAATTGCGGATCTGTGCCGGATGCTGAACGCGCCGCCGCTGCCGGGCACCGTGACTGGCGTCACCCTGAGTTCGTCCGCGGTGCTGCCGGGCGATCTGTACGCGGCTCTGCCGGGTGCGCGCACCCATGGCGCCCACTACGCCGGTGATGCGTGCCAGCGGGGTGCGGCGGCGATCCTCACCGACCCAGCCGGGGCCGCGTTGCTGCCTGAGGCTGGCGTGCCGGTGATCGTCGTTGCGGATCCCCGTGGGGTGTTGGGAGTGGTGGCAGCCACGATCTACGGCCATCCCGGCGCGAACCTGCGGACCCTGGCCGTGACCGGCACAAACGGCAAGACCACCGTCACCTACATGCTGCGTGCTGCGTTACGGGCTCTCGGTGTCGCCACCGGCATGATCGGCACGACGGGCACCTGGGTGGGATCCACGCTCGTGCCAACGGTGCGCACCACCCCTGAGGCCCCCGACGTCCAGGCACTCATGGCCATGATGGTCGACGAGGGCGTGCAGGCGCTGGCGATGGAGGTGTCCAGCCACGCTCTGGTCCTGGGCAGGGTCGACGGGTTCGCCTTCGACGTCGCCGCGTTCACCAACCTCAGCCCGGATCATCTGGACTTCCACGAGACCATGCAGGAGTACTTCGCGGCGAAGGCTTCCCTGTTCACCGACGAGCACGCCCGGGCCGCCATCATCAACACCGACGACGCGTGGGGCCGCCGCCTGGCAACACAGGTCAGGTTGCCCAGTTACACCTACAGCCTGTCCGGATCCGCGGACCTCATGGCCCGGGATGTGCGGTGCCGGGCCAGCGGATCCGAGTTCACTGTCGCCAGCGGTGATGTCGAACTCCCGGCCCGGATCGGCGCCCCAGGGATGTTCAACGTGGCCAACGCACTGGGCGCGTTGGGGATGCTGCAGGCGACTGGCGTACCGCTGGCAGAGGCGGCCCAAGCGCTGACGGCCTTCGACGGTGTGCCCGGGCGCATGCAGGTGGTCCCGGGTGACATCGCTGTGATCGTGGATTATGCACATACCCCGGATGCGGTGCGGGGGGCACTGGACGCTGTGCGGCCCCTGACACAGGGCAGAATCTGGTGTGTGTTGGGATGCGGTGGAGATCGAGACGTTGCCAAGCGACCGGACATGGGCCGGATCGCGGCCGAACGCAGCGACGAACTCGTGGTGACCGATGACAACCCTCGATCCGAGGTGCCCGCGGCCATCCGGGCTGCCGTACTTGCAGGCGCGAATACCGTGCCAGGGGCACGAGTACGGGAGATCGGTGACCGCGGCGAGGCCATCACGACCGCCATTGCGGGTGCCCAGCCCGGCGACACTGTGATGATTCTGGGAAAGGGCCATGAGACCGGTCAGGAGATTCAGGGTGTGAATCACCCCTTCGACGATCGGGTGGCCGCCCAGCAGGCATTGGAGGCACGCCGGTGATAGCGATGACCCTCGGTGAGGTCGCCAGCGCCCTGCGGAGTTCCCTGGTCTGCGGCGATCCGCAGGCGGTGATTGACGCGGTTGTCGTCGACTCCCGGCAGGCGTCGGCCGGTTGCCTGTTCCTGGCTGTGGTGGGTGAGACCCATGACGGCCACGACTACGTGGAGCAGGCATTGGCCGCCGGTGCCGCGGCCGCCCTTGTCAGCCGCGCCGTTGCTGGTCCGCACATCCTGGTCGATGACACGGTGGTGGCCGCGGGTGCTCTGGCCAGGCACCTCATCGATGGCCACCAGCAGTTGCAGGTCGTCGCCTTGACCGGCTCCTCGGGCAAGACCAGTACGAAGGACATGCTGCGAGTGATGCTTGCGGCGTTCGCGCCGACCGTGGCTCCACAGGGCTCCTTCAACAACGAACTCGGCCTGCCGCGCACCGTCTTCGAGGTCACCGAGCAGACCCGCTACCTGGTCGC
>JAKOZM010000467.1 GCA_029779995.1 Actinomycetes bacterium
CCCCATCGGTGGCCCTTCTCGGCACGGACTCGGGCTCGTTCCCGGCGTTGAGCGGCGAGGATCTCGGGAGCTCTGGCGTTGGCGTTGCGCCACCGGAGATGGGCGTGGAGGCGCTGGGTCATCACGACGTGGTTGGGGTGGTTCGAGTTGTTGAGCACGAACTCGCGTAGGGGCCCGAACTGGGCTTCGATCGGGTTCGCCCAGGAGCTGTAGGTCGGGGTGAAGCACAGCTCGACGCGATGACGCTCGGCCCAGGCCCGGATCTTGGGGCCCTTGTGAGCGGACAAGTTGTCCAAGATGACGTAGATCAGTTCGCCGTCGGGTCGGGCGGCGCGGATGGTCTTGAGCGCAGCGAGCACGTTCGCGGCCGACTTCTGGTGGCGCACGACGCCCCACAGCAGGTCGTCGCCGATCGAGTAGCAGCCGTGGAACTGCCGCACGCCGTGGAGCTTGTGGTAGTTCGCCGGCTGGCGCTGGGGCTTCGAGGCTGGCGCCCAGCACGAGCCGCCGACCGGGCGGATGGCCAAGGGACCGAACTCGTCGAACGCGAAGCATCGGTCCGGGTGCGCGTCGAGGACGTGCTCGATGCGGTCGAGCTTCGCGTCGCGGTCGGGGTCGTTGGACTCCTTCCAGGTCTTGGTCCGCTGGAACGTCACGTCGTTGTCGCGCAGCAGCTGGCGGAGCCGTTCGCGACCGATCTCCACGACTCGCTGGTCGTTGTCGGCCAAGTATGCGGCCAGCTTGCGCAGCGACCACCGGGTGAAGGGCTGGCCCAGCGCTTCGGGTCGGGAGGTGGCCGTCGCGACGATGAACGCCTCGTCCTCAGTCGTTATCCGGCGGGGACGGCCACCCGCCCACTGAGGGTCCAGCGACGACATCCCCTCGTCGTTGAACCGGTGGATCATCTCGCGGACCCGGTCCTCAGACGTCGACACCAACCGGGCGATCGCCGGGACCGTGTTGCCTGACGCCGAGGCCATCACGACCATCGCCCGACGCCATCGCACCGTCGAGTTCTGGGACTTGCCGCCGCCACGCCGCACGATCTGCTGCAGCTGACGGCCTTCGTGATCCGTCAACCGACGGACCTTGACAGGAGAAGCCATCCCCCGATCAAAACAGGTCAGACACCCTCAGCGGTGGACACGACCCCTACGAACGTTCGTGGACAGGGCACTAGC
>JAKOZM010000491.1 GCA_029779995.1 Actinomycetes bacterium
GCCAGTTGCGGGATCATCCGCACCAGCACCTCAGCCGTGGCCAGCGCGTCCCCGAGCGCGGTGTGCCGGCCGAAGACCTCCACGCCGTAACGCTGGCACACGTAGTCGAGGCCGTGGCGAGCGTCGGGGTGGGTGTCCAGGGCGGCCGAGAGCAACATGGTGTCCAGGAACAGCGGCTCGAGGGCCACCTCAGCGGCAGCCGCCGCCGGGCGCAAGAAGCCCAGGTCGAACCCCGCGTGATGGGCCACCAGCACCGACTCCGAGGCATACGACGCGAAGTCCGCCACCGCATCGGCAGGTCCGGGCGCATCGCCGACCATGTCGTCGGTGATGCCGTGGAACGTCGTGGAGATCTCCGGGATCCGAATGCCCGGGTTGATGAGAGTGTCAAAGGTGTCGTCGGCGCGCACCACAGCGCCGTCGACGCGCACCGCACCGATGGCGACGAGGCGATCCCCGTTCTCCACGTGCAACCCCGTCGTCTCGCAATCCACCACGGTGAAGACGATGTCCGCCAGCGGCGTCTGCAGCCACTCCTGGCGCGACACCATGGCCCGTGAGGGCCGCGACAGGTCCACCGACAGCCCGACCACCGGACCGGTGGCATCCGGAGCCTCCTTACCGACAATCAGCACCATCGCCGGCTCGTCGGGTCCGGTGATCCGCACCAACCGCAACTGCTGGTCCCCGACCACCGCCTTAAGCCGCTCCCCCTGCAACGCCCGCGTGAGCAGCGGCAGGAAGTCCTCAGCGTCGAACACCCCGAGGATCGAGCGGCCGGCAGCCACCCGGCTGCGACTGCGCGATGCCAAGGTGTGCCGCGCTGCCGGGTTGACGAGCAAGATCCGCCCGCGGTCATCAACCACGCCCACCGGCACATCCAGACCGGAAAGCACACTGACAAGGCTGTCGCGCTCCAGGCGCAGTTCGGTGTGGGCAGCATCCAACTGCTCCTGCAGGCGGGACTCGGACGAGGCATGCCGTTGGGCCAGATTATTGATGGCCTGTTCGGTGGCGGTGTCCCCCGGCAGCCGGTGATCCGGATTCACGTCGGCGATCATCTGCACCGCACCCGCGGTGCGCGCGTCCTGCCGCTGTTCCGAGCGCCAGGTGCTCCATGCGATCCAGCCGATGAGCCCGACCAGTAACAACAACCCGATCGCCAGTACCACCACAGAACCCCGCAGGCTGTCCAGTAGGGCAGTCCGGTCGGCTTGCGGCATGTCAGCGAGCACCACGCCCACCGTCAGCGCGGGCACCAGCGTGGCCACCGCGATGAGCGCGACCACCTTCCACTTGTTCATGGGCGCTCCCAACGACGCATTCATCGATGCTAGTCACCGACACCCGGGCGCCGCAGGTAGACGACTACTCGACGGCCACCACCTGGTTACGACCCGCACTCTTGGCTGCGTACATGGCGGTGTCCGCCCGAGAGATCAGCACGTCGGGATTCTCGCCGGGCTTGCGCAGGATCACGCCGATGCTCAAGGTGGAGATGACCGTCGTGTCCGCCACCACGATGGGCGCGCCCACCGCGAGCCGGATCTGCTCAGCGATCTGCAAGGCCTCGGCCATGCCGTGAATGCCGTCGAGCACCACCAGGAACTCGTCGCCGCCCATCCGGGCAACCACATCACTAGCCCGCACCGCACCGCGGATGCGATCGACCACGGTCCGCAACACGTCGTCTCCGGACACGTGGCCGTAGGTGTCATTGATCTGTTTAAAGGTGTCGAGGTCGCAGAAGAGCACCGCCGATTCTCGCCCGGGATCCCGCCAGTAGGACGCCATGCTGGCCAGCAGCCGCATGGCCTCTTCGCGTTTGAGGGCGCCGGTCAGATCGTCGAACGTGGCGCGCCGCTGGAGCTCCGCCTCGTAGGCGACGACGTCGTCGATGGTCCGCAGACTGGCGACAATCCCGCGCTGACCCCCGGAGGTGGGCGGCACCTGGTTGGCATGCACCTCGACCCAGTGGTACCCGCCGTCCTTGGCTCGCATGCGCAGCCGTGTTGTGGTCCGGCCGCCGGCCTGCTCGACATCGCCGAGGCCAGCGAGCTCAAGGTCGGCTGGGTGGGCGAACTCCGCCAGCACATGCCCGACCCACTCGTCGGGCGACCAGCCCAGCATGCGCGTCAGGGATGGCGACAGCCAACTCAGCTGGCCGTCCGTGGAGCGCATGACCACATCCGAGGAGTTCTCCGCGAGCAATCGGAACTGCTCTTCCGACTCCGCGATCCGCCGGGCGGTGTCGTAGCGCTCGGTGACGTCGCGCCAGGTGAAGGAGAATGTGTCGGCATCCACCGGGACCGCCCGGATGTCCAGATAGCGCTGGTCGTGGGTGACGTCGCTGTGAAGGGGGGCAGCGTCGATGACCAATGGTGTCTGCGCCTCCAAAGCACTGACATAACGATCGAACAGGCCGGATGTGCCTTGCCCGGGGTACCGGACCAGCAGGCGGGAGCCGACGATATCACTTCGGTCCAGACCGAAGTAGGAGCAAGCTGCCCGGTTCGCCTCGCTGTAGACGAAGTCGATCACATCACCGGCCTCATCACGCAGAGCCTGGAAGACGACAAAGGGGTCGAGCATGGTCTCCAGTGCGGTCGTGCGGCGCAGCGCTTCGGCTTCGAACAGTTGCCGCCCGCGCACTTCCTCATCCACGTCACGGAAGGAGGCAACGACGTGCGTCGTTGAGCTCCGGCGCAGAGTCACTGACCACCATCGGAAGCGGCCGTCCTTGCCACGTAGCCGCGCCTCCTCTGTGACGGTGTCTTCGGCGCCGGACTGAACGCTCGACACCATGTCGCCAACGCGCTCCAGGTCATCGCCGTGTACAAAGTCACCACGGGTGAGCGCCAACAGGTCGGCCACGTCGTATCCGAACTGCCGTTTCAACGACGGTGACACCCACTCCGGCTTGTGGTCAGGACCCAATAAGAGGACGACGTCCGCGGCGTTCTCGGCGAGCAGGCGCAGTCTCGCTTCACTGTCTGCCAGTTCCTCCTGAGCGGCACGCTGCGCTGTTATGTCGCGCCATCCCGCCACGCGCCCGATCACGACACCGTCGTCATCGAGCAAGGGCGTCGCTCGGACATCGACGCACTTGTAACCGCCGCCGGACTGCGCCAACCGCACCTCAAAGGTCTGCGGCTCCCCCACCGCCACCTGCTGCTCCAGAGGGGGAAGCAGGTGCCGGTCGTCAGGATGCACCATCTCCCGGAAGGGACGGCCCACCCACTGCGCGGGCTGCCAGCCCAGCAG
>JAKOZM010000492.1 GCA_029779995.1 Actinomycetes bacterium
CGGTATTCCGGGTGCAGCGGGAGGGCGACCTCGTAGGTGTTGATGAGTTTCCACACCGGGGAGCGTTGCGCCGCCCGGATCCAGTCCTGCGGTATGCCGGCTGCCCGGGCTGCCTTGCGGACGGCCGGGTCTGCGGGGTCGAGGAAGCAGGCGCGTTGCGCGGCATACAGGTCTGTGTCGTTCTCGACCGAGGCGGCCTCGAGGACCTTGTCGGCGTCGTAGAGCACGAGCCCGATGTAGCGCAGCCGGCCGACGCAGGTCTCCGAGCAGACCGTCGGCAGCCCCACCTCGATGCGCGGGTAGCAGAAGGTGCACTTCTCGGCCTTGCCGGTCTTGTGGTTGAAGTAGACCTTCTTGTAGGGGCAGCCGGAGATGCACATCCGCCAGCCGCGGCAACGGTCCTGGTCGACCAGGACGATGCCGTCCTCGGAACGCTTGTAGATCGCACCGGACGGGCACGAGGCGGCGCACGACGGGTTGAGGCAGTGCTCGCAGATGCGGGGCAGGTAGAACATGAAGGTCTGCTCGAACTCGAACGTGACCTTGTCCTCGATGCCCTTGAGCATCTCGTCCTTGACGGCGTGCTCTTTCGAGCCGCCGAGGTCATCGTCCCAGTTGGCCGACCAGGAGACGTTCATCGGCTTGCCGCTGATGATCGAGTAGGGCCGGGCGACGGGGAAGTGCTTCTGGGCGGGCGCCCGCAGCAGGGTGTCGTAGTCGTAGGTCCACGGCTCGTAGTAGTCCTGCAGCGAGGGCATCTTCGGGTTGGAGAAGATCGTCGCGAGCTTGCGGAACCGGCCACCGGCGCGCAGCGTGATGCGGCCGTCAGCCTTGCGGATCCAGCCGCCCTTCCACTCGTCCTGGTTCTCGTAACCCCGCGGGTAGCCGAGGCCGGGTCGGGTCTCGACGTTGTTGAACCACACGTACTCGGTGCCGGAGCGGTTGGTCCACGCCTGCTTGCAGGTCACCGAGCAGGTGTGGCACCCGATGCACTTGTCGAGGTTCATCACCATCGCCATCTGGGCCATGACACGCATTAGTAGGTCACCTCCTGGTTGGCGCGGCGACGGATCATCGTGACCTCGTCGCGGTTGTTGCCGGTGGGGCCGATGTAGTTGAAGAAGTAGGCCAACTGGGCGTAGCCACCGATGATGTGCGTTGGTTTCATCATGATTCGGGTGAGGCTGTTGTGAATGCCGCCGCGGCGCTTGGTTGTCTCGGTGAGCGGCACGTCGACGAGCCGGTCCTGGGCGTGGTGCATGTAGACGGTGCCCTCGGGCATCCGGTGCGACACGATCGCCCGGGCGGCGACGACGCCGTTGCGGTTGACCATCTCGATCCAGTCGTTGTCCTTGATGCCGACCTTCTCGGCGTCCCGGTCGGACATCCACACCGTCTGTCCGCCTCGGGAGAGCGAGAGCATGAAGAGGTTGTCCTGGTATTCGCTATGGATCGACCACTTGTTGTGCGGCGTGAGGTAGCGCACCGACACCGCCCGCTGGCCGCCCTGCTGAGCCTGCTCGCCGACGGGGGCTTCGCCGAAGAGCGTGGTCATGTTCAGGGGTGGTCGGTGCACGGGCAGCGATTCGCCCATCCCGATGACCCAGTCGTGGTCGAGGTAGAACTGCTGCCGGCCGGTCAGGGTATGGAACGGCTTGAGCCGCTCGATGTTGATGGTGAACGGGCTGTAGCGCCGTCCACCCGACTCCGAGCCGGACCACTCCGGCGAGGTGATGACCGGCACCGGCGCGACCTGGGTGTCGGCGAAGGTGATCTGCTTGCCCTCGTGCTCGGCGGCCAGGTCATGCAGCGTTGTGCCGGTGCGCTTCTCGACGTTCTTGAAGCCGTGGGTCGACAGGTGACCGTTGGTGGTCGCCGACAGGTGCAGGATCGCGTCGGCCATGTGAATGTCCGATCGCAGCCGTGGCTGCCCGGCGCCGACGCCGGACTTGGTCACCCCGTTACGCCGCCGCAGCAACTTCATCTCGCGTTTGACCGTGTAGGGCACGCCCTTGGTGAGCATGCCGACGCTCTCCATGAGCGGGCCGATCGAGGTCATCTTCTCGAAGGTCGCCGGATAGTTGCGTTCGGCCACCGCGAGCACCGGCAGCGTCTTGCCCGGCACCGGCTCGACCTCTCCGGAGCGCCAGTCCTTGACCACGCCGTGCACGGTGGCCAGCGCCTCCGGGGTGTCGTGCCACAGCGGCTTGGCGACGACATCCCGGCGGGTGCCGAGGTGATCGACGGCGAGCTTGGAGAACTTCTTGGCGATGGCCTTCCAGATACCCCAGTCGGTGCGTGCCTGCCACGGCGGGGCGATCGCCGGGGTGAACGAGTGCACGAAGGGGTGCATGTCGGTGGTGCTCAGGTCGTGCTTCTCGTACCACGTGGCCGCCGGCAGCACGACATCGGAGAAGAGCGTCGAGCTGGTCATCCGGAAGTCGATCGTCGTGAGCAGGTCGAGCTTGGCCTCCGCAGCCTGGTCCGGCCACTCGATGCCGGCGGGCCGCTTGTCCGGCGGTGCCTCCGCGGCGGTCACCGCATGGTCGGTGCCGAGCAGGTGCTTGAGGAAGTACTCGTTGCCCTTGGCGCTAGACCCGAGCAGGTTGGAGCGCCACAGGCTCAGCACCCGCGGGTGGTTCTCGGGTGCCTCCGGGTCCTCCACGGCAAACTTCAACCGCCCCGCCTTCAACTGCTCCACGATGTATGCCGGTGGCTCGAGTCCCGCTGCAGCGGCTTCGTCGGCGAGGGTGAGGCTGCTGCGGTTGAAGGTCGGATAGCTCGGGGTCCAGCCCAGCCGCACCGACTGGGCGAGCAGGTCCATGACCCCCTTGCCCGCGAAAACCCCTGTGCCAGCGTCGAGTTCGTCAGCCGTGAAGGTGTCGTAGCGATACTGGCTGGTGTTGACATACCAATACGCCGTCTGGTTCATGTGCCGCGGCGGGCGATGCCAGTCCAGCGCAAAGGCCAGGTGCTGGAAGCCCATGATCGGGCGGATCTTC
>JAKOZM010000494.1 GCA_029779995.1 Actinomycetes bacterium
CGGTGAGCCCGGACAGATCCGTTACCTGCGGCGCGACCGGCTGCTCATCGGGCGCGTCCACCGGTGGTGTCAGGACGGGGGTCTCGTTGGCCTGCACATCGGTCTGGATCAGACCCGCGTTACCCGCCCATACCTTCGCGAAGCCCAAGTTCATCGCGGTCCTGATACCGCCACGCTTGGCCTGGATTTCGGGGACCGAGATCAGTCCGGTTTTGGTGTCGGCGAGAAGGTCTACGAGGTCGTAGATCACTTCGGATGGTGCGCACCAGCCGCCGGCGGCGACGATGGAACCACCGGCCAGTTTCGACTGGTCGACGGCGGTCTCGATCACGTCGGCGTCGTTCGCGCCGGATGCGACCAGATGGTCGGGGAAGTCGAGATGTACCTGTGCGATGCTGCCGGAGGTGTTGACACCGGCACGGGTCACCGACTCGATCTTTGATGCGGCGGCGGCGACGAGGCCGGTGTAGTCGAGGTTCTGGCCTCCGGCGTAACCGGACACGTCCGCGGATGCGGTGATCGTGACGGCGGGTTTGGTGGGTGCGGGGGCCTTCTGCTGGATGTTGGCGAGGTTGAAGCGTTTCCCGGCGGATGCGGCGACCGCGACCGGTTCGGAGACGGCTTCGACTGCCGGTGCTACGTCGGTGGCGACAGGCTCGGTGACCTCGACGCGCTGCTCGGTGTCGGTTTCCGCGCCGTCGGTGCTGGTGTCGTTGCCCTGCTCGGCGGAGTCCTCCACACCTGGGTCGGTGTCGTCGGCGGCCACGTCTGCGGTGGTGTCGCCCAACACCTTCGCGGCGAGGTCGGCGCGCTTGGCGCGCACCTCATCAATGCGCTTGTCGGCGGCTTTCTGCGCAGCCTTCGCCGCAACCGCCACTGCCGCCAGGTATTCGAGACCCAGAACCTGGTCTTCGCTGGTGGGGTCGGTGTCATCGAGGGCCGAAAACTTGTCGGTCACCTCGCTGAGCAGCTGGTCGAGGTCACCGCGGGTTGCGTCTTCGAGCAGGGTTGCGACGGCGGCGGTGCGCTGCTTCTCGGTGCTACCTTCGGCAGCCTTGTCGATCATGGTCTGTAGGTCGAGTGCCACGGCGGTTCTCCTGTGCCGATCCCGACACCCCAGGTGTGGGGTGTTCGGTTCGGCCCATCCGCCAGCAACCGCTTACAAGGGTTTATGTAGTTGTGGGTGAGCGTAAACGTTGGGGGTGCACCCGGCTATGCGGGTGTGCTGACCTGCGCGTAGTGCCCCCCGTATTTTGCTACGTCTCGGCGTGCATCCGTTTCGGACAGATACCGTTTGACCGTGCCGTTCGGGCGGTGCGCTTCATGCACGATGACCCGTTTCTGCCCACCACAGTTACAGGCCATCAGTCCAGGATCACCGGTTCAAGCTGGCCGGAATCGAACAGCTTCTCGACCTCGGACTCGATGTACGCCAGGGGCCGCCCGTCACGACGCGCCTTGACTTCGTGGATGATGGTCACGGTCCGTTCAGCCTTGGCCTTGGTGGTCTGCTGTGCATCGCCGTTCGAGATTTTCGCCATGAGCGCACCCATCCCGCTCATTGGTCGCCATTCGAGCGAGCCGTACTGGAAATGTTCGGGTGTTCCGGTGTCGAGGTTGACGCGGTAGGCGAACCGCACGTCATCAATGTAGTAGGCGTAACCCATCAGATACTCCTGGGGTCGCTATGGTGGGCCGATCGTACGCCCCACACGATTGATGGTATCAGCGGACACGGCGGGGGGTTGGCGGCGGCAGGGGTCGGCGACGCGGCGGCGGTTCGGGTGCGGAGGCCGGTCCGCTCTGGTAGCCGCGCATCCAATCGGTAGCCGGATTCATCCACCCATCTTGGAACGCCATTCTGGTTGCCGAATCTACGCCTGAGGGCATCGCGTCCCAGTCTTCTGCCTGTGAGGCCGCGTACATCTGCGCGAGCACGTCGAGATCAACTTTCCGGGCCTGGGCCGGTGTGACTGCACCGTTTCCGTTCGGATTCCACCACGTCGTGTCCGGCAACGATTCGATGCCCTCGGCCATCACGCGTTCCACATCCGCTGTGCCGCGTTCGGAGGCCAATTGCTGCCGACGTATCCGGAGCTGTCGATGCCCGTCGTTGATGGCGTTCAGGTCGTCCTGACTTATCCGGTTCCCACTTTCGAATTGGTCCATGATCGAGTCCCATTCGTCCCCGATCGCGGCGAGTTCGTTCTCGTCGGCGGTGTCGATACGCGACATCAGATTGTCCAGCTTGGCCTGCGGCGTGTCGGCGGCTGGTTCCGGGACGGCGGGCTGGTCCGGTGTGGCGTCGATATGGTCGGTGGGGTTGCCGTTGATGATCGGGGTGCCGTCGGGCACCGGCACGTTCGCCCGCAGATACTCGGCCTGCGCGAACTCCAAATCCCATGCCGCCTGTGGTGGTGTGTCAGCATGCCGAGACAGGTTGTACAACTCGTGGTTTCGTTCGGCCGCGTCCAACGACGTCCGGGTGTGGAACTGCACTTCGAACTCGACACCATCGGGGCCGATGAAGGTGTCATTACGCCCGGCATACCCTTGCGCAGGGTCCCACCCCTCGGTCTGCTTACGCCGTTGGAACCCGGCCGCTTCCAACTGATCCCCGACTGCGGTCCCTGCATCCCAATAGCCGTTATCGGGCAGAACGACGGTGTACCGCACCGAATCGCGGATCGTACTGCCCGCATCTTCGGGCGTCATGCCGTTGCCGTCGTTACCTTCGACGACGCCGTCGGCGATTTTGCGGGCCAACGAATCTGATTCTTTCAACCGCGAATCGAGGCGCTCGAACTCGCCACCATTCGCGCCGACGATGTCCTGTAGCGCCGGGGTGATCGTCTTCTCGGCCTTCTTGGCGCGGGCGGCGTGTGTGTTCGCCTCAGCGATCACCGCCGCCCGCTGCTCGGCCGGTAGGTCGGCACGAATATCGTTCGTCTTCTGCGACTTCGGAATCTTGTACTGCGAGCGCGTCGCATCCAGGACTGTGTTCGGGTTGCGGTCCTGCAACCCTTTGCATCGTGCGGACCGCTTTCACCCGCTGCTTCATGCCCTTGGTGATCGGGGTACCGACCGGGGCGCCCCAGTAGTCGGCGTTGCGGACACGCCGGACCGCGGCCGCAGTCAAGTCGTCAATGAGTCGACCAGACGCAGTGATCGCACCCAACCGGATACCCACTCGACTTCGCGCCCGTTTCGGAACTTGTCAAGGTGATTGAGTCCAGTGGGTGTTACGCGGCGGCGTGATCGGTCGTGGTGTCGGGCTTGTTGATCCAGGCGCTGGCCGGCAGGTTCAGGATCTTCGGTGTCGGGTCTGCGGGCGTGAATCGTTCGGGGTGGGCCAAACGGGCCGCGGTCAGCACACCAGTTCGCTGCGTTGCTTTGTCGGTGGCGAGGCCGAAGTGGACGTCGGCCGGGGTGTGCAGGCCGATGCCGGTGTGCCGGTGTTCGTGGTTGTACCAGGTCACGAACGTGTCGAGGAAGTCCCGGGCGTGGTGGATGGATCCGAACCTTTGCGGGAACGTGGGCCCGTACTTGAGGGTCTTGAACAGTGATTCGGAGTACGGGTTGTCGTTGGACACCTTCGGTCGCGAATGTGACCGGGTCACCTCGAGGTCCGCGAGCAGCGCTGCGACCGGTTTGCTGGTCATCGATGTTCCCCGGTCGGCGTGCACCACCGTTGGTGTGCCATGAACCCTGAAGACGTCGGTCATGAATTCCACTGCGAGTACTGCTGATTCGCGGGTTTGTACGTGGGCGCCGACAATGTAGCGGGAGTAGATGTCGACCATCACGTAGGCGTCGTAGTAGACGCCCTTGACCGGCCCGGGCAGCTTCGTGATGTCCCAGGTATAGACCTGCCGGGGCCCGGTCGCGACCAGCTCCGGGCAGGTGCGGGTGGGGTGTCGGGCCTGCCGGCGCCGCTCGGTGACCTGTTTGTTCTCCCGCAGGATCCGGTACATCGTCGATACCGAACACAGGTAGATGCCCTCGTCGAGCAGCTGCGCATACACCTCGAGCGGGGCCTGGTCGACGAACCGGTCACAGTTCAACATCGTCAACACGCGGGCGCGTTCGGCGTCGGTGAGCTTGTTCACGGGCACCTTCCTCGCGGCCGGTGCCGGCCACTGCCTGCGCGCCCTGCTGCGGGCGGCGGTAGATCGCGTCACCGCCGTCAGCGAGGTGGCTGCCCGGGTGCTCACGCCGGCCTCGGTCAGGTCGTGATGGGTGGCCATCAGTGCTTCTTGCGCGGCTCGTCGGTGTCCGCGCTCTCGGAGATCTGTTCCAAGAGCGCGTGCGCTTTTCCCATGATCTCCAGAGCCGCCTCGGTGGTGGCCAACCGCTTGCCGGTCCTGTCGAGTTCGCGTTTGAGTCGGGCGATCTCGACCTGCTCGGCGGTGAGCTTGCCGATCTTCACCCCAGCGGGTTTGCCGTCGAGGACACCGGCGTCGCGTTGTTTGCGCCATTCGCTGATCAGCGACGAGTACAGGCCCTCGGTACGCAGGTAGGCGCCGCCCTCGCCGCGCTCACAGGCCTGTTCATATGCGGCCAGGTGGGCGAGTTTGTCCGCCGGGGTGAACGTGCGGCGTCGGCGCGGACCGTCAGAACGCGGATGCGAGGAATCCATGCAGGCATTGTCCCCGGCCACGGCCAGGCTGGAAATTGTCATCGTGGGGTTGATCCGTATCTCGCCCTGCAGGCGGGTTTGCTCTGAACCGCTGGACTCAACTCACCCTGACACGCAGGG
>JAKOZM010000522.1 GCA_029779995.1 Actinomycetes bacterium
CACCCGGGCCAGGCGCAGCCACCAGAAGTTCAGGCTGCCCGACCAACTGAGCTTTCCGCCCAGCCGCGTGAGGTAGGTGTGGGTCAGGATGAAGCCGGACAGCGCGAAGAACAGGTCGACGCCGACCGATCCGAGCCGCAGGAACTCGTGCAGGATGGGGAACAACAGACCGCTGGCCGCCAGCGCCGGCTGGAAGTGATAGAGCATCACCCAGGCGGCGGCTACGAACCGCACTCCGGTGAGTTGCTTGATGAAATCGCCCATGCCCGCCAATCCTGACACACGGGTTACGGTGGCCTGGTGTGGCCCACCGCCGAACCCGACCTTTTCGTTCGCGACGATTCTGTGCGCAACGATCCCGACGAGGTTGCCCGGCTCTGGACGGATCCACGCCGACGGGTCATCGGTGTGCACAAGGGCCACGTCGACCTAGAGCCAGCCATCGATGGGGAGCGGCTTCTGCTCGGGGTGGTGGGCGGGCAGCCGTGGTTCGCCCTGCGGACGCGTTCGGACGTCGCCCAGGATCTGCGGACCACCATCGACACGCTCACCGATGTGGAACGCGCCGCGGCACTGACGGCGGTCGCCCTGGACAACTGGCACGCGAGCCACACCCACTGCCCGCGCTGTGGACAGCCCACCGAACTGGCCCGGGCGGGGTGGGTGCGGCGCTGTCCCCACGACGATTCCGAGCACTTCCCCCGCACTGATCCGGCCATCATCGCCCTCGTGGTCGATGACCAGGACCGCGCCCTGCTGGGCCGCCGGGCCGTGTGGCCCGCAGGTTGGTACTCGACGCTGGCCGGTTTCGTCGAACCCGGGGAGACCTTCGAGCAGGCCGTGGTCCGCGAAATCGCCGAGGAGGCGGGGGTGACGGTGCCGGTGGACGCGGTCGACTATCGCACCAGTCAGCCGTGGCCGTTCCCCTGTTCGATCATGATCGCTTTCACCGCGTCCACCTACGCTCAGGACAGTCACCCCGATGGCGAGGAGATCGCCGAGACCAGGTGGTTCAGCCGGGCGGAGTTCGCCGCTGCGGCGCAGGCCGGGCAGCTGCGGATCCCGCCACGCATCTCGGTGGCGCATCATCTGATCGCAGACTGGTTCGGGGCGGCCATCCCGCATACCTGGAGTCGCTGAGCGCTACGCAGGACCGGCCACGTCGATGTCGCAACCGGATGTGAGGATCGAAGGCGTGCATGCCGAAGAGATCCTCGCCCCCCTGGACCCCGATCAGCGTGCAGTAGCTGAGGCGGTCTCGGGGCCGGTGGCCGTGCTGGCGGGGGCGGGCACCGGCAAGACCCGCGCGCTGACACATCGGGTGGCCTACGGGGTGGCCACCGGCGTGATGGACCCTCGCCGCTCGTTGGTCGTGACGTTCACGACCCGGGCGGCGGGTGAATTCAGTCGGCGGCTGCGCGCGATGGAGGTGCCCGAGGTGCGGGTGCGCACCGTGCACTCCGAGGCTCTGCGGCAGTTGAAGTGGATGTGGCCGCGCACGGTCGGTGGGCAGTTGCCGAGGATTCAGGCGTCGAAGATCGGGCTGGTGTCCGCAGCCCTCACCCGCTGCGGGATCAGACTCGATGACGCGGGTCGCCGCGACGTGACCAGCGCCATCGAGGTGGCCAAGGCGCGCGGACTCTCGCCCGAGCAGGCGGGAAATGACAGCGTCGTCGGGGACCGTTTGGCATTGGTGTATCAGGCCTATGAGGACGCCAAGAGCAGCGCCGGGGTCGTGGACTTCGAGGACATCCTGCTGCTCAACGCTGGTCTGATCCGGGACAACCCGGCGGTCGCCGAGCAGGTGCGGCAGTGGTGTCGCTGGATCACTGTGGACGAGTTTCAGGACGTGTCCCCGCTGCAGCACCAGGTGCTCGACGGCTGGCTGGGCACCCGCGACGAACTGTGTGTGGTCGGCGACCCGTCCCAGACCATCTACACCTTCGCCGGCGCGACCAGCGAGTACCTGCTCGGATTCCGGCGGCGGTGGCCCCAGGCGACCGTCCTGAAACTCACCCGTTCCTACCGCTGCGCCCCGCAGATCATCAGTCTGGCCAACGGCGTTCTGGCCCAGGCCGACTCTGGGGAGCGGTTGACGCTGGTCTCGCAGCGCGCGGTGACCGGTGTGGTCGCGACTCAGGTGTACTCCGATGAGCAGGACGAGGCCGCAGGGGTGGCCGCGGCGGTCAAGGCGCGGCTGAAGACCACGGGGCCCGACGAGATCGCGATCCTGGTCCGCACCAACTCCGCGACCGCCCGATTCGAGCGCGAGCTGCAGGCCCTGGGTATCCCCTACACGGTGCGGGGGACCGCGCGGTTCATGCAGCGCCCGGAGGTCAAGCGGGCCGTGTCCCTGTTGCGGGTGGCTGCCAAGCAGCCCAGCGAGTTGGGGACTCCGGACCGGGTCGCGGCTGCGTTGGAGCCGGTGGGCTACACCCCGACGCCACCGCTGGGGCAGGCACAGCGCGAGGAGTGGGAGTCGCTGGCCGCGCTGGTCAGTCTGGCCGGCTCCCACGAGAGCCTGGAGTCGCTGATCACCGACCTCGATGAGCGGCTGGAGAACGACGACGCCCCGGTGGCTCAGGCCGTCACCCTGGCGTCCCTGCACTCGGCCAAGGGGCTGGAGTGGGACATGGTCCTGATGCCCGGCCTGCATGAGGGTGGCCTGCCGCTGCGTTACCAGGGCGAATTGGTGGACGTGGGGGAGGAGCGCCGCCTGTTCTATGTGGGCGTGACGCGTGCCCGCGACGTTCTGCAGCTGTCGTACGCCGCCACCGGGTCGCGCAAGGACAAGCGACAACCATCACGGTTCCTGCCCGATGACGCACGCCGGGTCAAGGCCACCGCGCGGGCTGCTAGCAACAAGTCGGTGCCGGGCTGCCGGGTGTGCGGCAAGCGGCTCAGCAGCGGGATGGAGCGGGCAGTGGGCACGTGCCGCACGTGCCCGAGCGACATTCCCATGGAGACGGTGGAAAGGCTGCGGGCCTGGCGCAAGACGGTGGTCACCAAACGCAGTGAGGAGGCCGGCAAGAGTATCCCAGCCTTCCTGGTGGCCACCGACGCCGTCCTCATCGGGATCGCCTCCGATCGGCCCTCGACGGTGCGCGCACTGGCACGGGTCAAGGGCATCCACAAACGATTGGTGTCCGAGCATGGTGAGGAGATCCTGGAGATCCTGCGGGACACGTGAGGGTGGCCGCCCAACCCCTTTGCCAATTCTGCCCGCCAGCGACTACCCTGACTTGCGTACCCGAGAAAGGAGCCGACGATGGTCGCCACCGCACTTGCAGTAGTTGCCTTCGCGGCGCCTGCCAGGGTTCGATGTCCTGACTAGGGGAACTACCCACTCATCACAGGCCGCGGACGCTCTACGCCGCGGCCCTTTCTTTTGTCCTGATGGAGGTGAAATGACTACCGAGATCCCTTGCACGGTCGGCACCGGCGACATGTGGTTCTCCGACGTCCCCACGGAGATCGACTATGCCCGCCGGCGCTGTGTCGGCTGCCCGATCCAGCGCGAGTGCCTTGCCGGTGCGTTGGCTCGCGCAGAGACCTGTGGCGTGTGGGGAGGCGAACTCTTCCTCGGTGGTCTGCCCGTGCCATCACCAAAGCGCAACGGTCGGCCGCCGAAGAACGCTGCTGCCATCGAGGCGCAGATGCACATGCAGATGCGCCGTCGGATCGATTCGGTGCTGACGTCGTAGGTCCATCGACCCACCGATTCCAGCCCCGACCCAGAGGTCCCCTTGAGGTGGCCTTGAAGAGCGGCCGCAACACTGCTGAGCATGATCCTTCGGGGGCTTCTCGCCGCTTTCGCCGTGTTGTTGGGCCTGCTCACCGCCCCGTCGGCGGCGTCGGCTGTCGACCAGGCCAACAATCCCGTCATCGTGGTCGTGGGTGACATTGCCTGCGATCCGAAATCGCCCACCTTCAACAATGGGGTGGGCACGAAGGCAGGTTGCCGCCAGCAGGCAGTCGGCGACGTGGTCAAGGCGGCCAACCCCGACGCCTTCCTCGCCGCTGGCGACATTCAGTACAGCGATGGGCGGATGGAAGCGCTCATGGGTTCCTACGACAAGGCCTTCGGTGCGTTGAAGGCCAAGACCTACCCGGTGCCCGGCGATCACGACTACCTCACCCCGCAGGGTGCGGACTACTACAAGTACTTCGGCGACGTGGCCCACCAGGAGGACAAGGGCACCTACGCGTTCCGGCAGGGCGATTGGCTGGTCCTGGCGATCAACACCATCAACTGCAGCCCCTACTACCCCTGCGACGAGGGCTCCTGGACCCAACGCTGGATCGCCGGCACCTTGGCCGCTAACCCCGCGCAGTGTGTGATGGCTTACTGGCACCATCCGATCTGGTCGGCCGGTGAGCACGGCAACTTCGCCCCCGGGGTACCGGTGTGGAACCAGCTGTACGACGCTGGCGTGGATGTCGTCGTGACCGGCAACAACCACCTCTACCAGCGCTTCCACCCGCTCGGCCGGGCCACGGCCGACGGCCAGCAGGTGGGTGCCCCCCAACTCGATCCCAATGGGATGGTCGAATTCGTTGTCGGCACTGGCGGGGTGGATAACCATCAGGCCACGAAACTGGAGAATGAGCAGTTCAAGGGCGCCGTTGCCGCGTCGGGCACCGATGTCGTGAACGGCGTGTTCGGGGCCCTCCAGATGACCCTCAAGCCCACCAGTTACGACTTCGAGTTCCTGCCGGCCGCTGGCACCGCGTACTCCGACTCCGGATCCCGTGGCTGCCGCACCAAAGGGGCTCCCACCGGCACGCCGCCGCAGGTGAACGCCCCCACGGTAGTGCGCGGCGGTGACGGGTCGGCCACCGTCTCGTGGCCGGCACAGCAGGTCCCCGCTGGT
>JAKOZM010000527.1 GCA_029779995.1 Actinomycetes bacterium
CGAGGCGGTCGATCAGCTGGTAGGGGTCCTGCAGATCCGGCTCGCTCATGTGCCCGCCACCCGCAGGGTGCAATGGTCGTAACCGTCCAGCTTGCACTGGTCCTGGGAGACCGTGAGGGTCTGCGAGAAGGCGTCGCCGGCACCCAGGATCAGGCCTTCGGCCAGCGCGCACATCGATCGATGGGAGTAGTACTCCATCAACAGACTGCCATCGGCGTCGTCGGAGAACCCGAAATGGGGAGGTGTCGCACCGGTGTAGAGCTTGCGCACCTCAGGGTGGATGACCTCGTTGAGCGAACCGAGGAAGCTTCGGCTGTTGGTGTGAATGTCGAAGAACTCGGGGTAGCGGTCCATCAGCAGGGGGATGGATCTGCGTCCGATGTAGCGCAGGAGGTCGGCCGGGGGCAGGCCCAGTTTGTTGGCGCCGGCCAGAACGAGCCGGTCGAGTTCGTCATCCATGTATGAGCCGACGGCCGAGTAGGCACCCTGGACGTGGGCCTCATCGAGCAGGTCCTCCCAGGCGTCGACACCGTGATCGCGGGTCACGACCTCTTCGACCAGATTGAAGATGATTCCCTTCACAGTTTCTCCTCCCTGATCCCAGGGTGAACCACGAAAGCATCACCTGTCTGTGTGCCGACGGTCACGATCGTCTCAATTCTGGCTGTCGAACCGGAAACCCACCCCGCGGACTGTGTGGATGAAGCGCGGCCGGCTGCCGGACTCCCCCAATTTCTTGCGCAGATTCCCCATGTGAACATCCACGACGTGGTCGTCGCCATACCAGTCGCCGCCCCAGACCGCGTCGAGCAATTGCTGGCGGGCGAACACCCGGCGTGGCTCGCTGGCCAGCTTGCTCAGCAGATCGAACTCGATCTTCGTGAGGTCGAGGCGGGTGCCATCCAGCAGCACCTCCCGCGCCGCCGCGTCGATGGCCAGCCCATCGAACTCCAGGCGGGTGCCCACCGGTGCCGAGCGCGGCCGCCGGCGCATCGCACCGATCCTGGCCGCCAGCTCGCGTGCGGAGAAGGGTTTGGTCACGTAGTCATCGGCGCCCACGGTGAGGCCGACGACCCGATCGACTTCGTCGGTGCGCCCGGTCACCATGATCACGTAGGCGTCACTGAACTCGCGCAGCCGCCGGCACACCTCGAAACCGTCGATGCCGGGCAGGCTCACGTCCAGCAGGATGACCTCGGGCCGGTGGCGACGGGCCAGTCCGAGTCCCGTCTCGCCGTCGATGGCGGCGACCACTTCGAAGCCCTCGTTCTCCAGCAGTCGGGTGCCGATGAGCGCGTACTCGCGGTTGTCCTCCACCAGCAGTGCCATTGGTCGCCCCACGGGTCTGATTGTGTCAGGAGTGGGGGTTGGTGTGCGTGCTTGCCGGGTTGGGGGTGCGGAGGACCGATGGGCAGGCTCATGACAACTCCGAGGTTCCCTGTCACCGGTGAGATTCGGGCGCCTTCGTTGTAGTCTCAGGCAGTGATGTCGCATGAGGTCGTGCCGTTGACAGGCGGACCTCGGCGCGTGCTAGTGACAGGAGGCTCGGGATTCATCGGCTCTCATCTGTGTGAGCGTCTGCTGGATCAAGGTCACGAGGTGTTGTGCGTCGACAATTTCTATTCGTCGTCACGAGTCAACGTCGAGCACCTGCTGAGCAGCCCGCGCTTCGAGCTTATGCGTCACGATGTGACCTTCCCTCTCTACGTCGAGGTGGATGAGATCTATCACCTGGCTTGTCCTGCCTCACCCGTGCACTATCAGCGTGACCCTGTCCAGACGACGAAGACGAGTGTGCATGGGTCGATCAACATGCTTGGTCTGGCCAAGCGCACAAAGGCCCGCATTCTGCTTACCAGCACCTCGGAGGTTTACGGGGATCCCACTGTCCACCCGCAGACCGAGGACTATTGGGGCAACGTGAACCCGATCGGGCCGAGGTCCTGCTACGACGAGGGCAAGCGCTGCGCTGAGACGCTGTTCATGGACTACCGGCGTCAGCACCGGATGGACACCAAGATCGTGCGGATCTTCAACACGTATGGCCCCCGCATGGCCCCCGACGACGGGCGTGTAGTGAGCAACTTTGTCATGCAGGCGCTGGGTGGCGAGGCTTTCAGCCTTTATGGCGATGGCCAGCAGACCCGTTCGTTCTGCTACGTAGATGACATGGTGGATGGGTTGCTCGCGATGATGGGCACCCCGGCGGATGTCAGCGGACCCATCAATCTTGGAAACCCGGAAGAAGTCACGATGCACAGGTTGGCCGCCAAGATCGCTGCGGTAGCGGGAGCCGAAATCACTGTGACTTATGCTGACCTACCCACTGATGATCCCTTTCAGCGCCGCCCAGACATCACTCGTGCTGCTGACCTGCTCGGTTGGAGTCCGCAGACTTCCCTCGACAAGGGCTTGGAACACACGGTGAGTTGGTTTCGGCAGAGGTACACGACGAATCTGGCTGGCGTGCCGTGAGTGAACGCCTGGTCAGCCGTCGGAGCCGCACCTCCGGACGCAACGAGTTCGTACGGGACTATCAGTTGCGCGTCCGGGCCTTGGACGTGGGCGTGATCGCGGGGACGATAGTTGCGGGGCTTATCTTCGGGTGGGGCTACGGTGGGGGCTTTCTCAGTGACGATCACCCTCGGCAGCTGTTCACGTTGGCACTGCTTCTGATCTGGCCCATCGCTCTCTATCAGACCCAGTCGACCAAGGCCACCATCATCGCCAATGGGCTCACCGAGTACCGCAGGGTGATTGTCGCCACCATCTACACTTCCTTGATCGTCATGAGTCTGTCCTACCTCACAAATACGGTGCGGGGTCGGTGGTTCCTGTTCTTGGTACTGCTCAGCGGCACGGTGCTGCTGTTGATCGAACGAAATCTCATGCGCCGCTGGCTGCACAAACGAATGGCCGACGGTCAACCACTGCACCGCGTGTTCCTTATGGCGCCGGCATCCAGGCTCAGTGCTTTGCAGACCCAGCTGGCGGGGTCCGAGGGGCGGTTCATGACCGTCGGGACCTGGTGCCTGGAGTCGGAAGCATTTGAGGCGAATGAGGCGGTATCGGCTGCAGTGGAGGCTCGCGCGGACACGATTCTTTTCGCGCCGCCGGGCGACGCAGATCCTCAGCAGACCAGGCGTTTGGGCTGGGCGATGGAAGACACCGACCTGTCGCTGATGGTCAGCGCGGCCCTCGTGGAGGTGGCTGGTCCACGGTTGTCCGTCGAGCCGGTAGAGTCACTCTCCTTCGTGCGGGTCGATATGCCGAAGTTCAGCGGGGCCGCCGTGGTGCTCAAAGCGATCAGCGACGTGGTGGGATCGAGCATCCTGTTGATTCTGCTAGGCCTGCCGATGCTGTTCACCGCTCTGCTGATCCGTCGCGGGTCGCCGGGGCCAGCGATCTTCAAACAGCAGCGAGTCGGCCTGGACGGCCGCACGTTCTGGTGCTGGAAGTTCCGAACGATGTGCAGCGATGCCGACAGTCGCCGCGATGCTCTGCGTGAGCAGTTCGGTGACGACGGCGCGACGTTCAAACTGGCCGACGATCCCCGCGTGACGCGCATCGGGCGATTCCTTAGGCGGTTCAGCCTCGACGAACTGCCGCAGTTAGTCAATGTATGGCGCGGCGACATGTCATTGGTTGGGCCACGTCCGCATCCGCTCGACGATGTAGAACGGTATGACGACCTCGCGGTCCGCCGGCTGCGAGCCCGGCCCGGGATGACGGGTCTATGGCAGGTGAACGGCCGGTCGGACCTTAGTTGGGACGAGTCGGTGCGCTTGGATCTGTACTACGTGGAGAACTGGTCGTTGTCGATGGATTTCGTGATCATGGCCAGTACGGTGAGTGCAGTGGTTGGTGGGCGGGGGGCGTATTGACCTGGCCGTTGGTCCTGGATGGGTCCTTCCTGCGAGCTGCCGCGGTCGCGAGGGAGCAACAGAAAATCCAGGGGACAGGAACCGGCTTTGGCGTATGTCCGTGGACAGGCGTAGATCCCGTAAGGCATCCGGCATCATTCCCCCTCGGTCTTCGTCATGCCCAATGTGTTGCACCAACCGGCACCGGATCGCGACCGTGAAGGACCTGGTGCACTGAAGTGGGAGAGCCCAGTGTTCTGCTTCTGAACAATCACCCTTTGCACAGTGGTAACCCCGGGCAAGTGGAAGCTCTGCAGTTTATGGCGGGCAATAACGAGATTGGGGAGGTCTCAATACTGAACGCCGGTCCTCGCGCAGACGAGACGCAGCAGCAAAGGGATCTGCGGGTGATCCAAGGTATCCGAGACTCCCGCTCCGACGTGATCCTGGCGCTGTCACTCAAGGGCCTGATACGGGATATGGAGCGCGTACAGCAGGCAGTCGCAGGACGCACTCTCATCTATTGGGAGGGAGACGCATGGGGGCCGCGAAAACCTGTCGGGCCCGAAATGGCCGCTTGGCTTGCGATGGCCGACCATGTCTTCAGCGTGGGGGGGTCGCCGCAGGTCGAACTTCTGCAGGCCAGTGGGGCAGGAACAGTGCATCACACGATTCACACCTACGATCATGTTCTCTTCGCCGACTCCGAGCGAGGTGACTGGGCGGCCCCTGATGCTGAAATCGTCTTCATCGGGAGTCATCTCAGCAAAGTGCTGCTGGTGTCGGGTCTGCCAGGTTCAGCGGGTCGGTGGCGCCTCGTCAGGTCCCTTAAGCGCCGTTATCGAGAGGACTTTCTCGTCGCTGGCGCGGGATGGCCCAAGGGCGTGTCCATCGGACGTGTTGATTTCGGGGAGCAGGATCGGTTCATCCAGCGTGCCCGACTGCTGGTCAACTGGGATCACTACGCGGATGTTGAGGCCTACACCAGTGATCGGCTGGCCATCGCCATGATCGCCGGTCGAGCGCAGGTGACGACGTCGCACCCTGGAATGCAGTGGCTACCCGGTCCTGAAAGCGGTCTGTATCTTGAATCCAGCGTTGGCGGGGTTATTCGCCGTACTGCTGAACTGTTGAACGGCCCGGCCGAGAGCCTGGCCGGCCGAGGTCGCGCAGCGCACGCATGGGCTCGAAAACGGATATCGCACAGAGAGGCCCTGCGGCACATGCTTTCCACGGTCTTCCCCGAGATCGAGCGCCCACCCGCCGATCCATGGGATGCTCTGCCCGGTCCATGGCCGCCCTCATAGGGTCAACCCACCCCCGTATGCCTATGGCCGAGAGGCGAATCCTGGAAGTCCTCGCGCCTTTGCGATCGCGCCAAAGACGGTCCTGTCCCCGAGAGCGAGCAGTGCTACCGTCTCCGCCGCGGCGACAACACATGCCGTCCACAGACAAATCACGCTTGTTGGTCCATAGGCCGCAGCGACGAACGAAAAGGAGATCGTCAGGACAACCTGAATGCCAGCGAGGGGAATCACCGCTCTCAGGAGCCTGCCCCCGCTGAGGAGGCCCCTTCGAGACAAAGCAATACCAGCGACGCAGGCAAGCGAGACTTCCGCACCGATCATCCCTATCATCGCGGGGTCCGCCGCATGCGTGTGTATGGTTCCCACAACCCCAGCTCCCACCACGCAAGAACCAATGAACCAGGCGAGAGCGGTGACTCGAAAATGTCCCAGCGCCTCGAGTGCTGAGGCCAGTGGGACAGCAATCATGGGAACAACGCCCATAAGAGCGGCCAACCCAGCCAACTGGGCGGCTGCTTCCCAGTTGGACCCCAACAGAATCGACAAAATCGGCGGCGCAGCGAAGTAGGAAACGGGGACCAGGATCACGGCCGGCCAGGCAGTGAGGATCAGTATGTCGGTCAGGGCGCGAGGGTTCGAGGCCACCGGTCCCCCAGGCCTGAGCTCTGGGAACAGTGCGTAATTGAACGATCGTTGCAGAGTCTCCAAAGGGATGGTGACAATCGTCGTGGCACGGTTGAAGGCCCCGAGTGCCGGCGCGCCAGCGAACCGCGAGATCGACCACCGGGCCACCTGACCACTTGATGAGCGGAGCAGGTTCATCGCTGCGGCTTTGGATCCATAGATCACGTCTTCAACCGCCTGGCCACTCGGCCACCTCGGTCGGAGCCTCGCACGTGAGATCCCGGCCGCCAACAGGAGGCAAGTGATGATTGATCCCCCCACGGGCGTGATGGCCAGGCTCCACGGCTCACGCACATTCAGGACAGCAACGAGTCCGATGCCCATGCCGAGCAACTGACCGACCGCGCTGCGTGCTGCGACTTCGTGGGTCCGTCCAAAACGGCGGAAGACACCGGCTAGGACTCCCGCGGCTGCGCTGAGGGGCATGCCCAGCGCGAGGACTCGGGTCACAGACGTAGCTTCTGGTATGCCCCAAAGCTGTGCCCAGAGAGGGGCAAGGGCAAACGCTAACGTTGCCGCGATCGTTCCGGCCAGCACGGCAGCGGTAAGGAGCGCGCCGTCCCCAGCGTCGGAGTTACTGGGGCGCCTGGCAGCGGCCTGTCCCAGCGTGGACCCGCCCGCCATGCCGAGGATCCCAATGCCCGACAGGGCGACTGCGTAGGCACCGAAGGCGTCGGGCCCCATCACCCGGGACGCAAGGGCCGCGTAGCCAAGTTGTACGACCATCACAGCTGCCGAGGTCCCTGACATCGTGAGGAATCCCTTGAGGACGCGGCGCGAGTGGATTCCGCTCGGGGATGCGTCGCTCACGGGGACTGATCCAAGCTACTCACCTACCGAGCCCGGTAAGTCGCTTGGCCTGACCTGCGACAAGGAGCAGCGGCCAGCGCCAGTCACCGTGGCGGCGCAGATAACGGACTTGCGCGCGCCAGGGTAATCCCTTAGGAGACCCGAGCCAGTTCCAACGGGTTCGGAGGGTGTCGCTCATGGGCCATGTGGCATCTTCGATCCGGCAACTGGCCGCTACCCCTGGAGCCTGCAGAATGGGAATGCCCAGGGCGGTTGCACGCAAGCCGTAGTCGTCGTCTGCATACGCGTGGGGAAAGGCGCCATCTATTGGACCGACACGTCGGCGAACAGCCATCGGGATGAGCACGACGTTTCCGTGAAACGTGTCGGCGCGCTGGGGCTTCGTCGAGACGCCGAGGCGGCGTAAACGCTGCGGGTGGAAGTCAATACGAATTCGGCCTCCGTAGGTGGGTGAACCCGTTTCTGGATCCTCGCAGGCGCCGACGATGATGGCTCCGGGGGCTTGGTCACTAAGGGCTAGCAGACCCTTCAGCGCATCTGGCTTCAGTACAGTGTCGTCGTTCAACCAAAGTAGGTAGTCAGGACGGTCGGCCACGGCGGCGCCCTCTGCGAGGGCCATGCCAGCAGCCCAGTAAAGATGGCCTGTTCCGCTGAGCACACTGGCATTGGGCATCACTGACTTGATCGCGTCCGGGGTGCCATCGGTGCTGCCGTCATCAGTGACAAACAGAGCCACGTTCGCGCCTGGTTTCTGACTGAGCAGAGCTTTGAGGCAGCGGATAGTTGTGTCTCGCCGGTTATGGCAAGTCATCACGACGGCGACTCTTCGCGTGTTGGCACCCGCGTCGACCACAAGTGAGACTATAACCACCTGTTTGCGTTCCCCGAGGTGATTGCTTCACCTCGATCGCGGGGTTCCCCACACGTCCAAGGACCGGCTCCAGACGCGAAGCATCTGGCCGGCAAGAACGGCAGGGTGGAATTTCTGGGACTGCTCGTAGGCTGCAACTGCTCGCTTCCTGACCAGGGGGTGATCACCGGTGAGCGCATCTAAAGCCTTACTCAAGGACTCCGGATCATTTTGGGGGAACACGCATTCGGGATCGCCGACCAGGAATGGCAGTTCTCCGGAGTCCGAGACAAGCACGCAACGGCGGGACATCATTGCCTCCACCACCACCCGCCCCCACTGTTCTCTGCAATTTGGGGTGTTCCTTGATGGGGCGACCAGTACGTCTGAGTCGGCCAAAACGGCATGCACTGCGCGCGAGTCTAGTGACCCCAAAAAACTCGCCTTCACGCGGAGGTCGTTCGCAAGTTGCCGTAACGTCGCCTCCTGTGGTCCCCAGCCGACAAACGTCACAGAGATGCGGCTCGATTCGTTCGCTCCAGCGACCCCGAGAAGCAGGTCATCGCAGCCTTTGAGAGGGACCAGACGCCCGACGAAGCAGAGCCTCAAGGTGCCATCGGGTGGCCTCGGAGCAACTGGACGGAATACGTGTGGATCGGGGGGTGAGGCTGGGATGACGGCCCGCGGCGTAGCGGGAAGAAGCCCGGCAGCCTCTGCTGCTCGCAACCCTGTCTGCCCCCAGCTGATGTAGCCTGCTGCCCTTCCGAGTGCTGCCCGCATTCCCACTCGTCGCAGTCGGTAGGAGTACGGCGCAGCGTTGAGGACGCTTTCTGCTCCATGGATCACGACAGGGCGTTTGGTCCTGAGAAGCCGTTGAGTAGTGATAGCCCAGGGTTCGTTCTGTATATGGATCAGATCGGGATCATGCGCCTGGATGGCCGTTTCCAGGCCAGTCATCCATTGCCGTGTCCAGTTGCTGCCGTGAGTCCGAATCCACTTGACGTCAACGTCGTCCGGCCATGCTGAGGTCTGCGCTGCTGGCGCGATGATCTGCAGGCCCGGGCAAGCCCTAGCGAGGGCGACGAACAAAGCGCCATCTCGGACATCGTTGTTCGGGGTGACCAGTGAGATCCTCATCGTCTACCACGTTCCAGCTGGGCTGCTTCCTCGTACACCCGAAGCAGCCTGATCGCCCTTTCTCGGTAGCTGTGCTCCGAGGCAAATGCAAGGGCGCCGCTGCTTTCGGCAATCCAACCGGACTCATCCAGGCTGAGCAGGCGGGAGATGTGGGTCGCGAATCGTCTATCCAGTCCCTCTCCCGGTAGAGGGTCCACCAGTGCGAACCCACGACGGTGAAGGAACGCCTTGCTGCCGAAGGCGTCAAGTGCGACCGTGGGGACTCCGAGGGCTGCAGCTTCAAGTGTCTGTGCGCTGGAAGAGTCCCTAACGCTGGTGAAGAGGTGAACGCGAGCCTGCGCGAGGACCCGCTGTGCCTCGGCCCAGGGCAGGTGTCCTTCGAAACGGACCGAACCGGCTCTCACGAGATCGGCGGCCAACGCCTCAACACGGCTTTTGGTCGGGCCGTCGCCGATGAGGGTCAGACGAGCAGAAGGCTGTTGGCGCAGTACGTGACGAAAGGATGCCACTGCGAGGCCAGCTGCCTTTAGTGGGAGAAACCGACCGATCCAGACGGTGGACAACTCAGAAGGCATGGCCTGCGCAGACGCACGGAGCTGACCCGTACGGAGTCCCTCTGCGAGACCCAATCCGATGCGCCGCGCGCCCAGCACACGTGCGAGTGACACGGTCTCCTCGTTCGTGGCGAGTACGAGCGCCGACTGTCTCGCGGCCCTGCGAGCAAGGGGGTTCCGCGGCGTGAGCATCTGGAGTGCGGCTGTGCGCCATCGGTCATGGCTAGGGTCGCCGTCGAGCCAGCGCTCGTGCTCTCGCTCCAGGCTCTGTCCTCCCCCCACCGGTCCTATGACCAAAGGGAGCCCGCACCCGGCGAGGCCGATCGGGTGGGAAAGGGAGCCCCATGACAGGTGGTGACCAACGTCCCAGCGCCCGTTGTCGGAATCCTTGGCCCACTCATGGCAGCGAACCTGCCACGCCGCATACCTCGCATAGACGCCAACCTGACCCGTGTCGAGCGTCCTGGGGATTGCGTCAGTAAGGACGCTGCTGGACATGCTGCCGGAGCCCGAGTTCGCGGCGTACGCGCGGATTGCAACATCGGTCCGAGCAACATCCGCTTGCCGCGTGAGGATGTGCACGTCTGCACCGGCACGTGCAAGCCCTTCTGCGGTATACCAGGCGTTGGCACCTTCTGAGCCACCGAAGGGGTCGCAGGCGTAAGCGCTGATCAGGACGCGCATCTCGGCCGTTCAATATGACTCGCAGAGCCTTGCCAGGTGGAAGGGCGTGTCACCAGAAGCGTCGGTCTTGCGGCAAGGGGTCTACCGGTGTCGATTAGCACTCCGCGGTTCCCGACTGCTGGCGAAAGTCGGGATCGTGCTTCGAGACATCAGGTTGGGGTATGGATACCCGGCCGATCCGGGCGACCACGTCTTCCAGCGGCGGTCCCAGGGGGGAGTAGCCGTACCTTGTTCCAGTGGGGGTGGCGTTCTTGGGGCCCGCTACGTAGTCCCACTCGGGCTGTGGAACCGTCCAAGAGGTTCCATACTTTGTAATCAGGAACTCCTCGGCAGGCGCGGGCACCGGGAAAGTAGACCCGAGAAGCCTGCCTTCACCGAGTTCGAAGGCGTCGTAGTCAAAGTCCACGCGCTCGGCCGTTCTCTGCTGCTTGTCCATTCGGAAGAAGCAGGAGTGATAGACCTTGCCGTTTGGCCGGTTGTAGAAGAAGAAAACGTCGGTCTTGATGCGTTTGCGGCGAAGACACACTTCCATGCAGGATGCAGGATCACCGTAAACGCGGTCAATCACAAATCCGCTCCGTACCAGTGTTGTGAGCACCTCAGGATCGAAGGTGTCTGCTCTGACGCCGATGTCGGTATCGGCATCGTGACCTATGAAGTGCCCATCGCGCACCAGCCCGAGCAGGGTCCCGTCGCTCAGCCAGTATTGAACACCGTGCTGACGAAACGCTCGGTCTATCAAGCGAATACTCGTGAGTGCCTGCTCACTGCTCATCTTGGCTAGCCCAGGAACTCGCCGCCGCGCAACTCCGATTGCCTTCTGCATCACCAGGAAGGTCAGATCTCGCCTCCTGCGTGGACCGACCACCCAGACCTGGGCGTCCGCGGGGCTCATGTCGTGCTCCTTATGGTCTGGCTGATTGTCATGAACCACATCGGTGCCTGCTGCTCCGCGCGGCGACAACGCCGTCCATTTCATGATCACAACGAATCGTGCTTGGGTCAACGTAAGTACACGATATCTAAAGGCAGCCGAACCGCCTGCTCCATTCAGATCCAAAAGTCCCAGCCCAGGGTTGCAGCATTCCAGGCCCAACTGACAATCCCGGCGTATGCCTTTCGGCTGCTCGGGCGGCTCACCACTTCGGACCAGGAGTGACCGTGATGTCTGTCGCCTGCAGTTGGCGGTGCGATTGCCCCTCGACTGCCCGAGCAAGGGCGGTTACGACGAGGGAGTTGACAGTGCTCAGCGGTAAGCCGGGAACGATTCCTTAGAGTCGTTGCACTGGGCTGCTGAGTCCCGCCTGCTATGGCTGATCAGCCCTTGCGCCCCACCGAACGGCCATTTGGTGGCGCGATCCGAGGATATGCTGGCTCGGTGCAAGCATCTGGTCGAAGTGAGCGTCTAACGCTCAGGACTAGTCATCGCGCACGCCTCTTTCGTAGTGGTGCAGAGAGTAGCGCATGGCCCGACGTGGTCTTGGCGCTCTGTCTATTGTCAACGCTTGTGCTCGGCGGGCTGTACTGGACAATGCAGCCTTCGTGGCCCCGCGACTTGCTTGCGGTGTCGGTATTGGTTCTGGCCGCACTTGCTGGCGGCAGCCGCTACAAAGGTCTGCGAGGCCCCTGGATCGCCGCGTGGTCCCTGGTCGGAATGGGCGTCTTCGGGCTCTACCGGTGGATCGCAGAAATCGGATCCTCTCTCGGTCTGAACTTCTGGACTGGGTGGAGCCCGTGGCTGCCGTCCCTGGCCTTTCTCGTTTTCGCTCTCGTCTACGGACGCTCTCGCTGGCTGGCGTGGCGAACCCTCTTCATCTGGGCAGCGTTGACCGTGGGGGTCATCCAACTGGTCGGCCTGCTAGCGGTCATGGCGGGTGTGGTCTCTGTGGGCGGAGAGCCCTCACCTGAGGGCGCCTTCTACGGCATGAGACCCATCCAGGCAAGTCTGGCGCTCGTCATGGTGCTCGGTTTTTCGCTACTCGTCACGTCCCCCGCAGAGCAAGCCATGAGGTATTCCGTGCCCGCAGCGTGTTTTCTGGGGGTCTCGGTCATCCTTTCTCAGCACCGAAGCGTCTGGGTGGCGATGCTCCTCGTTTGCCTCCTGCTCTTGCTGGCCGGCGTCCGCCGAGGGGATCTGTCCGAGACAGTCACTATCCCGATCGCCGTAACAATGGGCTATACGGCATTGGCGGCCCTGGTTCCGGTCGTCTCGCACTGGTCCGTGCTACCCCGTATCAGTGTCGAGCAATTGGCCTCGAACAGGGTTCCCGATGTGATGGCTTCCACGCACACCACACAATGGCGCCTAGATATGTGGGAGTCGAGCCTGTCAGCGCCCAGAACCTTCGTGAATTGGCTCTTTGGCGGGGTGTTCGGAGTCAATCCCGTCAAGTGGCCGGGTGAGGGAGTGATGAATCCGCTTATCACGTCGCACAACATGGCGATAGACGTAATCGTGATGCTCGGAGTCGTCGGTCTCGTTCTGATTGGATACATCTTCATTGCTGCAACGATGCTTCGTGCAGACCGACTAGCCCCGGAAAGCGTGTTTCTCTGGTCTCTGCTGGTCTACGGCGTCTTCTATCCCTGGCCGGCTTGGGCTTGGGTCATTCTTGGCGCGGCGGTCTCGGTTGCGGTGCCACGACCAAGGACGCAGGATAAGTGCCCGGAGTCGAACGCCAGCATCGCATTCAGGTCAGCCGAGCCACATCCGCATCCACCATCAACCGCGCCAACTCCGGCACCAGAGTCTGCGCCTTCCACCCCAAGACGCTCCATGCCTTAGTGGGCCCTCCCACCAGATCGTCCACGTCCGTCGGCCGCAGGTACCGAGCGTCGAATCGTACGTACTTCTCCCACTCCAGGCCCACGTGTTCAAAAGCGAAGCTCAGGAAGTCGCGTACACTATACGAAGTCCCCGTGGCCACTACGAAGTCGTCTGGCTGATCTGTCTGCAACATCAACCACATCGCCTCGACGTACTCCTTCGCGTAGCCCCAGTCGCGGCGGGCGTCGATATTGCCTAGGTAAAGGACGCCCTGCTGCCCGGCCGCGATGCGGGCAGCCGCCATGGAGATCTTGCGGCTGACAAACGTCTCACCCCGGCGCGGCGATTCGTGATTAAAGAGGATGCCGTTGACGGCGAACATGTCGTACGCCTCGCGATAGTTGCGGGCCATCCAGTAGGCGTAGACCTTGGCGGCCGCGTATGGGCTGCGAGGGCGGAATAGGCTGCTTTCGTCCTGCGGCGGTGGAGTGCTGCCGAACATCTCCGAGCTCGACGCCTGATAGAAGCGTGCGGGTATTTCCGTCGCTCTGATGGCCTCGAGGATCCGCGTCGTGCCAAGCCCTGTGACATCGCCGGTGAACTCAGGCTCATCAAAGGATACGCGGACGTGTGACTGAGCTGCGAGGTGGTAAACCTCATCTGGGGCTATGCGTTCCAACAGCGTAGTAAGCCGCGACGAATCGGTGAGATCTCCATAGTGCAGGAAAAGGCGCGGGTCAGAGTCGTGCGGGTCGGTGTACAAATGGTCGATTCGGTGCGTATTGAAGGTGGAGGCCCGGCGGATGAGACCGTGGACGAGATAGCCCTTGCCCAGCAGAGACTCAGCCAGATAAGACCCGTCCTGCCCCGTTATTCCTGTGATGAACGCCGTCTTCATTGTGGTCGAGGCTACGCCACGAGATGTAGGGAAGCGCAGTAGGTTTACTCCCATGTGGCAGGACCTGCGTGTTTACGTCGCCGGTCATCGGGGCCTTGTCGGTTCTGCGGTCTGGCGCGCCGCTAAGGATCGGGGCGCTGATCTTGTCGGGTGGACATCCTCGGAACTCGACCTGCTCGACCGGGATGCTACGTTCGACGCTCTCCTGGCCAGTTCCCCTGATGTTGTGGTGATGGCCGCAGCTCGGGTGGGTGGAATCCTTGCCAACTCTCGGCAGCCGGTGGACTTTCTCAACGACAATGTGCGAATACAGAGCAACCTTTTCGACGCTGCCCATGCGGCCGGTGTGAATCGGCTGCTTTTCCTCGGGTCCAGTTGCATCTATCCGAAGGATGCGCCCCAGCCCATTCCTGAGACGGCGCTGATGACCGGCCCTCTCGAACCGACGAACAGCGCTTACGCCATCGCAAAGATCGCTGGCATCGAGGCCGTCCGTGCATACCGGCACCAGTACGGACGACGATGGATTTCTGCCATGCCCACCAACCTCTACGGGCCCGGGGACAATTTCGACCTGGCGACGAGTCACGTCCTGCCAGCCCTTATCCGCCGATTCCACGACGCCGACGATCGGGTGGTCCTTTGGGGGACCGGCCGGCCCCGTCGGGAGTTCTTGTACAGCGAGGACGCTGCAGACGCATGTTTGCACCTACTCGAATACTATGACGGAGACGATCACGTCAATGTGGGAGTGGGACAGGACATCGCGATTAGCGATCTCGCGAACTTGGTCGCCACTGCCACGGGTTTCGATGGTCAGATCTCGTGGGACCGGACCATGCCCGACGGAACCCCCCGGAAGTTGCTGGATGTTCGTCGTCTCACTGGGCTGGGATGGTCATCCAGGATCGGGTTACGTGAGGGGATCCTGAGAACCTACCAGTGGTATTTGGACAATGTTGACCACGCGTGAGGTGGGCCCGCTCACCTTGTCCGTGGGCTCGCTTAAGGAGTGTGTCGATGTTGTCTCAAATGTCCCCCATGCCCCGCACGTTCACTTTGCCAATGCCTACACCATCGCTCTGGCAGATGCTCACGCGCAATACGCTGCACTTCTCAACGACGGCATCACGTTCACAGACGGGGTGCCCGTGGCTTGGGTCGGCAGACGATCCTATGGAGTCGGCTCCGATCAGTGGCCGCGGGTATATGGGCCCGACTTCATGCAGGCGGTACTGGCCAGGGGAGGTCGTCACTACCTGTTGGGAGGTTCCGGCTCAACCCTGCAGGCGTTGCGCAACGAGATCGCGAGGCTATGGCCCATGTGTGAGGTCGCTGGCTACGAGTCGCCGCCGTTCAGATCGCTCACCTCGGCCGAGAGAAACGCCCAGGACGCTCGCATCGAAGCATCCGGAGCGCACTTTGTATGGGTAGGCCTGGGCACCCCGAAGCAGGACTGGGAGGCCGCCCGCATAACGGCGACCACCGGAGTAACATCCCTAGCGGTGGGCGCGGCATTCGACTTCTTGGCCGGGACCAAACCGCAGGCCCCCCAGTGGATGCAGCGCAATGGTCTTGAGTGGACCCACCGCATGGCAACCGAACCTCGGCGCCTCAGCCGTAGGTACCTATGGGGCAATCCGCGATTCCTAATGGCCGCCTTTCGTAACCCGGGCTTTCGGCGTGGCTGATCGCTGGGCGCCACGCGTCGGTTTAGCCTATGTCCTGGCCATTCTTGCTTTCACCGTGGCTGGTGTGCTGGCCTCGTGGTCGGTTCCCGGGCTGAGAGTGTGGCCCGGCCCCATCGGCGAAGATGGTTATTCTGGCATCTGGTCGGTTCTTGGCTGGATCGGCCTGGTTGTCCTTGGCTACGCCGCCTGGCTCAAGGAATTCACGACCCGCCAAGGATGGATGCTCGTCGCGGTCGCCTTGTGGCTCGGCGCGACCGCGCTGTCCATGGTCATCCATGGGGATCTCGCTGATGCACGTTTCTGGGATTTCACCGCGATTGGTTCGGGACTGGTCGCCGGGGCGGCTCTAGCCACGCCTTCGACAGTGCGCGCCACGATGCTGGGCCTTGGCTGGTTCTTCGGCTGGGGAAGCATCATGGCGGGAGTGTCGGACATGTTCTTCGACTGGCCCAGGGTCCTGGTCCCTGAGGACAGGTTCGTGCGTTGGGTGCGAATGCTCGGAGTGGATGTTGACACGTTCGGTGCTTTGAGCGGAGTGACCCCGGGTCGGGTCTACGTCGGACTCACGTGTGGGTTGCTGCTGGTCTACACAGTGCGCACGCTGCTCGCAGGCGACCACCCACGTTGGATGTGGGTTTCTTGTGTCGGGCTGACGTTGGCGCCCCTGTGGGCTCTGAGTCGGACCGGAGGTGTGATCATCGTGCTCGGCCTGCTGGCTCCGTTGGTGCCGTGGGAGAGGTTCCGTATCGGCTGGTTGTTGGCGTCGGTGTTCGGCGTGATCCTGCTGCCCCTTTCCCTTTCCTGGTGGCTGTCCGGGCGTGCAATCAGTGACGGGACGACAGCATGGCGTTTCGACCTTTGGCTGGACTACCTGTCCAGACCCGGCATGTGGACCCCCTTCGGTATCGGTCCGCAACCATTCAGTCTCGCGTATGCAGATCACGCCCACCACCAGGTGCTGGAAGCATTCGCGACGGGGGGCTGGGTGGGGCTTGGGGGCATCGTGGCCTTCATCGCGCTGGGAACAGCTGCAGCTCATCAATCCGCCCAGTGGGACGCCCGTGCCGCCATCGCGGTGGTATTCGGTATGGCCGCGATCTTTCAGGTGGATGTCGTGACCATGGCCAACCGGTACGCCACGATCAACATCGCCTTCGTGCTCATCGTCACCGTCGTTGTCAACGCGGCCGCCTCACCACCGCATCCGCGCCTCCTCCGCAAATCCCCTGACCCCCTCGACCGCTAGCCCGAGCGCCGTCCCCTCCCACACCCCAAAGCACTGGTGGGTCTCGGTGAAGATCACCCCCACGTTGGTCTTGCTCGCCCGCTCGAAGCGCGGGGTGAACGTCAGGTCTACGCCGGTGCCGCGGATCGTCCACGGGTCCATCCAGGCGCCGTACCCCCACTCCAGCTCCTCGTGGATCTTCGTCACCCGGCCATCCACG
>JAKOZM010000543.1 GCA_029779995.1 Actinomycetes bacterium
GACGGCAACTTCACCCCGCTGGAGCGCCACGACATGCTGCACGCGATCACCGGCCGCCTCCTGGTTCCCCAGCACCCGGACCTGATCTACAGCCTGCTGCCGGAGAAGTGGCTCACCCCGGGCAACGGTGGCGTCGCGTTCCGCGGCCTGACCTACGACGGCGACATCCTCGACGAGATCCGCGGCATCCGGCCCGGGACCTTCCGAGCCAAAGACGCGAAAGTCCCCTTCCACTACGACCCGCGCGACCGCACCCGGCTCTGGCATCGCAGCCGTCACGACGACCGCATCTACGAACTCGAATGGCGCGACGCGCACCTGGTCGAGGCGCCACTGACCGACGTCGTCGTGCAGCGGGCCCGCCAACTCCTCAAGGAACGCGGCGGCAACCGTGTGGTCTCCCGCCGCAACGTCACCCGCGAGATCATCGCCGCCATCACCGAGCTGAGCACCGCCCCCACCGACGAGGACTGGCGCAGCAAGCTCATCCGCGCCGGCATGCGCCACGACCAGGCCCTGATCGACCACGCCGAAGCCGCCGCCGCCCGTCAACTCATCGACACCGCCGCCGACTCCACAGCGATCCACCCGCTGCGGCCGGCTCTGTCCTTGGCCGAGGACATGTCGGCCGCCGCTGACGAACCGGCACCGCTGGACTTCGACTCCGCCTTCCCCGACTACGACAGCGAGGCCATCTGATGGACGCCCGCCTGTGGCACCAGCAAGCCACCGCCCCACCACGGCCCATGCCGACCCCGATCCCGGTCGAGACCTTCGACGCCATGTCCGAGGCGGCGCAGGACGAGTACTGGGTCCAGCTGAGCACGGCCATGGCCGGGCTCGTCCTGCCCTCGGTGCTCGCCCAACGCGCCGCGCACCACCTCACCCGGCTCGTTGACCGCAACCGGCTCCGCCCGCCCGGGGCCAAGGCGATCGGGTCGGTCAGCGCTTCCTTCGCTGTCGGCAAGTCCACGTTCGTCAAGGACTGGGCCCAAGCGGCATACCGAGACCTGCTCGGCCCCGCGTGCGTCGACCCGCGCCCCACCTGGAACCCCGAACCGGGCGTCACCGCCGACTGGATCCCGCACGTGTACATCACCTTGCGCGCCGCGTCGAGGATCCGCGATGTCCTTGCCGCGCTGCTGCTCACGATGGGCTACCCCAGTGAAGGCCTCGTGCGGGTGACCACCACCCGGGTCATCCACGCGTTCCGGCAGCACGGGGTGCGGCTGCTGCTCATCGACGACAGCCACTTCCTCGACGTGTCCAACAAGGACAGCCGCGACATGCTCGACTTCCTGAAGTACGTCAACACCGAGCTCGGTGAGCTGGGCGGAACGATGATCCTCGTCGGCGCCGACCTGCACGAGTCACCGCTCTACCTCGACCCGCAGATCAACTCCCGCCTGGAACGCCTCACCCTGAGCGCGTACCCGCTGGCGACCGAGGACGACCGCCGTACCTGGCAGCGCTTCCTCAAAGACGCCGAAAGTGTGCTGCTGCCCTACTTCGACTGCGCACCGCCGGGGATCTTCTCCCTCCAGCACGCCGGGTACATCTGGCGCCGCACCCAGGGTTACGTCGGCGACACCGCCCTGCTGCTCACCGAAGCCCTGCTGGCTGCGTTCGACGACGGCTCGGACACGATCACCACCGCCCACCTCGACGCCGTCCCGTTGTCCGCCCGCGCGATTGCCGGCGAGGCGGAGCTTCGCACCGTCGTCCCGCAACAGTCCCGGCGCCGGCGAGTGAAGGTCGCGGTGTCGTGACCGTCCTGCCCGTGCGCCCCGCGCCACGGCTCTTCGAGCCGCTCAGTTCGTATGCCGTGCGCCTGGCCGACGCCAACGGCATCCACCGCACCCGGGTGCTGCCCCGGTATCGGCACGACATCGACATCCCGCCGCGTGAACTCGACGCTCTCGCGTTGATGGGTGGGCTCGACGAGGATGCCGCGCGGCGGCTCACCATGAACCGGTACCCGTTGGCGATCCGCGGCCATGGCATCCAGAGGCGTCACGGGTGGCGTCATCACTTCGACGTCACGTGGCTCTGCCACGCGTGCACACCCACTACCGGTCGCACCGACCTGCTCTGGCAGACCGCGCTCATGCCGGTCTGCCTGCGGTGCCGCTGCTACCTCGTGCGAGCCGGAGCCGCGCACACGGTGACTCCCGCCCACCCTCGTGTGCTCGAGCTCGCCGAGATCCTGCGCGACCTCGCCGAAGCCTCGATCGACCAACCGCGAGCCCGCGGCATCCTCTACCGACTCCGCCGTCGCTGCCAGCACGCAGCCAACAACCTCGACCCCGCCCACATCGAGGCGAGCCAGGACCTGCCGCCCGTCGACATCACCGCCGCCCGCAAGTGGGGCGCCTACCCCTCACCTCACCCCGGCACCGTCGCTGCCCTGCTCGTGATGTGCGGGCGGCGCCTGGTGCGTGACAGACCGCAACGAGCCGCCCACGCCAGGGCGCACCAGGCCGCGCAGTTCACCCCCGATGACCGGACCCGCCTCGACTGGTTCCTCACCCGCCTGCGCCACCACGTCACCAAAGACGGACTGCACCCCAGCCACATCCCCGCCCTGCTGCCCCTGCCGCTCAGTGACGACGCTCCGGCCAGACGACCCGGGCAGTGGCTCTCGCTCGCCCGCGCCGCCACCGCCCTGCACATGCTCATCACCCAGGCCCACGACGGCGACCCGAGCCCGCAGGAGTCGACTGCCGCCCTCGGCGTGACCGGCATACCCACCAGCGCCCTCATCGACGGCATCCACACCGGCACAGGCCTGCGAGAGCAGGACGCCGAGCTGCTCGGCCGATCCCTCGACGCGCTGCTCGCAGCCGGGCTCATCGACTACCAGCGACGACGCGACACCCTGCGCGCCGTCACCCGACTGCCCTCGAGCACCACCAAGCAACTCCCACCGGGCGGCGACCGTGCCGGGCTCGACGTCCTCGCCCTGGGCTGGATCTGGACCCGATTCACCCACGGGCCGATGCGCTCCAGCCCGTGGCCGCACATCCCCGACCGCGACATCCACGCCTTCGACACCCGCATCGACCCCGAAACCCGGCTCGTCCTGCACGACACCGGGCAGCGGCTGCTCGCCGACGCCGACCTCATGACCATCGCCGCCAGCCGTTGCGCGGTCGACAGGGTCACCCGGAGGTACGGATGAACCACGTCGAGCCGGACCACGAAGAGCTGCGAGCCCGCGCCGCCCGAATCCTGAAGGCGATGGACGACACCCCCATCCCCGCCATGGACGCCACCTTCTACGCCCACTACGCGGAAGAGCTTCGGATGCTGGTCGAGGAGTTCACGGTCGCCGCGGCAGACAATCCGGCCACTAACCAGCACGCGGATCGACGCCACCGGTGAGAGGCATCAGCCGCGAAGCCCTCGCCCGCGACGCCGCGTGGACGCTGGCGGACGGGAACTGCAAAGGCATGGCATCTCGGTGGGGCGCCTGGGAGCGGATCTACCTGGCAGCCGACGCCGTCGACGACCGCGCCCGGGCCCTGCTCGCACCCGGGCAGGTCTGCTGCCTGTGCCCGATCGTCGCCGAGTGCGCCGACCTCGCGCAGCTGTCCGGGTACACCGGCATCGCCGGCGGCATCGGCTACCGCAACGGCCGACCCGACACCTACCGGCTCCGTGACCCGCACCAGACCCAGGCAAACACGGCGTGAGCGCGGCACCCGCCCTGCCGGTCACGGTCGCACCCCGCGACGGGGAATCGATCGAGTCCTGGCTCGAGCACCTCGCCGACGCCAACGGCCTGACCACGGCCGCACTCCTGGCCGCGCTTCGCCGGCGAGGAGTCAGCACCCGGTACCTGACCCTCGCGCCAGGACCGGACACGATCCGCGCCCTGGCCGACCTTGCCCGCGTGAGCGAGCACGACGTTCACGCCACGACGCTGGCCGCGTACGACGGAACCGCCCTCGACCTCGCCGGCCTCGACCCCGACGACCGGCACTCCTACCGGCAGGTCGCCGCCCGCGGCTGGACTCCCGCCCACGGCACCCAAGCCTGCCCGGCCTGCCTCGCCGAGACCGGGACCTGGCGCAGCGCCTGGAGACTCCTGATCGTCACCACCTGCACCCGCCACGCCTCCCTGCTCGTGACGCAGTGCCCGGCATGTCAGCGCCCACTGCGCGACCAACGCCACTCCCACCTTCGCGCCGTCGGTGCCGCGAACCTGTGCGGCAACCCGCTGGGCGCCGGCCCCACCCGGCAGTGCCAGCACGACCTGACCACCATCACCAGCCACCCCGCCGACACCGCAGTGATGGCCACCCAAGAGCGCGTCGACGCAGCCCTCGCCGGAGCACACATCACCACCCTGGGCGTGCAGAGCCAGCCAGCCACCTACCTCAAGGACCTGCGCCACCTCACCACACTGCTGCTGCACCTTGGCCGCCAAGCCGGCGCAGACAAACTCGCCCCCTGGGTACCCCTCCTCACGGCATCCACCAGTGACCGCGGCGACCAACGCAGCCCACGGTGGGGACTACGCCCACCCACCACTGCCGGGCTACGCGCGCAGACCCTGACCACCGCGGACGCGATGCTCGCGGCATCCGACCTCGACGCCGCGGTCGAGGCGTTCCAGCCCTGGGTTGAGCTCACCCCCAACACCCCGGACGGTGTGCTCGGTTGGCTCGCCGACCGAACCGTGATGACCCCCACCCTGACGCGCCTGGTCATGGCCGCGCGAGCACCACAGCGGCGCCTGTCCCACCACCTCGACAACCAGGAAGGCGACCGTATGAACATCGACACCCGCGGCATCCCACAAGTGATCCCCGCCAAGCTCTACGACCAGCACCTGGCAGATGCTTCAAGCGCCAGCGAGGCCACCGTCCGCCTGTTCGCCTCCCTCTGCCTGGCGCGACAGTCCCCGGACGTGACCTCCTGGGCGAAGGCGGCGGACATTCTGGGCATGCCAAGCAACATGGGCATCAACTGCGCCCGCGCCTGCTCAGCGACCATGCTCGTCGACAACACCGTGTGGACCCGGCGGCTCGACGCCGTCTGGGAAGGGCTCACCGACCCGTACTCATCAACCGGCCGCTGGAACTACCGCGCCTACGAAGCCAAGGCGCACCGACGATGGAGTTCCTACCGCTGGTTCGAGGAATGGGCCAAAGAGGTACGACCAAACACCCGGCGCGAGTCCCGCGGCTACGCGCTCACCTGGCAGTGGATCCACCGAGTCCACGGCCACATCGACACCTCACCAGCCTGGGCAGGGAAGCGGCCCACCGCCACACAGCGCGCCCACTACCGAAGCTTCGATACATCTCTCGATGAGCGGCAGCAGGAAAGACTCGGATCCTCAGTTCAAAGGTGCACGTGACGCGGCCCTGTCCGTGCTGGCCTATACGGTCCGTCTATGGCGCACTTCATCACTGGAACTCACCACTGCCCCGACTGCGGCCAAGCCCACAGCGGCTCCCGACCCTTTGAGGAGCGCCGTGCCGACGGCTCGAAGATCGACTGGTGTGCCTTCGTCTGTGCCAACGGGCACGAGTGGGCCCGGCCTGGATGGCAAGCAGTCAAGTAATCACGACTCCGATTCGGCGTCGAGGCAGATGAGGAGCGCCACCTTGTATCCGTTACCGAATGGTCCCGACCTCACTCCGGAGGAGTGCCGGGCCCTCGACGACACGTACTTGAGCAGCGACCCCACCAGCTACTTTCGCTCCAAGGTGGACTCCCTCCTCGACTGGATCGATCAACCCGAACTCTCCGCCTCCCGGTCTGACTACCGGCGGCGGTTCGCGGAGATTCTTGGTCCGGCGGCAGAACCGCGATACCCAACCTCGCAAGAGCAGCGAAAGCGCCAAGTGGCGATCGACGCGATCCAACTTCGCCATCACACCGCCGAGGCGCTGCTGCGACTCATTCATGCCAGACTTGCCTGCCGCGCGAGGACCGATACAAGCAGCCTCTGGATGGCGCTGATCCGCACACCGACCACTCTCCACGCCCTGGTCGAGGACCTGATGGATTCGTTCAAGGCGCTGGACCTGCTCCCGGTGCTGGCGGGGCTGATGATTCCGCTTCCGCATGGCTCCAAGTTGGACCGCGACTCCATCGAGGCCGTTCTGAACGCCTATCGCTGGATCAAGCGTGCGATCGACCTCGTCTCATCAGGCCAACTCGACCTCAATGCCGCCAACAACAAGATCAAACACGGAGTCACCGCGCGCCCCGAGGACAAGATGCGAGTCACCTTGATGACGCAACCGCCCAATCCTGACGGGAGCGTTCGTCTCTCCGCGTTAACGGGTGACACCTCGTTCGAGCTCATCGACACGATCGCGCTGGAGTACATCTCAAGACCACCGAAGGCGCCCGGCAGCGAGCCCTTTGGGTACGAGCGAACTCTCCTCAGGGCTGATGCGCCGGCCGTCCTCGCTGAGGCTTGGATCCTCGCACTTATCCACGGCGCGATCTTTCACACTGCTGCCTACCGCCACCACGGCGACGAGACGCCATCTCGCGTGGCTCCCCATCCAGGACTTCCGCTAGGGCCGCGACCTGAGCAAGTCCGCGGACATCATGTGGTTGGCCTACGTTTCCCAGTGACGACGTCTGCAAGCGGACAAGTCCATCGGCCTGCGGGCATGCTGCTCACGGACGGCACATTCCAAAGCCTTGCCATGGGCCAGCGAACGCGAGCCGTCATCGTCGACGGGTGAGAGCTCCGGCCCATGCGTCTACCAATGTCTGCGGTATCGCCCGCTGAGGAGGATCTCTGATGCCCGACAAGCGCCGACTCGACGAGTCAGCGGAATGGACTGGCCACTGGTGGCTGCCGGAAGAACCCGACAGGGTCATCCCCGGCGTTCTTCGTTACGACCCCAAGGCCGGACTACTCCTCGACCTCATCGGCGGATTTGAGGACCGCATCCTTCAGCAGGTGCGGCCTGGACTTGTCGTAGACCAAGGCGTGCGGACTTGGCCCATGATCGTGGGCGTCGCCGACAACAAGGAGGTAACGCTGCTCGACTGCTGGCCCGGTCCTACCAAGTCGTACGGTATGCGCCTCGCGGGACCGCACAAACAGATCATCGGGGCCATAACCGGATTGATCGGGGTTCACTTGAGCGACGTCGAGGATGCAATCTTCACGCAACTGCGGGTATCGGTCGAAGACCTTGGTCGGTGGTCCAACTCATCCGTGTTCGACGGTGCCATTGGTCTGAAGGACAACGCAATCGACGGCACCGGCAACATCAGCGCCAGCCCAGTCGATGAGCCAACTGTCCTCGTCGATGGAATCAAGATCACGCTTGCGCACGAGCACACCCTGCCGCGCTTCGACCAACGTCGCGGCGAGACCGTCGCCAGAATGCGCGACACCGCGTTCGTCCGATTCGAGCCGGAGTCCCCCTACACGCTGAGTACAGCTCGTGATCATGCGCAGGCCATCCAGGATCTGGTTTCCCTCGCGACCCATCGAGGCAGCGGACTTCTCTGGATGCAGCTACGCCTCGCTTCAAGGACCAGCAACACCAGAGGCGAACACCCGCAGGTCCCTCGAGATGTGTCGGTCTACACGGACAGCACCGTGCTAGGTGACGCGGACGCCAAGGCGGTGGACCACCACAATGTGCTCTTCACGTGCGCTCACGTTCCGTTCGCCGATGCTGTGAGTCGTTGGTGGGCGACGCGACAGCAACTGCGGTCGGCGGTGAACATGGTGCTCGGTCTGAGGTACGCGCCCGCCCGCTACCTCGAGAGCAATCTCCTGACCGCTGTCGGAGCGGCTGAGGTGCTGCACCGTGCCATGGGGATAGATACGGAGCGCATCCCGCGCGCAGATTTCAAGGCCTTGCGCGCGGCACTTGTGGCCTGCGCGCCCGATGACCAGAAGACGTGGGTCAAGGAGGCAATCAGGAACGACCTCACACTGAGGGAGCGACTGAGGCACCTCGCAGCACGGCCTGGCTCGGAGGCGATGGAGCGATTAGTCCCAGATGTGGAGGAGTGGGCCCGGCTGGCGACCCACTCTCGCAACGAACTGGCACATACCGGGAGGACAACGCGGCACTCCGTCGACGAACTGGTAGCCGTAGTCAGGGTGACCACAGCTATCGTCACAATGAACCTTCTTCACGAGCTCGGCGTCCCTGAGGCTCGACAACTCGAGGTGGTCCGCGACAACCCCGAACTTCGGCAAACGGCGAAGCTTGCTGCGGTGCATCTCACGCAGACCCCGTCGCAGTTGCAGCCGAGCCACCGATCCCGCCGTGTCCTCAGAAGCTGAGCGCTTTCGGTGCGCACTCATGGGGGCTCTCCGATCGTGGCAGGGCAGGTGGTCCAACTCGAAGCGTCTCCCAACCTCACGCTGATTCGCCAGACCGAATGGCCGAAGGCGTCCGCCCGGCCACTGGAGTCCGGTCAAACCTCGGCGCTGGGCAGATGCCGGACCCATAGTCCAAGCGCAGCTGGTTCGGAGTGCCCCGTGAACGCCCGAATCGCTCGCCCTAAGTTCCTGTCCGTGGTGCTGGGGAGCTTCGGTTCCAGGATGTCCATGAGCCGCGTTCCCGAAGCTGGCACTACGCGCCTAGACTGTGGCCGTCGAGACAATGAGGGGGAGCGGTGTTCAACCTGCTGGTGGGTCTGCCGACCGGTGGAAGCCTTTCGCGGGATCGAGTCTTCGAGGGGACGCAGCCAGAAGTTCGCGCCCGACTACAGGCCAAGGGAGACGAGCTTAAGGCGCTCATCGACCTGCCAACATTGGCCATGCCGGAACTCCAGCACGACGGCGAACAGGTTGCACGGGTCGGGACGATCACCAGGATCGCACCGAGTGGCAGGGATTACCTGATCACATTCGAGCCGAATCGCAACATAGGGCCAATCCCGACCACCGAGATCCTTGGAATGATCCACAAGCTAGATGTCCCCAATAGGTGGGCCCTAAATCGCAGCTACCTAGCGGTGAAGGACATTGACTTGTACCGCACGCTGCTTGAGCGCGACGTCGCCGATGGCTTGGTGCGACCGAGTGGGACATACTGGAATTTCCCGGCCATCGTCCCGGACTCGGGTCTTGTGGCGGCCATGATGCCGTTCGACGCCACGTTTCAGCCGGTGTACGAGGTGATCATGAAGGCGGCGCACTCGGCGAATATGCGGTGCGAACGCGCCGACACCATCTGGAAGCAGCATGCCATCATGGACGACATCTTGTTGCTCTTGTGCACAGCGGGTGTGGTGGTCGTGGACTACTCAAGTCGCAACTCGAACGTCTTCTACGAACTGGGGATCACGCACACCCTCGGTCGTCCGAGTATCCCGATCGCTCAAACAGTTGATGACATACCGTTCGATCTTCAGGGGATTCGTGCCCTGATCTATGACACGACACCGGTTGGCTTGCAGAAGCTTCAGTCGGGCCTCGCAGAAAGGATTCGGGCGATCACGTCCTGAGCCGCGCTGTGTAGCGGAACGGCCCGCCAGGATGTTGGAACCAACCGAGCCCTCCCGTGGAGCAGCGGGATGTGTGATGCGGGCGCGAACGGATTCATGCACAAGCGACCGTTCGGGGTATGCCTCCTGCAAAGTGCCACGCTCGCCCTCGTGCAGTCTTCGATGCATCTCGACAGTCGCGTTATGTCTCCACGCCATTCCCTGCCCCGACGTTATGGGGCTCATCCCAGTCGAGGGTGTAGACGGGGTCTGAACCCGCCGGTCTCGAGCAGGCTGCGGGCGATGTAGTTGGCGAGGTTGCGGAAGCCGAGGGCACTGCCGCGGAGGTGTTCGAGGCGGCCGTTGAATCTCCTCTGTATGTCAAGCAGCCGCCGCAGGTGTGATCGTGGCGTTGAGTTGCCTGTAGATCTGACGGGCGAGGTAGCGCTTGAGCGAGCGGCGGATCTCGCGCGGGGTGCGCCCCTGCGCGGTGCGCTTGTCGACGTAGGCGCGGGTCTCGGGGTCCATGCGCATGCGGGTGACGACGGCCATGTGCAGGGCGCGGTTGAGGCGTCGGTCGCCGCCGCGGTTGATGCGGTGTCGAACGGTGTTGCCGGATGAGGCCGGGATGGGGTTGACGCCGGCCAGGCTGGCGAAGGCGGCTTCGGAGCGGATCCGGCCGGGGTGCGACCACGCAGCGTAGGCGATCGCGGCGGTGACGGGTCCGATGCCCGGCTGGTCCAGCAG
>JAKOZM010000544.1 GCA_029779995.1 Actinomycetes bacterium
TTGCACGGACCGGGTGGTCACACTGCCCGCCCGGAGGCGACGATCGATTTGATCACCGTGATGGCTGAGCTTTCATTGCGCCTGCCGCAGGTGCTCACCGAGCGGGTGGAGCGCGCGGACAAGGGCCCGATCCGGCTGGTGTGGGGTTCGGCGGTGTCCGGCGACGCCCCGAACGTGATCCCGGCCAAAGCCGTGCTGATCGGCACCTTGCGGACCCCCGACCGGGTGGTGTGGGAAGCGCAGCGCCGTTTGCTCAACGAGTCCGTGGAGTTGATCCTCGGAGACTCCGGCGTGCGCTGGGAGTTGTACCACCGGCAGGGGGTGCCCCCAGTCGACAATCACGTCGAACCCACGGCGCTATGGGCCGACGCGATCGCTGAGGAACTGGGCCAGGATGCGGTGGTTCCCACGGAACAGTCGTGGGGCGGCGACTCGTTCGCCTGGTACACCGACCGCGTGCCCGGCACGTACGGACGCCTAGGCGTGCACAACGGCGACGGCGAAACCCTGGACCTGCATGCCAGCACCTTCGACGTGGACGAGCGCGCCATCGGGGTGGGCCTACGGGCGATGGTCGCGGTGACGCACGCCTGGTTCGCGCGGTAGGCAGTTACTCTTCGGGATCCTGGTCCGCCAGGAACTGTTCGATCTGATCCATGAGTTCCTCGCTGCTCGGCAGCTGGTTCGGCCAGTTGGCGGTCTCCGCGTCGTACTGCTGCTCGAGGGCCGCGACGACCTCTTGGTTCTCAGCACTGCTGGCCACCGACTCGTCGATCTCCGCCAGAACGCGAGCCGCGGCGATCGACAGGTCCCCGGTCTCCAGGGTCAGCTCGGCGGCCTTGCCGATCTCGTCGATGACCGTGAGCGCGCCCGTTGGGTACTCCGTGTTCACGAGGTAGTGGGGGATGTGCACGGCGAAGCCGAGAGCGGGGATGCCGGCCCGGCCGGTGGCGAACTCGATGAGGTTGGTGAGGCTGCCGGGCACGTCCACGCGGTCCACGATGGCCGGGCGCGCCTGCACGAGGCTGGGATCGCTGGCATGCGCGGTGACCATGATGTCGCGGGTGTGGGGCGCGGGCCACGGGATTGCCTGCAGGCCCAGCGTCTTGCTGACCTTGTAGTGTTCGGCGAGCTCGATCACACACTGCGTGACCTGCTGCCAACCGAGGTCGGGCTCCGGGCCGTGCAGGACGAGAAAAGGCTTTGAGCGGTCGTCCCAGAAGAGCTCCAACTTCACCTGGGGCATGTCGATGCTGGAGAAGTGGTCACGGTCGAAGGTCATGATCGGCCGGCGGGCGCGGTAGTCGTAGATGTCGTCCACGCTGATCTCAGCCACGAGCTGATGTGGAAGCGTGCTTCGCAGGTGGGAGACCGTCTGCCGGATGCTGTGACCAGCGTCCACGAAACCCGCGAAGGCGTGGATCATCGGCAGGCCTTTGGGGATCTCGGGCATGTTGATCGTCACGCGGGGATGCATACCGCTGTCAACACCGCCTTCTGGGCGGCTATTCCGTTGCCGGGCTCCGGAAGAGCGGGAGACTTCTCGCCGGGATGCACGTACCCTCGGTTCATGCCACGCGGGCGACCTCCCACGCATTGGGTGGCACCGGACCTGGGCTCGGTTGCCTGGGCGGTGCACATCGCCCAGGAGAAATTCCTCACTGGTGATGCCTCGGCGGCGGCAACCGTGCGGTCCTTGGTGCTCGACTCCTGGCGGCGCAGCGTGGCCGATGGGGTGGATCCCGGCGCCCAGGCGCCCCCGTTGGTGTGGGACGCCGGTGCCCTGCAGGCGGCTCGGCAGGCGAGCCCGCTGGCAGGTGCATTGCCCATGATCCGGTCGCTGCTTGTGGATCCGGCGGCGTCGAGCGGGCATGTGGTCGCACTTGGTGACGCGGGCGGGCACCTGTTGTGGGTGGAGGGCGACACCGACCTGCTGTCGCGGGCGGAGGGCATGGGTTTTGTGCCAGGCAGTAGTTGGTCAGAGGCCGATGCCGGGACCAACGCGCCGGGCACGGCACTGACCCTGAACGCCCCGGTGCAGATCTTCGCCTCCGAGCACTTCCGCGGGACGGTCCAGCCGTGGAGTTGCACCGCGGTGCCTATTCACGATCCGCACACCGGCCGCGCGCTCGGGGTCCTCGACGTCACGGGTCGCGATCAGGTCGCGACTCCGCAGGCCCTGGCCATGGTGCGGGCCACGGCCATGGCCGTCGAGCAGTGGCTGGCCACCCAGCAGCCGGCGCGGACGCAGGCGCAACTGCAGGTGCTGGGACGGGACCGCGCGCTACTGCTGCGCGACGGTGACCAGATCCGGCTGTCGGCCCGCCACTCCGAAATGCTGTACCTGCTCAGCGCCCATCCCAACGGGCTGAGCGGGGAGCGGCTCGCGGTGCTGCTGCATGAGCACGATGTGCCCTTGGTGACGGTTCGGGCTGAGATGGCCCGGCTGCGCAAGATTCTGGGCCAGCAGGCTTTGCAGTCCAGGCCGTATCGGTTGTCGCAGGAGGTTCTGACTGACGCCCGCGAGGTGGTGGAAGCACTCGACCGTGGCGACACCCGGGCGGCGATCACGCTGTATGCCGGCCCGCTGCTGCCCGCGTCGCAGTCGCCGGAGATCTCGGAAGCGCGGGCGGAGTTGCGAGCGCGCGTCCGGCGGGCGGCCTTGGCGTCCGGGGATTCGCAGTCCCTGCTGCAGTTCTCGGTAGGCGAGGACGGCCGCGATGACGTGGAGGTCATCCAGGCCGCGCTGCGGGCGCTGCCGGCCTCGTCGCCGAAGCGGATCGGGTTGTTGGCGCGACTGGACCGGCTGCACAAGTTGTTGTCGGTCCCGCTGCCGCGGCTGCCGGGGGGTCCGCGCTGACGGTTCGCCGGTGACAGGCCGCAGGCCTTCGTCCCGTGTACATCGGTCCGGCTTGGTGTGGGCCGCTTTTCCGGGGTTGTTGTTCTCCCGTGCCGCGTTTCGACCCAACAACGCGTGAAAAGCTCGCGGCCGCCGCAGGCGTTCGTCCCGTAGACATCGGTTCGGCGTGTCGCGGCCGGTTTTGACGAACGGCGGTACCGCGGACGAACGTCTGGTGCCTGACGAACCACGTCTGCGGTTCTGGTTTACCTTCTCCGGGGTTGTTGTTGTCCAGCCCGGCGTCGCGCACCAACTACCCCGGAAAAGTCCCGGGCCACCCGAGCAAGTCGGCGGCCCCGCCGACCCAGCCAGCCGCTGTGACCCAGATCTCATTTGTGCAACCTAGTTGCAACCTTGCCGTGCCTACGGTGCATCCACGTCCCGGAACCGCCGGGGAGAGCTTGGAAGGTTCACTCCATGACCGTTTACGCACCGCCCGGCGCTGAAGGCAGCGTCGTCAGCTACGAAGCCCGCTACGACAACTGGATCGGTGGCAAGCGCGTAGCACCCGTCAAGGGTCAGTACTTCGAAAACGTGTCGCCGGTCAACGGCAAGCCCTTCTGCGAGGTCGCCCGGTCGAC
>JAKOZM010000548.1 GCA_029779995.1 Actinomycetes bacterium
TATCAGTAATCTTGAAGAGCGGACCATCTCACCCAGGAGGAGACCATGAGCGCGAAGGATTACGTGAAGACCGAGGAGGCGCTACGCAGCCTCACCGAGGACCAGCGTTACGTCACGCAGGAAGAGGGCACCGAACCTGCTTATGACAACGAGTATTGGGCGAACGACGAGCCCGGCATCTACGTCGACATCGTCTCCGGGCAGCCGCTGTTCTCCTCGACCGACAAGTACGACAGCGGCACCGGTTGGCCGAGCTTTACCAGGCCGATCGATGACGACGCCCTGGACACCAGGACCGATCATCAGCTGGTCACGCCTCGCATCGAGGTGCGTTCGACCGGTGCGGACAGCCACCTCGGCCACGTCTTCCCCGACGGACCGCAGGATGCTGGGGGGCTCCGGTATTGCATGAACTCCGCCGCCCTTCGCTTCGTCCCGGCCTCATCCCTCGAGGAAGAGGGATACGGGCAGTACCGCTCGCTGTTCGACGCGGATGCCGGCTCGACAGGAGTCGTCGCATGACCGCCGGCATCGATGACACCGGAAAGATCACCCGCAACCCCGACACCGAGACCGCCGTCCTCGCGGGCGGCTGCTTTTGGGGCATGGAGGATCTGTTCCGTCGCCAGCCGGGCGTGGTTGACACCCGTGTCGGCTACACGGGAGGCGAGAACGATCACCCGACTTACCGTAACCACCCCGGGCATGCCGAGGCGATCGAGATCGTCTTTGACCCGACCCAGACGACGTACCGCGACATCCTCGCCTATTTCTTCCAGGTCCACGACCCCACGACCCTCAACAGCCAGGGCAACGACTACGGCACGAGCTACCGCTCCGCGATCTTCCCCACCTCCATGCAACAGGAGCAGATCGCCCGCGAGACGATCGCCGACGTCGACGCATCCGGTCTGTGGCCGGGGAAGCCTGTCACCACCATCGAGCCCGCGGGCTCTTTCTGGGAAGCCGAGCCCGAGCATCAGGATTACCTGATTACATACCCCAACGGCTACACATGTCACTTCGAACGCCCCGATTGGGTGCTGCCGAGCCGAACCGAGGCGGACGCGCCGGCATAGCGACGGCGGATCTCAGCGAACCTCGGACGATCGCGCCGGAAACAGGACACACATGGACAGCAGCCAGGACGGCATGGTCACGCTGAGAGGTACCGATCAGGTGCTCGGAGAACTGGACTCGTCCCGGACCGCCGACTCGCTCGCCGAAGTCACGAACATCACGAACGACGAGAGCGCATCGGTCTATGAACTCCGCGTCGAGGACCGCACCGTTGCGGGACTTGTGTACGCCGAGACCGGCAACCGGGTGACTCTGCTCGCGACATCCGTGTTTCCTGAGTTCCGCGGAAAAGGGCTTGCCGGCAAGCTCCTCGGCGGCGTCCTCGACAAGCTTCGCACCGAGGGCCGGACCGTGACCCTGACGTGCCCATTCGCCACCGCATTCGTCCACTCCCATCCCGAGTACGCGGATGTCGTCGACCCCACCTTCCCTGGCAACGCGCACTCACGCAGGCACGGACGACGGCACTGAGCCGCAAGAGAGGCAGCCATGACCCACCTCGAAGAACACTCGCTCCCGTACATGGACAAAGCCCTCCCCGATGCATGGAAAGCAGCGACAACCTTCGCTAGCGCGATTTCTAGAGAAGCCGCTCAGCACGGGCTGTCACTCGCCGAAGGCGAGATCATCAAGATCCGCGTCTCGCAGCTCAATGGATGTGTCTTCTGCCTAGACCTCCACTCCCGGCAAGCCCGGAAGCTGGGTGTGCCGCAGCAGAAGCTCGACCTGCTCCCAGCATGGCGAGAGTCCACGCTCTTCAGTGACCGGGAGGCAGCGCTGCTCGCAGTCGCCGAGACAGCGACCACGCTCCCGCTGAGCGAAGACAGCAAGGCCGACCTCCTCGCCGCCCGAAGCGCCCTCGGTCAGGAAGCTTTCGTCAGCGCCGAATGGGTGGCCACTACCATCAACATCTTCAACAGGATCTCCATCCTCAGCGAGCACCCCGTGCGAGCGCGAGATGCTGAAGGGAAGCTCTCCTAGAGTCGAGAACGGACGCCCCGCAACGCCGCGAAAAGGACAGCATTCTCTCAGGAAAGCGGGACCAAAAGGTCCACTTCTGACGTTATCTCCAGTGACGCCGCAAGCCAGCGGCGGCAGAAACGGAGGAATCGTGCCCAGCAGTAACTACCCCAAGACGTCCGAGGCGCTCAGCCGTCTCACCCCGATCCAGTACCGCGTGACCCAGGAGGACGGCACCGAGCCGTCGTTCTGCAACGAGTACTGGAGCAACCACGAGCCCGGCATCTACGTCGACGTGGTCTCGGGCCAGCCCCTGTTCTCATCCACCGACAAGTACGAGAGCGGCACCGGATGGCCGAGCTTCACCCGACCGATCCAGTCGGACGCCGTCCACACCAAGACCGACCGGAAGCTCTGGATGGAGCGCACAGAGGTCCGATCCACAGGAGCCGACAGCCATCTCGGGCACGTCTTCGACGACGGACCTGCCGATGCCGGGGGATTGCGCTACTGCATGAACTCGGCCGCACTCCGTTTCATCCCCGCAGCGGAGCTCGAGGCACAGGGATACGGCGAGTACCGCTCCCTGTTCGACACCACCGACACCACAGAGGAGAACGCATCATGACCAGTGGCATCCACGACGCCGGCCAGATCACCCGCACACCCGGCACCGAGACGGCGGTTCTCGCCGGCGGCTGCTTCTGGGGCATGGAGGACCTGGTCCGCCGCCAGCCAGGCGTGCTGCAGACACGAGTCGGCTACACCGGCGGTCGCAACAGCCACGCCACCTACCATCGTCATCCCGGTCACGCAGAGGCGCTGGAGGTAGTCTTCGACCCCGCCAAGACCACCTACCGTGATCTCCTGGCATTCTTCTTCCAGATCCACGACCCGACCACCGTCAACCGCCAGGGCAACGACATCGGCTCCAGCTACCGCTCAGCGATCTTCCCCGTCACCCCGGAGCAGGAGAAGATCGCCCGCGACACCATCGCAGACGTGGACGCCTCCGGCCTGTGGCCGGGCAGCGTCGCGACCACAATCGAGCCGGCAGGCCCGTTCTGGGAGGCAGAGCCTGAGCACCAGGACTACCTGGAGCGGTATCCGAACGGCTACACGTGTCACTTCCCTCGTGCAGGTTGGGTGCTTCCGCCTCGCGCGGCGCATGCGGCGATCTGATCAAAGGAGGAGGGTGTGCTCACCAGGGTGAACACACCCTCCCGGTCGATAGGGAAGCAGTTAGTGAGCTCCGCCGTCGTCGGCCCAGACCTGCAGCTCGTTCATCACAAGCTCGTCGAGCATGGGCGTCTCGTATCGCCCTTCGGCGGTGTAGGACCCATTCCGGAAGCTGAGCCCAGCAACAAGATGGTCTTCAACGATCCATCGAACGTCATAGCAGGCCCGGTAGCTCGGAGGCCAGAAGGAGCAGAAACGCCCCGTCGCGTCGAGGTACCATTCGCCGCGAGTGGACCGCCCATACTCGACATACACAGTGCCGCCGGCGGGGTCGAACGTCTGTGTCGCCCCGTCTGCGTATCGGAGAGGTCCTCTTGTCACCGCGTAAGCAATGTCTTCGGCGAGGACGACGTCGCCATGCTTCATGATCGGCTTCTCCCAGCGTACGGAGCCTCGGCCCTCGTCTTCGTGCTAGACGCGGTCTCCATCAAACAACGGCCTCCTCGATGAGCTCGTAGATGTTCGCGCGCCGGAGGTCGGCGGCGTGAAAGACGAGACCGTCGCCGCGCTCGGGCGGTTCCACGGCGACATGCCGCACGCAAGTCGCGGCGAGATCTCGCTCTTGTCCCGTCATGACAACGAGCCCGATCACCGTGGTGTCGGACCCGACCGCGTT
>JAKOZM010000111.1 GCA_029779995.1 Actinomycetes bacterium
GCCTGGGACGGCAAGCCACCGAGGTGATGACCGACTGGGCGATGCAACGGAAAGGGCGCGCCCTCTGGCTCGTCGGTGAACGCAGCTACAAGGTGGAGACCCGACTGCACCCCGTCGAAGAACACCTCACCTGGACCAACGAAGCCCTCGAGGGCGCCATCTAGGCACGCCCGTGAAGAAGCTCACCGCCGCCGCCACCGCCTTCCTGGCGATGCTCATCGCCCTACCGCTGATGACAGCGGCCTTCGTCGTCTCCAGCGCCCCCGCGGCAGCCCAAGCGGTGCAGTGCACCACCGTGGGGCTACCTCCCACCGGGGCGTGGCGTCCCCCGTTCCAGCAGGCATACGCATTGACGTCACCTTTCGGGCCCCGCGTCGACCCCATCACCGGCCTTCCACGACTCCACACTGGGCAGGACCTGGTCTCCCTGCCCGATCCTGGCCCGGTCGTCGCCGCAGCGGCAGGCACGGTCACCCTCAGATGGGACCCCGCCGGCTACGGCAACTACGTCACCATCGACCACGGCGGAGGGGTCCAAACCCGGTACGGGCACTTGGCCAGCGTCTCTCCCGGAATCCGCGACGGCACGTCCGTGTGGATGGGACAGCAGCTGGGCACCGAAGGCACGACCGGCCACTCCACCGGGAACCACCTTCACTTTGAGGTGATCGTCAACGGGACGGCCATCGATCCCATCCCTTTCATGCTCGCCCACGGCGCCCCCCTCAACGGCCAAGCGGTCGCCCCATCGAGCCCACCCGGCACTGGGCCAAGCGACCCTGGAGGCCAGCAAGGCGGCATGGGCTTCACACTGCCCCCACCTGGCACCCCACGACTGAACTCACTGTCCAACCCGCCCCTGCCCATCCCCGCCGACATCAAGACCCTCTACCTAGCCGCCGCCGACCGATATCACCTGCCCTGGACCCTGCTGGCCGGGATCGGCATGGAAGAGACCGCACACGGCCGCACCGCCGCTACCAGCTCAGCCGGCGCTCAAGGCCTCATGCAGTTCATGCCCGCGACCTGGGCGCTGTACGGCGTCGACGGGGACGGCGACGGCCGCGCCGACATCACCAACGACGCCGACTCGGCAATGAGCGCGGCGAACTACCTGACCGCCTCGGGAGTCACCGCCGGGCCAGACGGCGTGCGGCGCGCGATCTTTGCCTACAACCACGCCGACTGGTACGTCAACGACGTCCTCTATTACGCCGCCGCCTACGGCGGCGGCACCGTGCCCGGAGACCCCAGCGACTGCGGACCCGGCGGGATCGGCAACCCCAACCTGCCCCCTATCGACAACGCCGCGATCGCCGCACTGCTCACCTGGGCCCAGACCCACATCGGCGACCCCTACGTCTTCGGCGCCAACGGACCGGACGCCTGGGACTGCTCCAGCTTCAGCCAGGCCGCCTTCGCCCAGATCGGGATCAGCATCCCCCGCACGGCCTCCGCCCAACGCAACTGGCTCGCCGTCGGCAACGGGTTCCGCGTCCCCGCAGGCCAAGAACGACCAGGGGACCTGCTGTTCGTTGACAGCTACCTCGGCCCCAACCAGATCGGCCACGTCATGATCGTCTTCGACCCCGCCACGCACCTGACCGTCGAGGCCGGCGGAGCCAAGGTCGGCAACTACGACTACAGCCACTGGGCCGACCACCACATCTACGAGTTCTGGCGCGTCGGAGCCACCCACTAACGTGGCTCTTCCCAATCGAGGGTGGGTCGAGCGTGGCGTGGCGGTGCCTGGGTAGGCGTCGAGGTCTTCACATGATGGGTGTTCTCACGCTCCCCATCTGGAAGACCTCGACATGCCTGACGGTACCTTCGCCGCGCCTGATCTGACGACGTTCTGCCGCTTGGACGCTCTGGGGTTGGTGGTGACCGGGCAGCGGCTCGAGCCGGGGCGCGCGGTCCTGGCGTGCCGGGTCCTCGAGGATGACCGGTGGTGTCGGCGCTGTGGCTGTGAGGGCGTCGTGCACGACGTGGTCACCCGCAGGTTGGCGCACGAGCCGTTCGGGTGGCGGCCAACGACACTGCTGATCGCCGTCCGCCGGTATCGGTGCACCGGCTGCGGGCACGTGTGGCGCCAGGACACCTGCAAGGCGGCCGCGCCGAGAGCGAAGATCTCCCGGACCGGGCTGTCCTGGGCTCTGCTCGCCCTGGTCGTGCAGCACTTGACCGTGGCCAGGATCGCCCAGGGGCTGGCCGTGGCGTGGGACACCGCGAACGACGCCGTCCTGGCCGAGGGCAAGCGGGTCCTGATCGAGCATCCCGGCCGGTTCGACGGTGTCGCGGTGATCGGGGTTGATGAACACGTGTGGCGGCACACCCGCAAGGGCGACAAGTACGTCACCGTCATCATCGACCTGACCCCGATCCGCGACGGCACCGGCCCGGCCCGCCTGCTGGACATGGTCGAGGGCCGATCCAAGTCCGCGTTCAAGACCTGGCTCACCGAACGGCCACAGGCGTGGCGTGACGGCGTGCAGGTCGTCGCGATGGACGGGTTCACCGGCTTCAAGACCGCAGCCGCCGAAGAGCTGCCGGCCGCGGTCGCGGTCATGGACCCCTTCCACGTCGTCCGCCTCGCCGGCGACGCCCTGGACCGATGCCGACGCCGGGTCCAACAAGACCTCCACGGCCACCGCGGCCTGCGCAACGACCCGCTCTACCGAGCACGACGGACCCTGCACACAGGCGAGGACCTGCTCACCGACCGGCAACGCGAACGGCTCGTCAACCTCTTCACCCACCCGGAGCACATCGAGGTCGAAGCGACCTGGGGCATCCTCCAGCGGATGATCGCCGCCTACCGCCACCCCGACCCAGCCAGCGGCCGCGCCGCCATGACCGCCGTCATCCACGCGCTACGCGACGGCGTCCCCGCGGCACTGGTCGAGCTGCGCCGCCTCGGACGGACCCTGAACCAGCGCGCCGCCGACGTCCTGGCCTACTTCGACCGGCCCGGCACCTCCAACGGCCCCACCGAAGCTCTCAACGGCCGCCTCGAACACCTCCGCGGCTCCGCCCTCGGCTTCCGCAACCTCACCCACTACATCGCCCGATGCCTACTCGAGACCGGCGGCTTCAGAACCCACCCTGCTTTGGGATGAGCCACTAACGTTCTCTATAACTGGCCGCACTTGTAGACAAAATCGGGAGTGGTGTGAAGCCAAGGATCTACACTGCCGGGAGCAGGGCACCAGCCCCCGGTCCTGGCCGGTCGCGACGACCAACCACGCGAGTGGAGCCTGATGCTGAACGAGGCAGCAGCCCGGGGGACGATCGCCGCCAAAGACACCATCTTGGCCAAGCCCAGGCGAGTTGTCGTTGGCCGTTGATATGCCGCACGTGACCGCTGCCTCGGCATCAGCGGATACTCCAACCGTTCCAGCCGTTGATGTACTGCCGGTGGAACCAGCGTCCTCCGCGTCTTGCGGCGACCTCGATGCGTGCGGGGCCGCGGTTGGTTACGGTGAGTAGCGGCTCGAAGCCCTCGCCCCAGTCCTCCCAGCCGTACCAACAGCCGTTGTGTGGTCGGTCTGGTATGCCCCACCACCACCGATGCCACAGGCGACCCGTGGAGTCAACAGCGAACAGGTCGATGTATCGGTAGCCCATGTATCCGTCAAAGTTCTGCGCCTCGGTGGCGATCTTCTTGAAGCGAGTCCCTGACGGCTGACCCATCGGTTGCCAATCGGTCCAGGTGCGACGGAACGGACGTCGGTGAAGCAGCAGTCCAGATGTGGTGAGACCGAACTGAGCCCAACGCAGGCCGTTGATGTCGGGGGCTGTGGTCTCAACCAGGGAGTCATCTGCCTTCGGCGAGGTCGGTGCCGCTGATTGCTGACGAGCCAACTGCGCTTCTGCCGCGATCCGGTTCAGGTCGGGGCTTGGCATCAATCGACACTCCAGGTCGCGTGGTGGTTCATTGTGCGCCGTCCACTTCCGAGGTGTCGGATAGTCCGGAGTTAGAGATCCCCGCGGCCATGTCGGCTATCTCACCTGTTGCTTCGTGCACGTCGAGCACGTCGGAGAGAGAGAAGATCTCGTCTGGGCTGTCCCCGCTACGGGACCCGTCATGGTTGACGCCGTAATGCGCGATCGTGTCGCCGACGTAGTCCACCTGGAACAGGTCGGTGTGAACCTGGTCCGGATCGTCGCCGACCGCTTGCGGGTAGACCTCAACACCGGATCTGGTCATCGCCTCGGCCACCCAGTTGTCGTCCATCTGGCGGCCGTCACGCGTAAATGACGTGTTCGGCTGGTGCCAGTTCTCGCCGATTACCGTCTTCGTCTCGCCGGCGTGCAGTTCCCCGGAGTCGTCGAGCCATGAAAGGTCCAGACCGTGCGGGCCTTCGCCGGGGGTGTGCTGGTAGACAAGGTCACCCCCGAGCACGTCGGAGATGAGCGCGGCGCTGGCCGCCTCGCCCATCTCGCCACCGTCCTGGGTCCCACTGGGACCGCTCATCGGTTCGTTCATCGCTCCTCCTCGGCGGGAGCGCTGTGCTGTGCCCGGCCAGCCGTCGCGATCCGGCCAGCACTGTCACACATTGAGGGCGACCTCGACGCGGCCCTCGAGGAGGGTGTTGATTGCTGACATCCAGGCCGCGATCGCGTCGGCCACCAGTGCGTTGGGGTTGCCGTCGTCGATGACACGGGTGATGAGTAGCCGCGGGGTTCCGCTCGTGTCGTCGCGGGTCGCGCCGACCTTGACGCCAGCCCAGTCAGCGGCGAGCCCGAGGGCGCTCATCGCCACGTTCACTGGATCCGGGTTGTCGGCAAGCATCAGCCGGTTCGGGCCCGACTTCCCGATGTGCCCGATCACTGTGTCCTCGCCTGAAGCGGTCAAGAGGATCTCGTACAGGCCGGTCGGTCCGGGAATGGTGACCCGGCGGACAACCGGGACGCCGGAGGCGACCCCGGGCCCAGACGGCAGCGCCCCCGGCGCACCTGTCGCGCCCCCGCCGAACGCGGCGCCAAGCCCGTCGAACAGGTTTGTCACCGCTACCGGGACGCTCGGGTCGTTGATCAGCGGAATCAGGTCCATGTTGTCGACCAGGACACCTCTGACCAACCCGTAGATGGCCTCCTGTCTAGCGTTTCGTTCCCCAGCGAAATGGATGTCGGTGAGGGGTACACCGAGCGTCTTCGCTACGGCCATGTCCAGCTGAAGTTGAGCCTGGGTCTCTTCGGCGTTGGCGGCGAGTTGCCCGCGCCGGTGGATGGTGTCGATCGCCAGTTTGTGCTCGGCCCGCATCTGCGCCAATTGGTGATCGAAATGCTCCCTCATCTTCGCCAGTGCGGCGTCGATTGGGATGCTGTCGGCCTGCACCCACCTGCTGTCGCGGCCCACCTCACAGCTGAGCACGTCGATTATCCGTAGCGGCCCGCTCGGCGCGGGTATCCTCATGACGCGCCGGAAGTCGCTGGCCGAATGCAGCTTTTCGTGGTTCAGGCCCTGAAGTGAGAAGCGGACCATAGAGGCGACATCGGCTTGGAGGCTGCGGTTTGCTAAGGCTTCCAGGGCGTGCCCGTCCGTGCCGTGCAGACGCACAATTTCGATCAGCGAATCGGGGTCGTCGCTCCAGACCGGCCGCGCGGTCACGGCGATAGTCACCGGGACAACCGACCGGTCGCTGAGGGTCACTTCTACCCGCACCGGGGCGGAGGGCCTGGGATTGGTGTGGAACACGAGCTGAGTCACCTCGCCGGTGTTCGGGATGCGACCGTCACCGAAAAGCTGCAGCACCCCTCCATGGCGGCCGGCCCCACGCACGTTGAAGACGCGACCGTTGCGGATCAGGGCGACGAGGGTTCCTTCCTGGACGTTCATGGTCCTGACTCGGCCGTCAAGCAGCCATGGGCCCTCGACCCAAGTCGGCGCGCTGGGATCAAAACCTGCGGCTGTACTCATCGGTTGCTTCCCTCACTCTTGGCGGCCCGGCTGGCCGTGTCGATGACGAGGCGACGGACGTTCCCGCAAGCCTGTCGGCTGGAGTGTTCGGTAGACCCGCGGATGCCAAGTGCGACGGTCAGCCCGCGCGCGGACGCACAGTAGAGGCCGGCCGGATTCGGCGGAGCGCCCTGTGCGGCGGCCTTGGCGGCGACGGTGCGCACCGAGGCGACCGCAGCCGCTGCAATGTCTTCGCCGGACCGAAGTGCGGCGTCGGCGGATTCGGCGGCATCTCGAGACATTCCCAGCCAGCCGCGACCACGGCACGGCGCGGGGCAGGCTGCGCACCAGCCGCGGATCTGCGGGCCAGGTGTGGTGAGCTCGTCAAGCCGCCAGCTGGGCACCGGAAGCATCGGGTTGGGCGCCGCGTCGGTTCGGGTTTTGGCGGTGACACGGCCACGGACTCCGGCGGTCTCGTGAAAGAGGGCCACCACCTCGCCGTCGTCGAGGGACTGCACGTCATGAGCGGACACGCCTAGAGCGCGGAGCGCGTCGAGCCCCTCGGTATGCCGGACCCGGTGAGCGACCAGGTTCGAGAACAGCCGCTGCGTCTTGTCGCTCAGCTGGTGCGGGGTCTGGGTGACGGCCAGGTAGCCCTGGCCTGAGGCCCGCATAGTCGCCAGCAGCGAGTCGAGCACTTCGGCGGCAATAGGGTTGGAGATGCCGTACACCTGGTGGACCTCTTCGAGGACGATCAGGTGTCGCCCGTCGGTCGGGTTCGCCGTCCGCCACGCCCAGTGGGAGGCGACCAGCAGCGCGTAAATGATCGCCTTCTCGTGCTGGCCCAGACCGGGCGGGAAGGTGATGACCGTCGGGAACGCGGACAGGACCGCCCAGTCAATCCCGGCCTGTGGGCCGCCGGAGAAAACGTCGCCGGCGACCCCGGAGGTGATGGCACGCAACCGGCCCAGCAGCGAGGTACGGATGTTGTTGACGGTCTCCCCAGTCATGCTCTCCTGGTAACTGGCAGCCATGAGCGCGGCCTCCAGGTCCGCGAACGTGGGCCGCGGAACCTGCTCCGACCGGGGAGAGTACAGGTCGTTGAACGCGGCCCGGGCGATCTGCTCCCCGAGCGGGAACGCCTCGCCGAGTGCCGTGGTGGAACTGAACGCCTGTGCCATGACCGACGCGAACGCTAGTTGGTTCACCCCATCCGGGATGATCATCGGGTTAACCGGCCGCTCGCCCAGGCGCAGGTGGCGCACCGGCACTTGCATCCCGCCCGGTCCGGGACTGTCGTTCACGGTCAGGTGGGCATACTCGGACTTCAGCGGGTCGATGACCAGCCACGGGATGCCGTGGTCGTTCCACAGGGATGTCAACATCGACATGCACGTCGTGGACTTGCCGCTGCCGACATCACCGACGATCAGCATGTTCCGATTTACCGTGTCGGCTCGGAACCCGACTGCGGCGCCGCTGTCGGTGCGAGCGAGCACAACGGACTCGGCCACACGCAGGGGCCGGGTGACGGTTGTAGCCGCCGGACGGAACCGGCGCACCGGCAAGTCAGTGTGCGCGGACAGCACCGGCAGCGGCAGCAGGGCGGCGGCAGTAGACGAGGTAGCCCGAGCGGCGGATTGCCGGTCCGGGACCGGGGTTCCGGCAGCGAACTGGACCAGGGTGGTGCCGGTGATGTCGCGCCAGACGCTGTTCAGGGCCGCGAAGTCCCCGGCCGCCCCGACCGAGATGATCAGGTCGCCAGCCAGGACCGGAGCGCTCTCGTTCTCGCCTGACCGAATCTGGCCCCGCCGCTGCGCGCGTCGCTGCGCGGCCGCCAGCAGAGCCTGCTCCATGGCCTCTTGGGCCAGGGTCGGCGGGGGTGTGGCGAGCACGTCCACAATGACGGCGACCTGCCGGCGGTTGCCGCCTAGCCGGTCTGCGACCGCAGACCAGACCCCGGCCAGGTCGACCCGGTGCCAGGGGAAGAACACGCGGTGCTCGTCGAGAACACTCACCGTCCCGATGTTCGGGCCACCGATCGGTGCCAGGGCGTCCATCACCGACCATGGACCGAGTCCCACCACGTCGCCGAGGGTGGTGCGCGGCTGCATGGGCAGAATCCCGGAGCGTAGAAGGTCCGTCTCTACCTTTCCGACCCCAAACGCAGTGACGACCCTGAGCATCTCGCCAGCGGTCAGGGCGGACAGCTCCCGGGTGAGCGTACCCAGAACCCGATCCGCTACAGCGTCCATCGTCATGTCGTCATCGGTCGCCGCAGACTGCCCGGGCCACGCGGTCACCGAGCACCCCCACGTGGTCACCTGGTTCCTCATTACCACCGCCGACATGCCGATCATCCATCCATCAGGCGCAGGGCCGTCAGGTCGGGCGCAGCGTCGGTCCCGTCGAGAACCGGGTTGTCGCCGCAGACTGGGCACTCAGGGTTGCGGTTCGTGCCCAGCCACACCGACTGGTAGCCGTGTTGGCCAGGGGTGTTCGTGAACACCTGCGGGAAGTAGTCCCAGTTGGGGACCGTGGACATCTGGAGGAAGTTCCGGCTCGACGCGGCTGCGGAGAGGACTAGAGCAGCTGAGCTATTGCCCCACGCCTGCTTGTCGCCCAACTCAATCAGGCCCAGGGCGACCTTCACGGATGCCGAGACGACGTGCGTGATGTCAGCACCGAGCGCCGGTTCGGCGACAAGTTGGCCGGTGCCGTAGTTTATCTGAGCCGTGCCGCGGCGGTCCCCGCGGACCCCGCCGGTTGCGCACCGAAAGCAAGTGGTCACTCCGGGAATAGTGAATATGACCTCCCCGGCGGCACCCTTTTCGTATACCCCGGCGAAGACCGCGGGCACACCGCTGTGCCAGGCGACCCGGTTCAGTCGGGCTTGTGCAGACGGGTCGTCGGTAGCCGCGACCACCAAGTCTGCCCGGGACACCATCTGCGCCAGTTCCGCCGGGTCGATGTCGTCCAGCGCGCAGCGCTTTCCTTCGATCGTCACGTCCGGGTTGATGGCCTGCATCCGCCTGGTGATGGCCTCCGTTTTCGGCACGCCCACGTCCGCTGCGTCGTAAACCGACCGGGAGAGGTTGACCAGATCCACCTCGTCCATGTCGATGACGATGAGGTTCTTCACCGACGAGCGGACCAGGGCCTCAACTGTCTGCGAACCGCCGGACCCCAGTCCAACGACCAGGACCGTCGCGTCCGTCACGACAGTTGAGATGGACCCGTCCAGGCGGGCCCGTAGACCCGCAGTGACGTTGTTCTGGCTGTTGTTCATGGTGTCGTGCTCCCCATTCAGCGGCGACGGCGGCGGCCAGGCTGCCGACTGCCGAGCAGAGACAAGCTATTGCGGCTCCGACGCTTTGGGGATATCGGCTGCTGGCCCTGGAGCTGCACACCGTCAGTGGCGGCCATGGATACGCGGTTTCCATCGCGGGAAAACGGGATCATCGCAGCGTCGAGCCGTGCGGCTTCGGGAAGGTTCAAGTCCCAGGTCAGCGGAAGGGCCACGACAGCGGCATCGGCGTTCTTTGGATCCTGCACCAGGACCACGGGCGGCTGGAATGGGAAGGTGTACGGCACCAGGACCGTGACCGGGTTCCCGCGCGCGTCCGTGCTGGAACTGACCGCCATCAAGTGCCCGTCCATCGGGGCGAACATCGTCGTACCGCGGTCCGGAACCTTTGCACCGAGTGCGGCGACGACCGTAGCCCCCACCGCGTGCGGGTCGACGACGCGGGGCTGGGCCGGGGTCACCTTCACGGTGCCACCGGAGCGCGCTTCGGCAACATGCACCGAGATGATGCCGCCGACGATACGGATCTGGTTCGATTCCTCGGGCAGCTGCACGCCGACCGTCACGATTGGGGTGATTAGGTGCGAGAGCCAGTGGAACCGGTCCAGCCAGTTCACGAATGAGCGTTGGTCGCCGCCGGACGGGTAGTTCATCATTCCGGGATGGGAGTGGATAATACCCTTGACCTCCATGCCCGGACGCTGCTGGATCTCGTGGGCCAGTGCCGAAACCCGCCCTGACGGCGAGTACGTAACTGAGGTAGCCGCAGCCTCCGGATCAGGAACGAATGAGGAGACGACCGGCACGCCGATGGGACCCACGAGGAGTCCACCTCGCTCCGGGGCGTACGCAGCGATCTCCTTCTCGATCTCGGCGATGACGCCAGCGAGGAACACGACTTCGCGCATGACGTCTCAGCCGTTCTGACCAAGGTTGAACTGAAACTCGTGTCCGCGCCGGACCAGGCTCATGCCGAGTGTCCAGAGCACCGACTTCGCGTACGAATCCTCCATCGAGGGGTATCCGGAGCCGTGCTGCTTGGTCAGGCAGAGCGTTCCATCGGGCCATATGTGGCCGCCATGCGCATCGACAGAACCGCCTAGGCGCGGCTCCACCAGAGCCACCCGGTAGACCCTGTGCTCGTCTGAGTAGTAGATGAAGAGGGTGTAAGTGTCGGCGAAGTCGTTGCGGATGTCGTACACGTAGCCCTCCACCCGGCCGTCGGAGACCTTGCGGGTGTTGGCGGGCATCTTGTTCGCGACGGTACGCGCCTCGGCGGACAGGTCGCGCCAGTAGAACGTGTCACCCTGGACGGACGCACTGCGGGTCGGGTCGGCCTGACCGCCGAGGATCACCTCGCCCCGGTTGTCGACCTGGATCTGGTTCTTCGGGTCCGCCTGAGCCTCGTTCCCGCCCGCTTGCTGCGCCAGAATCGCCCGTTGCAGTGCGTTGAGGTCGATGGCGTAGAAGGTGTCGCCCGTGACCTCGGCGGCGCGGCTCGTGTCGACCTGACCGCCGAGGACGATCTCACCGCTGGCAGTGGCGAACACCTGGTTCTTAGGGTCGGTCAAGGCGAGGGTACCGCCGGTCTGCTGGGCAATGATGGCGTCTTGGATCGCGTTCAGGCCGGTGGCCGGCCGCAGATCGATGATCGAACCTGTAGCGCCTGGCGCCGCAAATGTGGTCATGACATAGATTGTCCGGCCGTGTACGCCTGCGGTCTATGTCGTTCAACGACATAGATGCCGGGCTGGTTAGGCCGGGTTGTAGCTGAGGAACCAGCGGTGTTGGACCACGAGCCGGGCCACGAAATCAGGAGAGTTGCGGCCCGGCTCGATCGCGCCAAGGTGTCGAGCGATCTCGGTGATCGCGCGTTGGGCGGTGACCGTCCGGATGAACATGTCTGCTGCGATGTCCTTGGCCACGATGCCCACCGCACCGGTCGCGGCCCGGTGCAAGAGCCTGCGCTGGGTCGGGTTGAACCCATGCCGTTTCGGGGCCAGGTACGCTGCGGCGAGCAGTGCGGACTGGGTCGGCAGGTCACTCGGGGCGTCGGGGTGACCGGCGATCATGGATATAGCCGCCCCCCAGTCGAGGCGTTGGTGGGCGGCGGTCATCTTGGCCCGCGTACTCTCCGGTGAAACCGGCTGTCGCGATACAAGCGTGGTGAACCCGGCCTTGACACCCAGCAACACGCCCACCTGGAATGCGAATGCCGCCTGCGTCTCAAGCGGTTCGGGAGAGCCGGCGCCGATGAATGCGGTCACCTGTCCCGGTCGGATCGGTTCGCGTGGGTTCCGGGCCCTTGTCAGCGCATCGATCCGAGACGCCAGGGCCACCGGGTCGTGTCCGAGAGCTGGGTACGGCGTAGGCTCGAAGAAGAAGACGAACGGCTGCTCGACCAGACCCCCCAGTTGCCGATCGCTGGTGTTCGACCCCACAGGGATGATCGTGTGGCCCTCGGCCGTGGGGGTTGACCACGGGATCACCGAAGACCAAAGGATCCTCAGTCCCTGTCGCTCAGTCATTGACTCGACGCTACCGGGCAACCGCTGTGGCCCGCGAGGCGTGGGCGGGGGAAGGCGTTGAGGGCGCTGACCGAGACCATGGCTCGTCGCTGGTGAACCTCCTGCAAGTCGGTTCACTCTGGTCAGGCCCGGTCAGGGTGCAGTCCTCGACTGCGGCCACCTGTGCGTCCGACGCTCAGGCTCCTCCTGGGGAGGCTCAAGCAATCGCAGCGCGCTGAAGTCGAGTCCTGACGCGAGGTCGAAGAGCTAGCCGACTTCGTCGACGACCAGGACGACGGGCGCAGCAAGGCTTGGAGTTGTCGGGGAAGCGTCGGTGGCTTCGGCGGTGCGTAGGCGGCGGACCAGGTCGTCCAGGTGTTGAAGTAGATGGAGTAGCCGGCTTGGCAGGCGGCGACGGCTAGGGCGAGAGGACTGGGTCAGCGTGTTCGTAGACTCAGGCGAGCTCAGGCTCATCCCTGAAGCTGCGGTCGGTGGCGCGTCGGCCGGGCCGTGTCTGTCCGCGAGAAGGAGCCCGTCCGGTGTCGACGCTTGAGGAACTGCTGGACAACTTGCTCTTTGCTTCGCGAAGCAAGACCGAGCAGGGCAGCAAGTTCGAGGCCCTCATGGCGTCCTACCTGCGCACGGCGCCGGAGTATGCCGACCGGTTCGGCGAGGTACATCTGTGGCAGGACTGGCCGGGGCGTCAGGGGCGCGACACGGGGATCGACCTGGTCGCCCGGGACCTGGTCACGGGTGGGTGGTGTGCGATCCAGTGCAAGTTCTATGCCCCGGACCAGCACCTGGCGAAGAAGGACATCGACTCGTTTATCGCAGCGAGCAACACGGCGTCGTTCACCTCGCGGATGGTCATCTCGACTGCCCGGGACTGGGGAACCAACCTTGAGGCGCAGATGGCTACGCTCACCCCGCCGGTGGTCCGGGTCGGCGTTCACGACCTCCTCGAATCCAAGGTCGACTGGTCGGCGATCGACTGGAATGCCCCGATCGAGACCTTCCTGCCGACGACGGGCAAGAAGACGCTGCGCCCGCACCAGCGCGAGGCCAAGGACGCCGTCCTCGGCGGACTCCTCACCCACGACCGTGGCCAGCTCGTCATGGCCTGCGGCACGGGTAAGACGTTCACCAGCCTGAAGATCGCCGAGCAGGTCGCCCTCGACAACAAGGCACGAGCGACCCAGGTCCTCTTCCTCGTCCCGAGCATCCAGCTCCTCAACCAGACCTTGCGCGAGTGGAAGCAGGAGAGCGAGATCCCGTTCCGGGCGTTCGCGGTCTGCTCGGACAACAAGGTCGGCCGACGCACGAGTGAGGACGTCGGGGTCCAGGACTTGATCTATCCGGCGACGACCGACACCGCCGCCCTCGCGCGGGAGCTACGCACACGGCATACCGACGAGGCGTTCACGGTCGTGTTCTCGACCTACCAGAGCATCGACGTCGTCGCCCGCGCGCAAGCCCAGGGGATGCCGGACTTCGATCTCATCATCTGTGACGAGGCGCACCGCACGACCGGGGTCACCCTGGCGGGGGAGGATGAGTCGGCGTTCGTGAGGGTCCACT
>JAKOZM010000113.1 GCA_029779995.1 Actinomycetes bacterium
CGGTACGGAAGCCCGTAACGATGACCCGCGGCTCGCTCAATGCACCAGGACGGGTCCCCTGCGGTTGGGTATGCCGATGCAAGCGGCCGATCCGTTGCAGGAGCAGGTCCATGGGAGCCAAATCGGTGACAAGCAAGTCAGCGTCGACGTCGAAGCTCTGCTCAGCAATCTGGGTGGCGACAACGACGAGCCGTTTGGGACGTGAGCCACGGCTGCCACCGCCCAAGCTTTCGACAAGCGCTTGAGCACGCTCGGCGCGTTCCGCAGTGGTCAGTCGTCCGTGGACAAGCCTTGCCGGAACCCCAGCATCTCGCAGCCAGCGATAGACCGCCTGAGCTCGAGCGACGGTATTCAGGACCACGAGGGCGCAACCACCACCTGCGGTCGCTCGGGCTACACACCTGGCGATCGGTTCCACGTCCACGGTCGAGTCGTCCGCCAGCACCTCAACCCGAACGAGGAGGTCTGGCCGCCAGCAGACGGTGGCAACTTCCCGAGGAGAGTCTGCCGCGCTGATGGCTGTCACGATGGGGTATCCCCGTTTGGGATGGGCAGACGTGCTGGGGGTTCCCCGGTCCCCCTTTGCAACTCGCTCCTCGACGCCCGCGCAGTAGGCCTGACTGAGCCTCTCGCGCAGGGCGCTGGGGAGGGTGGCCGACATGAGCACCACTGGGATGCGTTCGTTTGCACACCACACGAGCAGAGCTTCAAGGAACTGGCTCATGTAGACGTCGTAGCCGTGGACTTCGTCGATTATCACGACCTTGCCGACGAGTCCGGCATGCCGCAACGCGACGTACTTGACGCGCGCAGCGGCATACAGCATCTGGTCGATCGTGCCGACGACTGCAGGGGCGAGCAGACCTCGATGGCGTCCGAGTAGCCACTCTGAGAAATCAGGGGATTCAGCGAAGAAGCCGGCGCTGGGGCCGTAAGCATCGTCGAGGTCCACCCCGGTGACGGAAACCGTTTCCACCATCTCACGCCACTGCTCGTTAGCCATGGCCTTGCCGTGCAGAAGCGACACGGGCATCCCGGGCGACACTCCTTGAGCCCATCTGCGACAACGCTCCCACATGACGTCAGTCGTACCTTGAGTGGGCATCGCGAAGACAAAGCCATTACAGCCGAATCGCGCAGCAAGGATCTCGGCAGCAATGAAGGCGGCCTCGGTCTTGCCTTCGCCCATGGGAGCCTCGATGACAACCAGGCCCGGGGATGCCAGGCCTCTTGAAACATCTGCCACAAGCTCCTGAAGCGGTCGCGGTGAGTGTCCGATCCGATCCCGGACCATTGCGTTGTCACTGCGCAGCACATTGGCGTCCCAGCCCCTGTGCAGATGCAGTTGTTCCCATGCCGCCGCGGCGCGCTCACGCGCTTCGGACATCGACACCAAGGTGAGGCCCAGCCCGGGGAACGACGATGAACTTGCGATCCAGTCGGCCATCGACACGTAGCCCGCTACGGCGAGTTGAAGGCCCAGCTCGGGGGCTGGTCGATCCAGACCCGGGAGGTCGACTCGCAACGACGCCACAACGAAGTCGGCCAGATGCACCTGCAACGGACCCCAACCCGACCCTGCACCGTGCCCTCGTGGCGCAGCACGCCGCGATCCAGCAGCGAAGATGCCGTGGTGCCCAGCGATGAGGTGCTGGATCCACTCAAGGCCCTCAAGATCGCGAGCGGCAAGGTACTGCTTGACCACCATCGCGCCGGCCTGAGAGTGGTGCCAGCGCCCGGAACTCGGCACGACAGCGATACCGGCGGCGATGGCAGCCGCAGCGATATCCATTCGTTGTGCCTGAAAGATGGGTGTTGCCTTACCCAAGTCATGCCAGCCGCAGACGAGGCGAAACAGGTCCCGTCCGTGGCCGGCGAAAGCGTCGTCCAAATGCGCGCGGGTACCTGGAGCTAAAAACTCATCCCAGATCAACTCAGCGACCGCGGCCGTATCCAACAGGTGTCCCACCAGGGAATGTGGGCGTCCCCCGGCGTCGGACTTCGCCCACAGCAGGGCGATGCGGTCGGTGTCGGTGAACGGCATGGATCAGATCATGTCTCACACCACCGACAACGGGTCGTCCAGGGGAGGCAAAGTTCCTATGAATTGGGGCTGAGGGCAGGAACAGATCCCGCCATTCAGCCCTGGGCAGCATGTCCCAGAGATGCACACGCGTGTCGCCTATCTGACGAACGCGGACTGAACGCTAACGGCCCCTGCCCTGCATTTGCGCAGGTCAGGGGCCGTTTCGAGGTGGTGGGCGATACTGGGTTTGAACCAGTGACCTCTTCCGTGTCAAGGAAGCGCGCTACCACTGCGCTAATCGCCCTCGGTACTGCTGACTCCTTGGTGGAGCCCGAGGTGGAGACGGGATTTGAACCCGTGTACGCGGCTTTGCAGGCCGCTGCCTCGCCTCTCGGCCACTCCACCGTGAAGGCGGTCTACCTCCGAGCGGACGACGAGGCTCGAACTCGCGACCTCAACCTTGGCAAGGTTGCGCTCTACCAACTGAGCTACGTCCGCAGGAACACCACCGGTGTAACTTCCCCGTCTGGTGCGA
>JAKOZM010000119.1 GCA_029779995.1 Actinomycetes bacterium
GGCGCCTCGATCCGCGAAACCATCCTCTTCCCGCTCTTGAAGCCGGAGGACTGACCATGTGGGACGCGATCTACCCCTATCTCGCCGCCATCCTGCCGACGATCGGCCTGCTGGTGATCGCCTATGTCGTCTTCAAGACGATCTTCGAGGCCGACCGGCGCGAACGAAAAGCCGTTGCGGAATGGGAACGCAGCCACGGCGCGTCGCCGATCAGTTCTTCCGACGACGAGTCGCGACCGACGACTTAGTCGTCCGCGGCCGACGCCGCGACCTTTCGGACAATTCTGCCCGGGAGGCTTGCCGACGCATCGAGGTCACGACCCATTCACCGAGATCAAAGGGGACGGGCCAGGATCACCGGAGGCGATGAACCGGTGACCGACGCGCAACGACCATCGGGCGCCACGGACCCCCTTCCTGGAGTTTGTAGATTTCCGCGTGTTACGATCACCCGCGGTGATCGACGAAGTTTCGCGGGATTCTTCGCCAACCGCCAGGTAAGACGGCACGGAGGGTTAGTCTTGTCCCACGGTCCGCAGAGTGACATTCAACAAAAACCGGGCAACCGGCGTTTTCCTCCGCAGCAGTTCCCTCATGAATGGAGCACCCATCGTGGCCAAGCGTGTTCAGGTCGTCCTCGAAGACGACGTTGACGGCAGCCCCGCAGACGAGACCGTGTCTTTCGGTCTTGACGGCGTTTCTTACGAGATCGACCTTTCGGCCGCGAATGCCTCGGCGTTGCGTGACCAGCTCGCCAAATGGATCGGTGCTGCCCAGCGCACCGGTGGCAGGCGGGCCGCAGGGCGTCGCGCCGGGGGCTCGGCGCGTCGGACCGACGTTTCCGCAGTTCGGGCCTGGGCACGGGCCAATGGTCACCAGATCAACGAGCGTGGCCGGGTGCCGGCGGCGGTCCAGGCGGCCTACGACAAGGCACATGCCTGATCGAGCGGTTCCGCACGGTCCGGACGGGTCGCACTCCTTGGGGAGGGCGGCCCGTCCGCTGTTTCACTGGGGCAGGACCGCCGCGGCAAGATCTCCGAGGCGCTCGACCCGATCGAGCACCTCAGTGGCCGT
>JAKOZM010000126.1 GCA_029779995.1 Actinomycetes bacterium
CCGCGGCCGACCACCCGGTGGATCCGGCTTCACTTCACCCACTGCCCCGAGGCGTTACGCGCCGATCTGAAGCACTTCTTCTACCTGCTGCTGACGATGGATACCCCGCTGGAGCAGCTCGACCGGCCAGCCAGTGCCCGGAAACGGCTCGCGCCCTCCACACTGAAGACCCTGTTCGAGGACCTCAAACCGTTCTTCGGCTGGTTCGAGGAACGCGGCCTGAGCGCTCTCGCCGAGCTCGACGAGGACGACCTTCGCGAGTACGCCGCCCAGGTCGCCAATGCACCGGTCGGGCAGAACCCCAAGTCGCGTCGCCTGTTCGGGCTCAGCAGGCTGTGGCTGCTCAGCCCCTACATGCGTCCGAGCGCCCGGTTGAGGCAACCGTTCTGGGAACGCGAAGGCATGGACCAGGTCATCGGCAAGAGCGAATCGACCGCGGAGAACAAGTCCGTCCCGGTCCACCCGGCCACCATGTCCGCGCTGCTCGTGTGGTGCCTGCGACTGGTCCAGGAGGCGCCACGCCTGCTCCATCTGCTCAGCCTGAGCCCGGGTGTCCCCTGTGCCGCGTCGGGCGGTCCGACGTCCCTGCCCTGGAGCGGCGAACTCGGCCATGACCGGGCCGAGGCCCATCGGCGAGTAGTCAGCACCGCGTGCCTGATCACCGTGGCCTACCTGACCGGGATGCGAGCTGATGAGGTCCTGGGCCTGCGTCGCGGCTGTTGCACACCGACGGCCGGCACCCCCGGCAGGTCTGCGGCCGGTTACGAGATCAGAGGCTGCACCTACAAGGCGGCCGTGGCCGAAGGCCGGAGCCTTCCCGAAGGAGTCGACCGCGAACACCCCTGGGTCGCCATCAAGCCCGTCGCGGACGCGATCGCAGTCATGGAGGGCCTGCACCAGGGTGACCTCCTGTTCAGCGACACCTTCTTCAAGGCCCGCGTGAACGGGACCGACCTGGACCCTGGCGGACCGTCGTCCAGAAGGGTGATCGACGCGATCAAGCACCTGACCGCTTGGTGCAACCAGCGCGCGAGCGACCTGGAGCGTCCCCAGGACGTCATCCCGGAGGACCCCGACGGACCGATCAACCTGCGACGACTACGCCGGACCCTGGCTTGGTTCATCTACCGCCGCCCCGGTGGCCGGGTCGCCCTCGGCGTCCAGTACGGGCACTTGCACGCGGCCACCACCGACGGGTACGGCGGTAGGGTCTCGACCGGCCTGCGGGACCTGTTCCCGATGGAAGAGGCCTTCGCCCTCAGTGATACCTTGCACCGGGCCGCTGAGCACCTTCAGGCACAGCCACACGTCAGCGGCCCCGCGGGCGCCCGCTACAGGGCCGCCGCCGGCGAATACCGCGACCACTTCCAGGGCCTGGCCCTCACCACCAAGCAGGCCGCTGCCCTCATGGCCAACCCGGCCATGCGCGTCTACGACGCACCGGGCCAGACCCTCGCCTGCTGCTTCGACCCACGGAAGGCGCTGTGCCGCAGGGACACCACCGCGCACACGGCAGCCACCCCGGACCTGACCGCATGCGACCACCGGTGCGCCAACATCGCCCGCACCGAGGAGCACATCACCGCGCTCCGGGCAGAGCTGGCCGCGCTGCAGGAAGAGCACGACTCAGCTACGACACCCGAACCGATGCGGCACCGTATCCGCGCCCAGATCGACCGGCGAGAAGCCATCGTCACGGCCCACCGCGACGAACAGGAAGAGGGTGGGCGGTCATGACCGAGCACGGACCAGAACGCCGGGCCATCCGGGAGGCAATGACCAGGCTGCTCGACGGTCAGCCAGTCCGCTCCGACGGCAAGCTGACCATCAAGTCCCTCGCGGAGGAAGCCGGCGTCAAACGCTGGATTCTCACCCACCGGCACCAGGACCTCCAGGCCGAGTTCCGCGACCGGATCGCCACGCACGGCAACGACCCTGAACCTGTCAGGGCGCTCAAGGAACGCGTCGAGATCCTGACCGAGGAGAACCGCCACCTGCGCGAACAGCTGCGGGAAACCAGATCGACCATCGCGATGCTCGAGCGGCACATCGCGGTCGAGGCCCTCGAATCCAGCCGTATGCCAGATGATCCCACCCCGGCAAGGACGCTCCGGCCGGTCCCTGAACCAGTCCAACCGGCCGAAGAGCCGCCCTCTGACCCGAAAGGCTGAACCGGCCAATGCATCTAGACGCGAGCAAGACCGTCAACTGGAACGAACCCGCAGCTCATGCCGGCGTCACGACGGACAAGGTCTTCATCGGGCCCGACCCGTTCGGCCTAGGGGGCGTCCAGGTCGCCGTCGGGAGGT
>JAKOZM010000128.1 GCA_029779995.1 Actinomycetes bacterium
AACGAGGAGACGTTGGCCTCGATCGCGGCACGGATCTCCTCCGGCGAGATCGACAGTTCGGTCATGATTGGTGCCTCTCGTACTAGTTCTTCGTCAGTGGGTGAGCCGGCGCCGAGCCGCCTCGATGCGGGTGGACAGGGTTCCGTCGATCACTTCGTCGCCGACCCGGACTTCCAGGCCACCCACGATGCTGGGATCGACAGTCACGTTGAGTTGGACATCGCGATGGTGCACGCGGCCCAGGGCCGCAGCCAGTCGAACCGACTGATCATCGGTAAGGGGAACGGCGGTGCGGACCTCTGCGACCACCCGGCCACGGCGTTGCGCGGCGAGGGCACTGAGGTCTGAGATCGCGGTCTGGACCGGCCGCCCATGGAGTTCGGTGGTGACGTTCTGCAGCAGGCTCAGCGTGAGCGGGTCGACCTTGCCCGTCAACAACTGCGCGGTGATCGCGAACTTCTCAGGTTCGCTGATGGCCGGATTCGTCAGAGCCATCTGCAGGTCGGGGTTGGAGTCGATGACCCGCCCGAAGCGGAAGATCTCCTCCTCCACCCCGTCCAGGTGGCCTTCCTTCTCCGCGGACATCAACAGCAGGCTCTGGCCCGCCTCGTCCATGGCATCGGTCATGTCCCGATCGTTCGACCACCGGGCGGCCACGGTCTCAGCGATGAGGTCGAGGGCGAACGGCGACACTCGGCTGGACAACAGTCGCTGCAGCAGGTCCCGTTTGGCCCCGGCGTTCATCGCCGGGTCGGCCAGGGTCTGCCGCAGGGTGCGTTCACGGCCGAGTAGACCTGCGAAGGAGAGCAGGGACTGACCATCGGTGGCCAGGGCAGCGGCGTCAGCACCGTCGAACCGGGCATTGACCGACTCCCGCAGTGCCGCAAGTGACGTGCGACTGGCCCCGATCATCAGTTCTGCCCGCCGTTCGGCGTCGCCTGCTCGAGGTCCGCGATGAAGCGGTCCACAACAGCGCGAGCGCGGGCGTCGTCGCTCATCGACTCTCCGACGATGCGTCCGGCGAGATCAGTGGCGACACCACCCATCTGCTTGCGCAAGTCGGCAAGAGCCTTTGCCTTTTCGGCCTCGATCTGGGCGGTGGCGTTGGCTGCGATCTGCGCGGCCTGCGACTCGGCGGCCTTGCGGGCCTCGTCCATCACGGTCGCACGCTCGGCCTCGGCCTGCTGGCGGATCTCCGCCACTTCGGCACGGGCAGCGGCCATCTGCTCCTGGTACTGCTCCAGGGTGCGTTGGGCCTGCGCCTGCGCCTCTTCAGCACGCTTGATCCCGCCCTCGATCGCGTCCGTGCGCTCTTCGAGAGTCTGTTGGATCTTGGGCAGGGCGAACTTCGCCAGCACTCCGAAGACGATGGCGAAGGCCGCAAGGCCGATCCAGAACTCGAACCACGGAATGCGTAGGACGTTGCCTCCGCCTTCTTCGGCAGCAAGCATCCAGGTCATGTGGGTCGTCCTCGCTTACGCGCCGAAGACGAACGGGGCAACGAAGCCCAGCAGCGCCAGCGCCTCAGCAAGGGCGAAACCGAGCAGCATGTTCTGCCGGATCACGCCGTAGGCCTCTGGCTGGCGGGCGATCGCCTGCACACCGTTACCGAAGATGATTCCGATACCGATGCCAGGGCCGATGGCAGCCAGGCCGTAACCGATACTTCCCAGGGAGCCGCTGATCGATACTTCGGCAAGTAGGTCCAGCATGTCGGTTCCTTCTCCTCTTCCGACCCCCTGTTGGTGGGGGTACGTCTTTGTTGGTTGTGTGTCGTTTGGTCAGTGTTCGGCGTGCAGTGATCCGGCGATGTACACCGCCGTGAGCAGGGTGAAGATGTAGGCCTGCAAGGCCTGGATCAGGGCTTCGAAGGCGGTCATGATGACGGTCATCACGAAGGACGTGGCCGATCCGAGGATGCCGATGATGTTGGGGCTGGCCAGGTAGAAGGCCGCAACAGTGAAGACGGTCAGCAGCAGGTGACCGGCGAACATGTTGGCGAACAACCGGATGGCCAGGGTGACCGGGCGCACGATCACGTTGGAGATCAGCTCGATCGGCGCCAGGATGACGTAGATCGGCTTGGGCATCCCGGGCGGGAACATCATGTTCGTGAAGAACTTGATGGGGCCCTGGTGGCGCACGCCCAGATACATGTAGATGCACCAGACCATGATCGCCAGGCCCACGGGGAAGGCGAAGCGCGAGTTCACTGGGAACTGGGCACCGGGGATGATGCCCCAGAGGTTACCTATCCAGACGAAGAAGAAGATCGTGAACAGCAGCGGGACGAACCGGTCGCCGTCCTTGCCGATCACCTCGCGGCTGATGCCGTCGCGGATGAACAGGTAGCCCATCTCCCCCACACTCTGCAGTTTGCCGGGGATCAACTTCGGCTTACCGAAGGCGGCGAGGAAGAAGGCCATGATCAGCACGGATCCGAGCAAGAGCAGCACGACGGGCTTGGTGATCTGGCCGAAGTACGGTTCGATCTCGAAGATCGAGGCGTCGGGGGCAGGGAATCCGCAGCCACTCTGGAAGTGGCAACCGGGCTCAATCTCAGCCATAGGTACCCGTGCGCCGATCACTACGCCTCCTGCTGTGGTTTCGAGCCGCCGTCCAACTGCCGCAAGCGGTAGAACACGAGCACCGTGCTTGCCGCGAGTCCGAACACTGCCCCGATCGCCAGCCCCACCGATGCGTTATCGAAGTACAACCCGATCAGGTACCC
>JAKOZM010000138.1 GCA_029779995.1 Actinomycetes bacterium
GAGTCGGTGGTGTTCACACTCTGACCGCCGGGCCCCGAGGACCGGTACACGTCGATGCGCAGGTCGTTGGGGTCGATCGTCACTTCGACGTCCTCGGTCTCGGGGAAGACCAGTACGCCGGCAGCGGAGGTGTGGATGCGGCCCTGCGACTCTGTGACGGGCACCCGTTGCACCCGATGCACGCCGGCTTCGAACTTCAGCCGGGCGTACGGCAACTGGTCGGGCTGGGACTGTCCCTTGGCCTTGACCGAGATGCTGGCGTCCTTGATGCCACCGAGGTTGGTCTCTTCAAGGTGGATGACCTCGAAACGCCAGCCACGAATTGCCGCGTAGCGCTCGTACATCCGCATCAAGTCACCGGCGAACAACGCCGACTCGTCGCCGCCTTCGCCAGCCTTGATCTCGAGGATGGCGTCGGAGTCGTCGAGGGGATCCCGGGGCACCAGCAATTCACTGAGTTGCTCGGCGACCCGCTCCCGTTCACCCGCCAGGGCCTCGGCCTCGTCAGCGAACGAGGCATCGTCCTGGGCAAGCTCGCGAGCGGCCTGCTCGTCCTCGCCGAGCGTGAGCCAGCGCTGGTAGGTCTCCACCAGCGGTCGCAGCTGCGCGTGCCGCTTGCCGACCTGCCGGGCACGCGCGGGATCGGCATGCAGGGCAGGGTCGGCAAGGTCGGTCTCGAGGCGGTGCAGCTCGTCGACCAGGGCGGTGACCCGTTCGAACACTTACTTGCTGGCTTGCTTGCCGAAGCGCTTCTCGAACTTGGCAACCCGGCCGCCGGTGTCGAGGATCTTCTGCTTGCCGGTGTAGAAGGGGTGGCACTTGTTGCACACATCTGCGTGGATGGTGCCGCTCTTGGCGGTGCTGCGTGTGGTGAACGTGTTGCCACAGGAACAGGTCACCGTGGTGTCGACGTAATCCGGATGGATGTCGGGCTTCATTGAGTCTCCTTAAGGTGTCCCGGGTCGCCGAAAACGCACAGCGTGAACCGGGGCTAGGTACTCAGTGTAACTGTGTGCCCGCGGCCGGTATTCCAGCGGTTCAGCGAGGTGCCAGTTCCACACCGGTGAGATCCAGATTCCAGGAATAGCGGGTCGCCCGGTTGTCGCCACCGTCGGAGTACTGATGGGAGCCGGTGATGCGGCTCAGGTCCGTCGTGACCTGCTGAAGACCGCCTGGCTGCGAAGCGTCTCCCAGGTTGAGCAGACCCATGCCCTGGACGTATCCGAACATCTCACCCCAGTCCCCAGTCCGGGCGTCGCACGTTCTCGTGGCGATGAAGGGTGACGGGAACGAGAACTCCAGACCGATCCGTGCGGTCCATACCCAGCTCTGCCCCACCTTGGCGCGCGGGATGGTGAGCCGCCCGTGGGCCAGGAGGGGGTCGGTCAAGGTTGCGCCCCCCTCGTAAGGGCAGGTCCCGGTTCCCGAAACCTGCCAGGTGATGCCCAGGAACTCCACCGCGTAGACGACGTTCTTGTCGTCGGTCAGTTCGCCGTCGTAGACGAAGGTCAGGGCCCCTGAGGCATCGAGGCGGGAGTCGCCCGTGGGCACCTGGGCCATGGTGTAGGTCCCTGTGAGTCGCTTCGGGAAACTGTCCGCAACGTCGACCCGCCGCGAGAAGCTGACCTCCTGGTAGTTGCCCCGTCGCGCGGGTACGTACAACCGCCAGTACCACCGGCCCAACTGCGGCGACGGCACCGTGAACGAGACCTTGCCTCCCCGGGTCGTTCGCACCCGCTGGACGGTGGCGAACTTCCAGTCCTCGAACTTGCTTCGCTGCAGAAAGACGCGTAGTCCCTTCTGCCGTCCCACGGTCGCCGTAGCCGTCCACTGCGTCCCCACGCTGACGGCCAGCGGCTTGATGGTGAACTTGCGGATCGGAAAAGAATCCGACGCGGGCGCTGGAGCGGCACCAACGACCACGAGCATGGCAGCCAACACCGCGAGAAGGGGCAACAGCCAGTTACGCCGCAAGATCATTGGAGCAGCGTAACTGCTGACTCCCTCAGCCGGAAGCTCAGAACCTCTCGCCGCTGGGCGCCTCGGCCTCGAGGCCGGCCGGCGTGGTCTGCTGCACCTGCCGCAGGAACTCGTAGTTGCTGCTGGTCTCCCGCAACTTGCTGATCAGCAACTCGATGCCCTGCTGGGTGTCCAAGGCATGCAGGACCCGGCGCAGTTTCCAGACGATGGCCAACTCCTCCTTGGTCATCAGCAGCTCTTCCTTGCGGGTGCCGGACGCATCCACATCGACAGCCGGGAACACCCGCTTGTCGGCCAGGCGCCGGTCCAGTTTGAGCTCCATGTTGCCGGTGCCCTTGAACTCCTCGAAGATCACCTCGTCCATGCGGGATCCGGTCTCCACCAGCGCGGTGGCGATGATCGTCAACGAGCCACCCTCCTCGATGTTGCGCGCAGCACCGAAGAACTTCTTGGGCGGGTACAACGCCGCCGAGTCCACCCCACCGGAAAGGATACGTCCTGAGGCCGGGGCTGAAAGGTTGTATGCGCGCCCCAAACGGGTCATCGAGTCGAGCAGAATCACGACGTCCTGACCCATCTCGACGAGCCGCTTCGCCCGCTCGATCGCCAGTTCGGCCACGGTCGTGTGGTCGTCGGCGGGACGGTCGAAGGTGGAGGCGATGACCTCACCCTTGACCGAGCGCTTCATGTCCGTGACCTCTTCGGGCCGCTCATCCACGAGCACCACCATCAGGTGAACCTCGGGGTTGTTCGCGGTGATGGAGTTCGCGATCCGCTGCAGCACCATGGTCTTGCCGGCCTTGGGCGGGGACACGATCAACCCACGCTGTCCCTTCCCGATCGGGGCGACGAGGTCGATGATGCGCGCGGTGAGGTTGGAGGCATCGCCCTCGAGGCGCAGTCGGTGCTGGGGGTACAGCGGAGTGAGCTTGCCAAACTCCTTGCGTTCCCGGGACTTATCCGGATCCAAGCCATTGATCTTGTCGATGCGAACCAGTGGGTTGTACTTCTGACGGCTGTTGTCGGCCTCGCGGTTCGGGCGGATCGCTCCGACCACGTGGTCACCCTTGCGCAGCGCGTACTTCTTGACCAGACCAAGGCTGAGGTAGGCGTCGGTCGGCCCAGGCAGGTAACCGGTCGTGCGCAGGAAGGCATAGTTATCCAGCACATCGAGGATGCCGGCCACGGGCACGAGCACCTCATCCTCGGTCACCTCGGGCTCGACATCGTCGCGGCGGCGTTCGCGGTTGCGATCCCGGCCGCGGCGGCGCCGGTTGTTGGCGTTGTTGTTGCGATCGCGGTTGCTCTCACCATCGCGGGCCTGCTGCTCACGACTGCGGTCCCCGCCATCCCGGTTCTGCTGATCAGCGCCATCGCCCTCGCGGTTCTGGTTCTGCTCGCGGTTCTGGTTCTGCTCGCGGTTCTGGTTCTGCTCGCGGTTCCGGTTGCGGTTGCGCCCGCCCTCCCGGCTCTCCTCGCGCCCAGCTTTCTGGGGCTCGCCCTCCGCTTGCGGCTGGGCCGCCGCTGGCTGTTGCACCTCAGACTGCTCAGGCGCGCTGGCCTCAGAGTGCTTCTCAGCGGGAGGTTGCTCACTCTTCGCAGCACCCTGCAGGGCGGCGATGAGTTCGCTCTTGCGCATGGACGAAGCTCCAGAGATTCCCTGGTCAGCTGCCATTTTGCGCAGATCTGCAAGCAGCATCCCGGTGAGGCCCGGGCGACGTTTGGCGGTCGGCTGCTCGATTGTGGTGTCAGTCAAGTGACACGCCCTTTCATGGACGCGGGGCGAGTTCACGTGGATTCGCCCAACAGGTGAACGGCGATAAAGACACCGCCCACTTCGGACAGGTTGTGCCAAGTGGGATTCAAGTGAGAAGAACGGGTGGGGCACGCGTGGCTTGACGGCCCCCCGGTTGATCGCCACGAGTTGAATGCCCTGGCTGCGCCCACTGTAACACTGCGAAGCCTCGAGGCGGAACCATACCCGTCGTGTCGACCACAGCAGTACCGTGAATATGGAGGCGACAATGAAGGTTGCAGAAGCAGCAGAGCAATTCCTGACACACAAGCGCATCGCGGTCACCGGGGTGTCACGCAGTGCTGATCAACACGGAGCCAACGTCGTGTACGAACGGCTGAAGGATCGTGGCTACACGGTCTTCGCCGTCAATCCGAACGTGACGGAGATCGTCGGCGATCCCAGTTATCCGGATCTACGTTCGATTCCAGGTGGGGTTGAGGCGGTCGTGATCGGCACCCGCGCGGAGCACGCCCCTGCCACCATGCGCGAGATCGTCGAGTTGGGCATCCCATGCGCGTGGATGCACCGGGCCTTCGGCGCGGGCAGCGTCAGCGATGAGGCCACCCGGATCGGCCGGGAAGCGGGGGTACTGGTCATCGATGGGGGCTGTCCCCTGATGTTCGGGGCCACGTCCGACGGCGGCCACCGGTTCATGTGCCGGATGCTGAAAGCAACGGGCAAGGTGCCGCGGACCGTCTGAAGTCGCCCGGTTACGACCCGGTGACCAGCACTCCCTGCAGGGCGACCGGTAACTCCATGACTCGCCAGCCGTCAGGGGCAACCGCGGGCCCGAAAGCGATGACGCTGGGACCCGCCCCGGAGATCGCTGCCGGCACCCCACACGCCCGCAGGTCCTGGACGAGATCCCACGACTGCGGGTAGGCGGGTTTGCGGTAGTCCTGATGCAGGCGGTCCTCGGTTGCCGCCAGCAGATGCTGTGGGTAGCCGGTGAACGCCGCTACCGCCAGGGCGGCTCGTCCGATCGCGTGTACGGCATCCGCGTAGGGAACGCTGGTCGGTAGCAGGCCGCGAGCGGTCTCGGTCGAAAGCCGCTGATGCGGGATGACCACGTTCACCCTTGACACAGTGGGCTGCAACCGCACTGCCATCCCCGACGACTCGGTCCATGCCACCGTCAGACCCCCGAGCAGGGCAGGAGCCACATTGTCCGGATGCCCCTCAATGCGGGTCGCCAGGTCGAGCAGAGTGGCGTCGTCAAGGTCGGCTCCGAGCGCCCGGGCACCCGCCAGACCAGTCACAATGGCGGCCGATGAACTCCCCAGACCACGCCCGTGCGGAATGACGTTCTCGCAGGTCAGAGCCACTTTTGGGGCAGTCTGCCGGACGTGTTCGAAGGCCCGGCGGAAGCTCGCCAGCACCAAGTGTTCGGGGCCGGTGGGCACCTCCCCAGCACCCTCTCCTGAGACGGTCACCCGGTCCTCGTCAGCGAGCTCGAACGTCACTCGGTCCCGCCACTCCAGAGCGAGGCCGAGGCTGTCGAAGCCAGGGCCAAGATTGGCCGACGTGGCGGGGGCTCGAACGACCACCGTCATCAGAGCAGCCCCAGTTCCGCGGCAGCCGCCTGCGCGTCAATCGCGATGCGGACCGGCTGCGGCGCACCGGCGATCGCCCACTGCGGGTCTTTGAGCCCGTTGCCGGTGACGGTGCACACGATCGTCTGGCCGGCATCCAGTTCGCCAGCGGCATGTTTGGCCAGCAGTCCGGCGACCCCGGCTGCCGATGCTGGCTCCACGAATACGCCCTCCCCCGCGGCGAGCAGCTTGTAGGCGCGCAGAATCTGCCGGTCGGTCACCATCTCGATGACCCCACCCGACTCGTCGCGGGCCGCCTCGGCGAAGTCCCACGACGCCGGGTTGCCGATCCGGATGGCGGTCGCGATGGTCTGCGGCCGGCGCACCGGCGCCCCGCGCACGATGGGAGCTGCTCCCGCCGCCTGGAACCCCCACATGCGGGGGGCGACCTGGTACTCGCGATAGCCCTTCCAGTACGCGGTGATGTTGCCAGCGTTGCCCACGGGCAGACAGTGGATGTCCGGGGCGGCACCGAGTTGGTCCACGATCTCGAAACTGGCGGTCTTCTGCCCCTCGATGCGCACAGGGTTCACACTATTGACCAGCGCCACGGGGTACTCCTGCGACAGCTGACGGGCCAGCGTCAGGCAATCGTCGAAGTTGCCGTCGATCTGCAGCAGGCGGGCGCCGTGCACGAGCGCCTGCGCGAGTTTGCCCATCGCGATCTTGCCCGCTGGGACCAAGACGGCGCACACCATGTCGGCGCGCACCGCATAGGCAGCCGCGCTGGCGCTGGTGTTACCGGTCGAGGCACAAATGACCGCTTTGGCGCCTTCTTGGGCCGCGGTGGAGATGGCCATGGTCATGCCGCGGTCCTTGAAGGACCCGGTCGGATTGGCGCCCTCGACCTTCAGGTAGACCTCACAGCCGGTCGTCTCCGACAGGCGGTTGGCGCGCACCAAGGGGGTGCCGCCCTCCCGCAGGGTGATCACGGGCGTCTGATCCGTCACCGGGAGATGGTCGCGGTACTCCTCGATGACCCCGCGCCAGACGTGGGCGGTCATTCGACACCCTCCACGCGCATCACCGACACCACCTGGTTGACGGCGTCGAGATCCCGCAGAGCATCCACGGTGGCGCTCAGATCGGCGTCGAGGGCCGCATGCGTGCCGATCAGCAACACCGCCCGGCCCGCCTCGTCAGTGGTGTCCTGCCGGACGGTCTGGATGGACACGTCGTGATGGCCGAAGCAGGTGGCGATGGCGGCCAGCACACCGGGCCGGTCGGCCACGTCGAGATTGATGATGTAGCGCGTGGTGGCTTCCCCGATGGGCCGGGGCGTGAGTCCGGCGTACACCGACTGGGCCTGACCGGCGGCACCCGCCTGTCGGTTGCGCGCAGCCGTGACGAGGTCGCCCAGTACCGCGCTGGCGGTCGGTTCGCCGCCGGCACCTCTGCCGTAGAACATCATCTGGCCGGCTGATTCGGCTTCCACGAAGACGGCGTTGAATGCGTCCCGCACGCTGGCCAGCGGGTGAGCACGCGGCACCAAGGCCGGGTGCACCCGGGTCACCACACCGTGGCCGTCCGCCGTACGTTCGGCCACGGCCAGCAGTTTGATCACATAACCCAGGTCGCGGGCAGCCTCGACATCGCGCAGGGTGACCGAGGTGATCCCCTCGCAGTACACGTCGAACAGGGTGACGCTGGAGTGGAAGGCGAGGGTGGCCAGGATCGCCGCTTTCGCCGCCGCATCATGTCCGCCCACGTCGGCAGTGGGGTCCGCCTCCGCGTAGCCGAGGCGTTGGGCCTCCGCGAGCACGTCCGCGTAGTCCGCACCCTCCTCGTCCATCTTCGTGAGGATGTAGTTCGTCGTGCCGTTGACGATCCCGAGCACCCGGCTGACCCGGTCGCCGGCCAGCGACTCCCGCAACGGTCGCAGCAGCGGGATCGCCCCGGCGACGGCCGCCTCGTAGAACAGGTCGACACCATGGTCATGCGCGATCTGGTGCAGCGAGGCGCTGTGCTCACTGAGCAGGGCCTTGTTCGCGCTGATGACGCTGGCACCGTTGGCCAACGCCGTCTCCAACAACTCCCGGGTGGGATCCAGACCGCCCATGACCTCCACGACGATGTCCACATCGTCGCGGGTGACCACACTCATCGGGTCGTCGGTCAGCAGCGCGGGATCGATGCCCGGGCGGGGCTTCGATGTGTCGCGCACCGCGACGGCCACCAATTCCAGGGGCGCGCCGGCCCGCTGGCGCAGATCGTCGGCGGAATCGGTCAGCAACCGGGCCACCTGGGAACCTACAGTTCCACCACCGAGCAGGGCTACGCGCACAACGTCAGACACGCCCCCAGTCTGTCACGGCAGGTTCGCGCACCTACGGCAAAGGCTCCCCCGGACCCTTCGACCACCCCGCGCTAGAGCACAGGGTCGGTGGCGAACATGTCGTCGAGCGTCTCGGCGCGCAACACCACACTGCAAGCCGAGTCCCGCACCGCGATGACCCCGGGCTTGGGCAGGTAGTTGTAGTTGCTGGCCATGCTGCGGCAGTAGGCGCCGGTCGCGGCCACAGCCAGCAGGTCGCCCGCCTCGATGTCGGCGGGCAGCCAGGCGTCCCGGACGACCACGTCGCCACTCTCACAGTGTTTGCCCACCACGCGCGTCAACACCGGTGCTGCGTCGGACCGGCGATTGGCCAGCACGACGGTGTACTCGGCGTCATAGAGGGCGGTGCGGATGTTGTCACTCATCCCACCGTCCACCGAGACGTACCGGCGACTGCGACCGCCGAGATCCACGGTCTTGACGGTGCCCACCTGGTACACGGTGATGCCGGCGCCGCCGACGATCGCCCGGCCGGGTTCGACTGCGAGCCGCGGCATGGGGACACCCGCCAGTTCACATTCCCGGGCCACGATCGCCTGGATCTGCTTGGCCAGGTCCGCGACCTGCGGCGGGTCGTCAGCGCTGGTGTAGGCGATACCCATGCCCCCGCCCAGATTCAGTTCGCCGATGGCGTGGCCGGCAGTGACCAGTTCCGCGACCAGCCCGGCCATGCGATGAGCTGCGACCTCGAAGCCGGCGGCGTCGAAGATCTGCGACCCGATGTGGCTGTGCAGCCCGACGAGCTCGAGATGCGGGTCCTCAGCGACCAGCCTTGCGGCCCGGGCAGCCACTCCCCCTGCCAGGGCCAGCCCGAACTTCTGGTCCTCATGGGCCGTGGCGATGAACTCGTGCGTGTGCGCCTCGACGCCGACCGTGACTCTGATCAACGTCTTGGGGGTGACGCCCAATTCGACGGCCAAGGCTCGCAGCCGCTCGATCTCGGTGAACGAGTCGATGACGATGCGCCCGATCCCGACCTGCAATGCCCGGCGCAGCTCGGCTTCGCTCTTGTTGTTTCCGTGGAACAGCATGCGCGCCGGATCGACACCTGCCCGCAACGCGATCTCCATCTCGCCGTGGGTGCAGACATCGATGCGCAGGCCCTCCTCATCGGCCCACTGCGCGATTCGCCCGGTCAGGAAGGCTTTCGCCGCGTAGTACACGTCGGCACCCGCGTAGGCCTGGGCATAACTGCGGGCAGCGTGGCGGAAGTGCTGCTCGTCCAACATGAACAAGGGGCTGCCGAACTCCGCGATCGCCTGGGTGACGGGGATGCCTGCCAGAGTGAGGACGCCGGCCACCCTTTCAGCGTGCGTCGGCCAGACCGTAGCGTCGAGGGCGTTGAGGTCGGTGGGCGGGTCGCTGGGGGCGAGGGGATGGCTGATGTCCTCGTGCCGGGGTCCAGCCGGATGTGCAGGCATGCGATCAAGGGTATGGGGTGCCCGCCTCGCGCCTGGGGGCTGGCGTCAACGCTCGGCGCATCACATCCGGTCCGGGGCGCTGACGCCGCAGAGGTCCAAACCGTTGGCGATGACCTGCCGGGTCGCTGCGCACAACCACAGCCTGGCGATGTGCAGCGGTTCCACCTGCTCCTCACCGCGGGGTAGCACGCGGCAGGAGTCGTAGAACTTGTGGTACGCGGTCGCCACCTCTTCGAGATAACGGCAGACGCGGTGGGGTTCGCGCAGCTCCGCGGCCGTGGCGATGATGCGGGGGAACTCCGCCAGCACCCCGAGCAGAGCACCCTCGCGCTCATGTGTCAGCAATCCCGGATCGAACGCGGCTTGGCGCCAGTCGATCCCGAGATCCGCGGCGTTTCGCAGAACTGAGGAGATCCGGGCATGGGCGTACTGAACGTAGAAAACGGGGTTGTCGTTGGTGCGTTGGACCAGCAGATCGAGGTCCATCATCAACGGGGAGTCCGCCGGGTAGCGGATCAGTGTGTAGCGGGCGGCATCCACGCCGACCTCGTCGACCAGGTCCTCTAGGGTGATCATGGCGCCGCTGCGCTTGGAAAGCCGCACCTCCTCCCCACCCTTGTACATCTTCACGAGCTGCCCGATCAAGATCTCGATGTTGAAGTTCGGGTCGTCGCCGGCGCAGGCGGCCACGGCCCGCAGGCGGTTGACGTACCCATGATGATCGGCGCCCAGCAAGTAGACGCAGATGTCGAAGCCGCGGTCACGCTTGTCCACGTAGTAGGCGGTGTCGGAGGCGAAGTAGGTGAGTTCGCCGTCGGCCTTGATCAGCACCCGGTCCTTGTCGTCATCGAAGTCGGTGGTCCGCAGCCACACGGCTCCGTCTGCTTCGTAGACGTGCCCCTGGGAGCGCAGTTTCACCATGCCGCGGTCCACCGCGCCCGAGGAGTGCAGCGTGCGCTCGGAGTACCAGACGTCGAAGTGCGTGCGGAAGTGGTCCAGCACGTCCTTCTGCTGCTGCAGTTGAAGTGCGTAGCCCGCTTCCCGGAAGGCCACCCAGCGCTCGTCCTCTGGAAGCTCCACGATGCCGGGCTCCGCAGCGACGATCCGCTGGGCCAGCTCCACGATGTACTCGCCCTGGTAGCCGCCCTCGGGCGGCTCGGCACCGCGGGCGCGGGCCTCCAGCGACATGCCGAACTTGTCCATCTGCACACCACGGTCATTGATGTAGAACTCACGGTCGACGACCGCGCCAGCCGCAGCGAGCACCCGGGCCATGGCATCCCCGACGGCGGCCCACCTGGTGTGCCCGAGGTGCAGCGGACCGGTGGGGTTGGCTGAGATGAACTCGAGGTTGATACTCGTCCCAGTAAGGGCCTCGATCTGACCGTAAGTGCTGCCAGCGGTGACGATGCTCTGCGCGATCTGGCCCTGGGCCTGCGCGGCCAACGTGATGTTGATGAAGCCAGGTCCGGCGATCTCCAAGGCCTCGATGCCGTCATAGGTCCCCAGGATGGCCACCAACTTCGCAGCCAGGTCCCTGGGCGGCAGTCCCGCCCGCTTGGCCGAGGCGAGGGCGACGTTGGTGGCCCAGTCCCCGTGGTCGCGATTCTTGGGCCGCTCCACGCGCACGTCAACCTGCAGATCGCTGGTCTCCGGGACGTCGGCGAGGGCAGCGGTAATGGCGGCGACCAGATCGGCGGGTGTCATGCCTTCCAGATTAGGGGGTCGGCGCTGGGGTATCTTCTGGTCCTGCCTTGCGGACCTCCACGACCACCCGCAGGGGGTCGACCCCCTCGTAGGCCTGCCCTTGTGGCGGTGGGCTCTCCCCGAGGACCTCGATCGCCACGACGTTCGGCGAGGAGGGCCGGCGTGCGGTATACCCGACGTCGGTGTCCTTGGGCGACGCGGTCACCATCTGGTACCCGGTGGTTCGCAGACCCCGGACGAGCAGGCCCGCATCCGTGTTCACATAACTACGGATACGCTGCGGATCTTCGCCGTCGAACAATGGTTCCGCATACACCCACATGAACCGGTTTCCGGCTTCGGTGCCCAGGCACCAGGGGCCTGCGTAGTACGTGGTGGCCAACCGGTCGAGGACCGGTGGATAGGCCCGTAGCTGCTTGCGCGTGCACGGCAACCACTGTTCACCGGCGATCGTGATCGGCCCCTCGGGCGTCCCCACCGGCACCGGGCCCGGCAGCGCGGTCGGATGCGTGGGGGGAGTCAACTGCTGACACCCCACCAACACCAGCGCGCACGCCGCAAGAGACCACCGCACACCAGACAAGGTACTGCCCAGACAGACACCGAGTTGGCATTGGTAGGCTGGCATCACCCCAGAAGCCCCCGTAGCTCAGGGGATAGAGCAGTGGCCTCCGGAGCCATGCGCGCAGGTTCGAATCCTGCCGGGGGCACCCGCAGGGCGCTTCTCCTACTTGACCTTCTTCGGCGTTTGATGGTTCGCAATGGCCGATCGACGTACTGCGCGCTCGTCGTCCGCGGCCAGCCTGCGCACCACGCCGCTGGGGGCACTGCGGTTCTCAGCGACACGCAGCCGGACGGTCGTGTTCTTGTCCTTGGACAAACGGCGCAGCGCCGAGGTTGGCGCCTTCGGATTGAGGGCGACCGCGGTTCGCACCGCCACATGCTCGTCGCTGGCAAGCAGGTCGAGCACCTTGTCGGTCGCGTTGAGGTTCAGCGCGACCTCGGTGCGCACCTCCCAGCGCTTGTCGTTGGCCAACTTGGCCAGGGCTTTCGCCGGCGTTCGGGGGTTGGCCGCGACGTCAGCACGCACCGACCAATTCTTGTGGTCCGCCAGTTTGCCCAGCGTCTTGCCAGGCGTTCGTGTGTCGCGGGCCAGTGCCACTTTCCCCTCGGCCATCAGCGACAACGCCCTTCGGTGCTCACTCGGAACAATGTAGAGCACAAAGGTGGACAAACTCGATCAATGCGTCACGTTTCGCCTTCCTCGTCGACTCCGGTGCCGCCGGCGCGCATAGGCTGAAGTTGTGCTGCATTGGTACGCGCGAGAGATCATCGAGCCGGGTCGACAACCCATGTTCCTGGCGCTCTTGGCGTTCTTGCTCACGTTTCTCGTCACCCGCACCATCACCCGGCTGATCCGGTCGGGCAGAGGCCCGTTCGGCAACGTGTCAGCCGGTGAGGTCCACATCCATCACGTGGTTCCGGGCCTGATCGTCCTACTTCTCGGCGGAGTGCTGGCTCTCGGCTCCGGCGAACACGGGATCTGGCGTCAGATAGCGGGCATCACTTTCGGGATCGGCGCCGCCCTGGTCCTCGACGAGTTCGCCATGATCCTGCACATGCAGGACGTGTACTGGACCCAGGAGGGCCGGCTGTCGGCGGACGCGGTGACGCTGGCGGCAGTCGTCCTGTTCAGCGCGCTGCTGGTGGCTGCGCCCAATCAGGCGCCCCCGGATCCCGACACGGACTTCTGGGTCAACGCGATCGGCGCCCTGATGTTCGTGCTGCTCGCTTTCATCCCGGTGTTCGTGACGATCCTCAAAGGCAAGCTGTGGGTCGCGGCCTTCTCGATCGCCCTGCCGTTCATCGCGTGGATCGCCATGTTCCGACTGGCCAAGCCCGGGTCTCCGTGGGCCCATTACCGATACGCCAAGAAGCCGCGCAAGGCGCAGCGAGCAGCGGAGCGGTCTGCGCGCTGGGCGCGCCGCCAGGAGCCGATTCAATCGTGGATCCAGGAACACCTGTTTGGGCTCTCCAAGGACACCGCCGACCAGAAGTGAACTAAATTGGCGTTGTGCTGGACATCACCTATCCCCCGATCGTTCTGAGCGCCTACACCTTCTTCCGGCTCTTCAACATCCGGTTCACGGTGGCCGGCGGAGAACACGTCCCCCGCAAGGGCGGGGCCGTCCTGGCGAGTAATCACGTGTCGTATCTGGACTTCATCTTCTGTGGATACGGTGCCCGGCCCTCGAAGCGGCTCGTCCGGTTCATGGCGAAGAAGGCGACGTTCGACCACAAGATCTCCGGGCCACTGATGCGTTCCATGCATCACATTCCGGTAGATCGCGCCGCGGGAGCGGCGTCGCTGGATCAGGCGATCGATTGGCTGCGGCAGGGCGAGATCGTCGGAGTGTTCCCCGAGGCCACCATCAGCCAGTCCTTCGAGGTCAAGGACTTCAAAACCGGTGCCGTGCGGATGGCGGCCGAGGCCGGCGTGCCGATCATCCCCATGATCACCTTCGGCGGCCAGCGGCTGTGGACCAAGGGCCACCCCCGGGAGATGGCTCGGGGCACGTTGGTGGCCCTGCGACTCGGCGAACCCATGATGGTGACCCCTGCCGATGACCCTGCCGAGGCGACGGCCGAGCTGCGCGCGCGTATGCAGGGCCTGTACGAGCAGATGATCCAGGCCTACGAACCCAAGCCGGAACCCGGCGCATGGTGGTGGCCGGCCCGCTTCGGGGGCGGTGCCCCGACACTGGACGAAATGCGCGCACAGGAGGCGGCCGACCGGGCCAAACGTGAAGGCGAGGCCGGCGAGTAGGGGCCTACTGCCGCTGCTGCTCCAGGATCGACTGCGCTTCCTCGACGCTGATACGGCCGGCGGCAAGATCGTTCATGACCTCGCGGGGGTCGGCCACTGGCTCATCCAGACCCAGCCTCGTCAGAAGATCGTTGAACCGCTGCCGCGCGGTCGGGTAGGAGACGCCAAGGTGTGACTGCACATCGCGCAGATTGCCGCGGCTGCGCAAGAACACCTCAAGGAGCACCTGATCGTCGCCGGTGAGTTGGCAGTAGCGGCATGCCGAGAACGTGCCGGAGATCTCCGTGTGACAACCCGGGCACGTGAGCCGGGTGGTGATCAGTTCCTGGGTGCAGACAGGACACGTCGAGGGAGCAGCGTGCAGGTGATTCATGCGATGGTGACCTGCGCAGAACCCATCCGGGAACTGACGGTCAGGGCCCCGGCCCCGGCGCCCACAGTGATGGCGGGCGTCGCGCCATCCTGGGGAGCCTTCACGTTGCCGGTATGCGACTTGATGATGGCCTGCCCCAACGAGGTGTCCGCGGTGACCATGACGTTGGACTCCGGACGTACCGTGACACTGACCGACCCCATGTCCGCGCGGACCTTGGACTGGCCGGTGAACACCCAATCGACCTTGCCGCTGCCGCTGGCCACGTCCAGCAGCAGGGGCCCCGCACCACTCAGCTGCGCTGACCCGGCCTCCACGCCCACACTGGCGCCCGCGGTCACACCCTGCAGATCCAGGGCGCCACCGACAAGAAGCACCTGCAGGGGCAGGTTCGGGTTGACGCGGATCTCGACGCTGGCCCCAACTCTGTTGACCATCTGCCCGACCCACGTCATGAACGCCGAACGCGGCGGCTCAACACTGAAGTCACCCTCACCGGAGGTGGTGTTGGTATCGATGAGCAGGCTGTCGCCCTCACGTCGCATGGTGTGTGGGCCCTGGGCGACCGCCTCATGGACAGCGGGGTCAGCCACGATCGTCAGCCGGACGGCCCCGGCCTTCACCTGAATCCGCCGGACCGGCTCATCGGAAACGGCCACATCGGCAGCCTGGGCTGACAGCTCCGAGATCCGTTGGCTCGCCTCCTCCGGCGTCAAGTTGCCGGCGGCTACTTCTTCCAACATTGCGCGCATCGCATCAGTCATGCTCAAACTATAAACCCGATATGCGTGAATGGAAACTATCCGACCCCCAAATCATGCAAAGTGTCATCATCGATTCCGAAATGGTGCGCGATCTCGTGCACAACCGTGATGTAGACCTCGCGCACGACGTCCGCTTGGGTCGCACACATGGCCAAAATGGGATTTCGGAAGATCCGGATCCGGTCGGGCAGGGCTGCCACGTACCAGGAGTCGCGCTCGGTCAAGGGGATACCTTCGTACAAGCCGAGCAGATATGGATCCTCCGCGGGTGGGTCGTCCTCCACCACGATGCCCACGTTCTCGATGTGCTGGGCCAGGCTCGCCGGAATCACGTTCACAGCAGCCTCGACGAGCTGCTCGAACCGTTCGGCACTGACCTCCACCACATCTCCACCTTCACATGGCGATGGCAGTGCGCGCACCCGCACTTCCGCCCGCTTCGTTCAGAATCGCCCCTGTCGGACGGGCGCATCTGAACGAAACCGGCGCACCTTCAGAATCGCCCGCTTCGTACCTACCCGGCGGGCCCGGCATCCACCACGGGCAAGAGGTCCTCGGGGCTAGGCCGCCAGCGCCGCTGGCCAAGTGGCACGCGCCTGTCCACCACGGTGACCCCCTCGGCCGACAGCAGCACAGTGGCCTGGGCCAGAACCGACTCCGCGACAGTTCCCGATGATTGCACCACCCGCCACCACGGCACACCTGACCCGAACCGTCGCAGCGTCGAGGCGGCCCGGCGAGCCGTGCAGGGGAAGCCGAGCTCTTCGGCCATGGCGGCCATATCGCCATAGGTTGCCAGACTCCCCGCCGGGATGAGGCGCACCAGATCGAGCAGCATCTCATCCAATGGACCGGGATCGGTCACACCCGCACCTCCAACCGGCTGACACCCGGCCGCTGGCCGTCACGGCGCACGCTGATCCGGGGATCGATGCGCCGTTTGAGAAGGTCGACATGACTCACCAGACCAATGATCCGGTCCTGTCCCGCACGCACCTGTTCGAGCATGTCCATCACCTCATCGAGCGTTCGCTCATCGAGGGATCCGAACCCTTCGTCGATGAACAGTGTTCCGAGTTCGATCCCCCCGGACTCGCTGCGCACAACGTCGGCCAGTCCCAGCGCCAGCGCCAGCGCCACGTAGAAGCGCTCGCCCCCGCTCAGTGATCTCGTCGACCGAGTCTGCTCCGTGCGCTGATCGGCAACCAGAAGATCGAGACCCGCCAGACCGCGATTGTCCAGCCCACCGTGTTCCACGACCAACTGGTAGCGCCCTTCCGAGATCGCGTCGAGCCGGTCGTTGGCTGCATCAACCACGGACTGGAACCTGCGCATGAGGACGAAAGAGGACAACCGAACCCGGTGCACGACCTCGCTGCGGTTGGCGGTGGCCAGGTCAGCCATCCGAATGACCCCCGCGGTGTCCTGCAGACGGCGCTCAAGGGTGTCGAGCGCCTCGACGAGTGCGGTCCGCAGAGGCACGGCCTGCTCGAGGCGGTACGCAAGGCTTCCCATGGCCGCTATGACCTCCGTGTGCGCAAGCGTCTTTGTGGCCAAGTCATCCACTAACGAGGAGAGGTCGACGACGACGTCCGGGTCGACCTCCCGCAACTGCGCGAGTCCCGCCGACGTTTCCGTCACGAGGCGGTGGTGTTCCTCAACGACGGCGCGCAACTGCTGCTCACGCGCCGGCGGGAGGATCGCTGCCTGGGCCGTTGGCAGATCCGGCAGGCCCACCTGATCAAGAAGGGCCGCCAGGGTGAGGCGGGCCTCCTCCTGGGATGCCCGGGCGTGGGTCAACGCAGAGTTGGCAGTGAGGAGGTCGCGGATGGCCGTCGCCTGCCGTTGCAGAGCGACCACCCGGACCCCGACCGAGGGGAAGGACATACGGGCGCGATCGACCTGCTCGGTCAGCTCATCGCACTGCTGACGCAATGCCTGTAGGTCATTGCCGGCCTGCTGCCGGGCCAACTCCGCGCCAGCCCCGGCCTGTGCCAGTTCCGCAGACTCCTCCTGCAGGCGGTCCACGGTTTGCCGGGCTGCCTGCACTGCTGCCACACGGGCTCGGCAAGCGTCGAGCTCGCGGTCGATCTCGTCGCGACGCTGGAGCAACGCAGCCCGGTCGGCGTCGATCCCGGACAGCCGTGCGTCAATGCAAGCCTGGATCCGCTGCACCCGGTGGGTAGCGGCGGTCAGCCGAGCCCTGGCCTGTTCCTCTCCAGCCTCCAGTCGCTCGAGATCCGGTGCGGCCCCCGTCCCCGGCTGCGCGGGCTGCGGGTGTTCCACCGCCCCACAGACAAGACATGGCTGGCCCTCGCGAAGGGTGGCAGCCAGAGCTGCGGCGTGATTGGCCGAGTGCTCCCGGCGGGCCTGTTCCACACTGGCGAGGGCGCGTGCCTGGGCACTCGCGGCCTCACCCGCATCCACTTGAGCCAGGACCAAGTCTGCCTGCAGCCGATCGACCTCATCCCACACGAGCAGTGCCGAAGCCACGGCCGCAGACGCCACTGTGAGCCCCGTCAGCACGTCTCGTGGCTCGTCGGCAACGACGCTTTGTGCGCGCGCCTGCGCAATCTGGGTACTGATCCCGGCCCGCCTCGTAGCGAGCGTCGAACACCGTTCACTGGCATCCGTCAGCATCTGCTGCAAGTGCGGAACGTGTGCCAGCAAGGCCGGCAGGCGCTGCTCAGCCTCGGCGGCACCGGCCAACTCCCCGATCGCGCGTTCGCACGCCGTGAGAGCCGCGGCACTGACGTCCTCGACTTCCAGCGCAGCCACGGCGGTGCTCGCTTGCTCATAGCCCTGGGCGGCTTCGGCAGCACGCTCCGCAGCGGATTCCCAGGCGCTGGCAGCGGGTTGCACCGGGCGGGCACGGTCGTGCGCCGTAAGCGCCGAACGCATCTGCTGCACCTCATCGGCAGCAGCATCCAGCTCACGTTGCCGCCGCAGATACTCCCGTTTGTGCTCCTGCGCCGCCACCAACGCCTCCGCGCTTGCCAGGGCGACCTTCGCCCGCGCGACCTCCACACCGGCGTGTTCGGCCCTGCCGCGAGCCGCGGCGAGGTCGCGGCGCACTCTGGCGATCTCCTCATCAATGCTGGCCAATGGCTGCTCGCTGGGGGGCAGGCCCAGAACGCCCAGACACCTGTCGGCGTGCTCCTGCACGCTGGTCTGGGCCGCCTTGCGCTGCAGCAGCGCCGCCTTGCGCAT